>VAXZ01000063.1 GCA_005885035.1 Actinomycetota bacterium
CCTCGAACAGGACGCGATGCCCGCGGGCCCGGACCGCCGCATCGACGCTCGGGTGGCGACCGGCGAGGACGGCGATCCCGAACGGCATGCCGTTCCTTCGGAGGATGGCTTCGGCTTCGGCCACCGCCGCACGGGGATCCCCCGGCTCCGTCGCGACGAACGCGAAGTTCTCTCCCGGATCGGGGAGATGCGAGAGGCATACCTGGAGGCCATCGACATCCATGACCTCTCCGCCCGGGACCGCAAGGGTCTTCAGTCGCAACGCCGCCGCCATCGCGCGTCCGAATTCGTCCAGATCCATCAGCTCATCGTGCCAGGCCGGTACGCTGCCCCGATGCCATCGCCCGCCTCGATCCTCGTCGACTTCGACGGAACGGCATGCCTGCACGATGTCGCCGAGCATCTGCTGATCCGCTACGGCGACGCGTCGTGGCCGATGTGGGACGAGGCCTGGGCCCGCGGAGAGGTCGGCGCACGGCAGGGCCTCACCGCGCAGGCGGCGATGCTCGATGCGCCCACGGACGAGCTCATCGCCTTCGCGCTCGATCATTGCCCCCTGGACCCCACCTTCGCGCCGTTCGTCGATTGGGCTCGTTCGATCGGATCTCCGGTCACCCTCGTCTCCGACGGATTCGGCTTCTACATCCGGCCGCTGCTGCAGGCGCACGACGTTGCGGACGTTCCCGTCATCACCAACGACTGGGCCGGAGGGGCCATGACCTTCCCGAACGGGCATGGCGTGTGCATCGGATGCGGGACGTGCAAGATGCGCGCCGTGTTGGAGGCGCCGGGTCCGGTCGCCTTCGTCGGCGAGGGAGACTCCGATCGTTTCGGGGCGCTCTACGCCGACATCGTGTTCGCCAAGGACGCGCTCGTTGGTTGGTGCGAACGCGACGGTGTGTCCTTCGTGGCGTGGAAGGACTTCGACGACGTCCGGCGGCGCCTGGAGACCGACCTGCCACTCCCCGGCGCGGTCGATCCCGAGCGGTGCCCCGGCTGGCGGCTGCCGTGAGCGGGAGCGGTGGCCGAGGGATTCGAACCCTCGAAACGCATTCCTGCGCTTACACGCTCTCCAGGCGTGCCCCTTCGTCCGCTCGGGCAGGCCACCGGGTCGAGTCTACCGAGCGGGTCCGGGCATCTCTCACGGGACCGCCGCGATCCGCCGAGCGACGAGCGATGCGTACGCGGTCTGGCCGCTCGCCGTGAGGTGATAGCCGTCGCTGGCGAACCAGGCCGGGTGATCACGGCTCGCGCCGTACCAATCGATCAGGTAGGCGTTCGCGAACCGTCGAGCGCAGATATGCAGACGATCGTTGTCGAGCTTCCGCCACGAGCGCGGCACCTTCAGGGTGACGAGGAAGACGTGTCGATGACTCCCGGCCGCCTGCACCGCGTGGGAGCAATCGGAGAGCTGCACGATGCCGTTGTTGCCGAGATGGATCACGACGTTCCTGGGGAGCCTTCCCCGCCGCCGCCAGTACAGGACCCGACCCGGCGCGGTGTAGAACTGACGGGAGACGACCGCGTCCACGATCCCGAAACCACGCGCATGAAGCGCCCGTTTGGCACCGAGCATCACGGAGTCTCCGATGCCCAGACGACCCGCCTTGATGGACCCGAGAGCCAACGGAGGCGTGAGCACCGCCGTCGTGAGGAGTGCAACGATGGCGACCCGCAGCAGCGTTGGGCGAGGCACCCACAGAGGCTACGTCACGACCAGACGGGAGGGACCACATGGGGAAGGTGATCGTGGGCATGACCATCTCGGTCGACGGGTACGCCGCCGACCGGCACGGCAGCGCGGGCCCGCTGTACCCGGACCTGGCGGACCTCCGGGACACGGACTACATGGAGGCGATGATCAACGAGACGGGCGCGGTTCTCATGGGGAGGCGGGCGTTCGAGATGGCGGATCCGGACTGGTACGTCGGCAATTACGAGCTCCAGGTGCCGATCTTCGTCCTGACCCATGAACCACCGAGCGTCCCGCCGAAGCAGGACGAACACCTCACGTTCACCTTCGTCACGGATGGGCTCGAGTCGGCCGTCGCTCAGGCGACCCAAGCTGCGGGCGACGGGGCCGTTCTCGTGATCGGCGGAGTCACCTTCGCCCGGGCCGTCCTGCGTGCGGGCCTTGCCGACGAGCTTCGGATCGATGTGATGCCGGTCCTGCTCGGTGCGGGACGGCGTCTCTTCGATGACATCGACCTGAGCCGCGTCCATCTCGAGAAGCTCATCGTGCACGAGGTCGGGCCGAGGACGAGCCTCACCTTCCGAGTCCTGAAGTGAGGACCGCGCTCTCCCGCCGTGCCCTCCATGGATGGTCGTTGCCCGGGAGGACCGGGTTCAGCCACCGGCGAGCAAGGTGTCGCACCACGGATACGAGACGAGCGTCCGGGCGCCGTCATCGGTGACGACGATCTGATCACCGAGCTTGACGCCGTGGTCGCCGCCTACCTCCCCGAAGTAGCCCTCGACGACCAGCACCATCCCGGGCTCGAGCACCGAATCGGCATTGGACTGCGCATCCTGCGGATGACAGACGCTCGGGTTCTCCTCCTCGAGCCCGATCCCGTGGATCATGCATTCGTAGCGTTGTGCCATGAACCGCTCGGGGATCGGAGGAGCCATCGCCGCCAGCTCGCCGCACGTGAGACCGGGACGGACCAGGGCCTCCATGCTCGAGAGCCAGCTCTGCGCGGCGCGATAGGTGGCTCGTTGTGCTGCGCTCGGTTCACCGACCGCGAACGTTCGAGAGACGCAGAAGAAGCAGCCCTCGTGGCCAGATACTCGCCGCCACCGCGCAGGAGGATCCGCGCCATCTCCCCGAGCAGTTCGCGTTCGGAGACCCCCGGCGCGAGCGCGGCCTCAACCGTGCGGAGCTCTGCTTCGATCAAGGGGGCGTTCTGGTCGAAGAGGGAGCGCTCGACCGGTCCCTTCACCTGACGCGCCTGCTGCGTCACCGGGCCGGAGTCGCGGAGCCTTACCCCGCGAGACTCCAGCGCCAGGTAGGCGGCGGTCCCCGCGCGGTCCATGGCGACGAGGTCGCCCGTCACGCCCAACTCGCCGAGCGCAGCCACCGTCACGTCCGCCCACGCGGCCGCCTCGGCCACCGGATCGTCGAAGAACTCCCACGCGTGCATGGGGCGCACGTCGGGCGCGCGGCGCCGCGACCGGTGCACGGAGTTCGCGTGTTCGAAGAGGATCGGCTGGCCCTCCTGCGGCACCACCGCACACCGCACGAAGGTGCTCATCGCGTATACCGGCATCGCGCTGGCCCCGGTCGCGTACCGGATGTTCGGCTCGTTGAACAGGAGGCAAGCGGCCACGTCGTGTGCGCGCATCGAGCCCTGCAGTCGCGCAAGTCGTTCCGTCCGCAGCAGCTCGAGTCGCTCGGCGTCCGGCGGATCGAGGATCGGGCTGTCGTACGTCTTGGAGTTCCCTTCACGAGGGCTCATCCGGACGCTGGCGGAGGCGGCGTGATTCGAACACGCGAGGGGTGGATTAGACCCCTAACCGCTTTCGAGGCGGTCCCGTTCGTCCGCTCCGGCACGCCTCCGGGGCGAGTCTAGCAAGGCGCCGGTGGCGCCCAGGTGCTCACCCGTGGCACGATTCGGCCGTGGACGCACACGACCTCGAGAAGGTCCCGCTGTTCGCCGATCTCCGTCACAAAGATCGCGAGCGGATCGCGCGGTGGGCGGATGCGGTCGACCTCCCGGCGGGGTACTCGCTGCTGCAGGAGGGCAGGTTCCCGCACGAGTTCTTCATCGTCTTGGAGGGGGAGGTCGAGGTCACGAAGGACGGCGAACCGCTCGCGACGCTCGGGCCCGGTGACTTCTTCGGCGAGATCGCGCTGCTCGAAGACGAGCGTCGCACGGCGACGGTCGTCGCGAGCACGCCGGTGCGCGTCGCGGTCATGGGCGCGCGCGAGTTCGATTCGATCGTCGAGCAGATGCCGACGGTCGCGGCGCGGCTCGATGCCGTGATGCGCGAGCGTCGTTCCCGCTGATCAGCGGGAACGACGCTCGCGGAAGAACGCGCGCAGCAGCTCCCCGCACTCCTCCGCGAGTAAGCCCGCGACCAGCGTCGCCTCGTGGTTGAGTCGCTGATCCTGCACGAGGTTCCCGAGCGATCCCGCGAAGCCCGCCTTCGGATCGGCCGCTCCGAACACCAAGCGTTCCAGGCGGGCCAGCACGATCGCTCCGGCGCACATCGCACAGGGCTCGAGCGTCACGTACAGCGTGCCGCCGTCCAGCCGCCACCCTCGACCGGCCGAGGCGGCCTCGCGTATCGCGAGGATCTCGGCGTGGGCCGTGGGGTCGCCGCGGAGCTCGCGCTCGTTGCCGGCGGCGCCGATCTCTCGATCCTCGCGTACGAGCACCGCACCGATCGGCACGTCGCCGTGCTCCGCGCACCGGCTCGCGAGCTCCAGCGCGCGGTGCATCCACGCCTCGTCAGTAGGCATCGATCTCCAACAGCCGCTGGTCGCTGATCCCGAAGTGGTGCGCCACCTCGTGCGCGACGGTGTGCGCGACCATAGCCTTCAGCCGTCGTTCGTCGAGACCCGCGGAACGCATGATCGTGGCTCGGTAGAGCGTGATCGTGTCGGGCAGGACGTTCGTGTAGCCGCGACCGCGCTGAGACAACGGGATGCCTCGGTAGAGACCGAGCAGGCCGGGTTGACCGGGCGGCGGGAGGTCCTCGACCTGCACCGTCACGTTGTCCATCGTCTCGAGGACCCAGGCGGGCAACTCGTCGAGCGCCTCGCCCACCAGCTCCTCGAACCGTTCGAGCGTGATGTCGACCCGTGGCACGACCGCATCGTCCCACGTCGGCTACATTCGGCCCATGCCCGGCGGGCTCCGCACCGATCTCTACGAACTGAACATGGCGGTGAGCTACCTCCGTCGCGGGATGACGGGGGCGTCCACGTTCAGCCTCTACATCAGGAAGCTCCCGAAGCACCGAGGGTTCCTCGTCGCGGCGGGCCTCCAGGATTGCCTGGACTTCCTGGAGGAGTTCTCGTTCGACGAAGACGACCTGCGGTACCTGGGCTCGATCGGCTTCGACGAACGAGCCCAGGCGGACCTCGCCGACATCCGGTTCGACGGTGAGGTCTGGGCCGTCCCCGAGGGGACGATCGTCCATGCCGATGAGCCGATCCTGGAGGTCACGGCGCCGATCGCGGTCGCCCAGCTGGTGGAGACCGCGCTGCTCAATCGGATCACGCTGCACACGACGCTCGCCTCGAAGGCCGCCCGTTACGTGCTCGCGGCCGAAGGGCGCGACCTCGTGGACTTCTCGTTCCGACGCACCCACGGGATGGACGCCGCGATGGCCGCGGCTCGGAGCTCGGCGATCGTGGGGTTCGCGGCGACGTCGGACGTCGTTGCGGCGCGGGCGTACGGATTGCAGGTCGCCGGGACGATGGCGCACTCCTTCATCGAGGCGTTCCCGTCGGAGGAGCTCGCCTTCCGGTCGTTCGCGGAAGACCATCCGACGAGGACGACGTTCCTGGTGGACACGTACGACACCCTGAACGGCGTCCGTACCGCGATCGCGGTGGCACGCGAGCTCGCCATCACGGACCGGGTCGGGATCCGCTTGGACAGTGGCGATCTGGACAACCTCGCGCGCGCCGCCCGCGAGATCCTGGACGCCGAAGGCCTGCCGAACGCGCGGATCTTCGCGAGCGGCGGGCTCGACGAGTTCGAGGTCGCCGAGCTGGTCCACGCCGGCGCGCCGGTCGATGCGTTCGGGATCGGGACCCAGATGGGTGTGTCGGCCGATGCGCCGTACCTCGATACGGTCTACAAGCTCGTGCAGTACGACGGTCGCCCCTCCATGAAGCTCTCCACGGCGAAGGCGAGCCCGCCCGGCCCGAAACAGATCTGGCGGAGCGGCGGCGAGGAGGGCGACGTGCTCGGCCTGCGCGACGACGACCAGCCGGCGTACGGATGGGAGCCGCTGCTCGAGGCCGTGATGCGGGACGGCCGTCGCATCCGACCGGATCCCCCGCTCCGCCGACTGCAGCATCGGTTCCAGGACGAGCTGGTCCGTCTCCCTACCAAGGCGCGGCGCCTGTCGCATCCGGAACACGTGCAGGTGCGTCATTCGCCCGCGCTCGCCGCGCTGACGGTCAGGACGCAGGCCGACGCACTGGTCCGGGCAGGACTCGACGAGCCACGCAGCAGCGACTGAAGATCTACGCGGTCGGCAGCCAGCTGTCGCGGGACGCCTCGTACCGCGCGATGGCTTCGTCATGTTGGAGGGTCAGCCCGATCTCGTCGAGGCCCTCCATCAACCGCCACCGCGTGAAGTCGTCGATCGCGAACGTCTCGTCGACGCCGGGCGCGCTGACGGTCCGCGCGTCCAGGTCGACGACGATCCTGGTGGTCGCATCGTCGAAGACCGCGTCCATCAGCGCGCGGACCGACTCCTGCGCGAGCTCGACCGGGAGCAGGCCGATCTTCAGCGAGTTGTTCCGGAAGATGTCGGCGAAGCTCGGAGCGATCACGGCGCGGAAACCGAAGTCCTCGATCGCCCACACGGCGTGCTCACGGCTGGACCCGGCCCCGAAGTTGGGGCCGGCGAGGAGGATCGACGCCCCCGCGTAGCGCGCGTCGTTGAAGATGAACGCGGGATCCTTGCGCCATTCGTCGAACAGGTAGGGCCCGAAGCCCGTCCGTTCGACCCGCTTCAGGTACCGCGCCGGGATGATCTGATCGGTGTCGACGTCCGCGCGGTCGAGCGGGATCGCCGTGCCCTCGATCCGCGTGACGGGTTCCACGATCAGAGATCCTCCGGTCGCGTGAAGTGCCCGGCGATCGCCGTGGCCGCCGCCACCCGCGGGCTCACCAGATGGGTCCTGCCGCCCTTGCCTTGGCGGCCCTCGAAGTTGCGGTTGCTCGTGGACGCGCTGCGGTCGCCCGGTCCCAGGATGTCGGGGTTCATCCCGAGGCACATCGAGCAGCCCGCGCCGCGCCATTCGAAGCCCGCCGCTTCGAAGACGTCGTGCAGACCTTCTCGCTCGGCCTGCAGCTTGACGGCGACGCTCCCGGGAACGACCAGCGCGCGGAGCCCGTCCTTCACCTTCCGGCCTCGGACGACCTCGGCGGCCGCCCGGAGGTCCTCGATCCGCGAGTTCGTGCACGAACCGATGAAGATCGTGTCGGGCCGGATGGCACGGATCGGCGTACCGGGCTCCAGGGCCATGTACGTGAGCGCTCGCTCCGCCTCCGGGCTCGACGGGACCGGCACCGAGCCGTCGATCGTGGTGGATTGCGCGGGGTTCGTGCCCCAGCTCACGTAGGGCCGTAACGAGGTGGCGTCGAGCGTGACCTCATTGTCGAACGTCGCTCCGTCCTCGGTCGCAAGCGAACGCCAGTGCTCGAGCGCACGCTCCCACGCGGCGTCCTTGGGAGCATGGGGTCTCCCTTCAACGTACGCGAACGTGGTGTCGTCGGGTGCGACCATGCCCGCGCGCGCCCCGCCCTCGATCGACATGTTGCAGACCGTCATGCGGCCCTCCATCGAGAGCGATCGGATCGTGGAGCCGCGGTACTACATCACGTGTCCGACGCCTCCACCGGTCCCGATCGTGCTGATGATCGCGAGGATGATGTCCTTGGCGCTGCAGTCCGACGGAAGCTCACCATCGACGGTCACGTCCATCCACTTCGGCTTGGCCTGGGGGAGGGTCTGCGTGGCGAGCACTTGCTCGACCTCCGACGTGCCGATCCCGAGCGCCAGCGCACCGAACGCCCCGTGCGTCGACGTGTGCGAATCACCGCAGACGATCGTCATCCCGGGTTGCGTGTAGCCCATCTCGGGGCCGATCACGTGCACGATGCCCTGACCCGACGCGCCCCACGGATAGACCGTGATGCCGAACTCGTCGGTGTTGCGTTGGAGCGCCTGCATCTGGCGGGCGCTCACCTCGTCGGTGACCGGACCGCTCGTGGTCGGGACGTTGTGGTCCATCGTCGCGACCGTGAGATCGGGTCGACGAACGGTCCGGTGGTGCAGGCGCAGGCCGTCGAAGGCTTGCGGGCTCGTCACCTCGTGCACGAGGTGCAGGTCGACGGGAGCCCTGAGATCCCTTGTTCCATATAATGGAACTGAGTTCCGATATTTGGAACACGGAGGATAGCAGCCTGCAGAGGGAACCCGACGCGGAACGGCCCGAGCTCGAAACGCGGCACGCGCTCGCGGTTCGGGATCGTCAACAGGTGGCCCAGCGACGGCCGGCCGGCCCTTCGGCGCGGCCCGGCACACCCGTCGGCGTCATCGACCGTGCGGCCGCCGTGATGGATGCCGTCGAAGGGGGAGCACGATCCTTCACGGACATCGTCCGGGTGACCGGGCTCTCCCGAACGACGACGCACCGCTTGATCTCCTCGTTGGAAGACCACGGCTACCTCTTCCACGTCGGCGGGCTCGGCTATGCGCTCGGTCCGCGGCTGTTGGGTCTCGCGACCACGGCGATGCGCGAGCTCCCGCTCCGGGAGCTCGCGCATCCCGCTCTCGAGCGACTCGCGCGCACCACCGGGGAGAGCGCCCAGCTCTTCGTCCGCGACGGCGATCGACGCATCTGCGTCGACGCCGTCGACTCCGAACACGAGCTCAGGACGATCGTCGACGTGGGCGCGGTGCTGCCCCTCACCCAGGGGTCGGCGGGGAAGGTCTTCCTTGCGTGGGGGCCGGCCGTCGAGCGAGACGACATGGACCGGCTCGCGCAGCAACTCGCGACGACCCGTCGACGGGGGTGGGCCGACAGCTTCGGCGAGCGAGCGCCCGGGGTTGCTTCGGTGAGCGCGCCCGTGTTCGGTCCGGGAGATGAGGTCCTGGCGGCGATCTCGGTCTCGGGCCCGGCGAGCCGGATCGCTCCGCTCCGAGCGAAGACCTACGCGCCGGCGGTCATCCAGGCGGCTCGGGAGGTGGAGTCTGCACTGGGTGCGTGAACGCGCGCGCGAGCAGCACGCAGGAAGCCAGCGCGACCGTTCCGAGGACGACGATCGCCACCGCCGTCGACCGATCGAGGACCGTCCGGTGGACGATCTCCGCCACCGCCCCGACGACGCCGACGATCCCGATCCCCGAGACCGCCCGATCCGAGACGAAGTCGCCCATCAGGAGCACCGCTCCCGATGCGGCCAGCGCGAGCCACAGGGACAGGTCCGACGGCGCCTGCCGGAGCACGTCGACGTCGACGAACAGCGCCCCGGCGATGATCGTGATCGAGCCCAGGACCATCGCCGTGCGCTTCGTTCGGATGAACCCGAACACGCCGGCCGCCAGCGTGGCCAGCCCGACGACCATCGTGACGATCGCCGGCCAACGGAGCTGGGGAACGCTCAGCCCGATGAACGATCCCTCCGAGTACACCGCCGCTGCACACGCGACCTGTACCGAAGCGACCACAGCCACCAGCTGCAGGCTCCGCGGCGCGAAGGCCCAGAGCGGGAACGCGAGCATCGCCGCGAGGAGAGCCGTCACGACGACCAGCCACTTGCCATGCAGCGCGATCGCGTCGGGTCCGTGCGAGAACAGGTCCTCCGCCGCGCTCACCCAGATCGCGACCGCCGCGAACCACAGGACGCTCCGCATCCGCTCATGCGCCTCGTGGCGTCCACCGGCGATCCACGCCCCTGCCACGACCAACACGATGACGCTCGCGACGTCTGCCGTGACGCGCGCGGTGGTGTTCGCCGCCGTTCCGATCGCGATCGGAACGGCGGCGAGCGCGCCCGCAGCTCCCGCGTAGCCGAGGATCCCGATGAGGCTGGTGCGGATGTCGGTCCGCTCGTCTACCAAGCGTAGGCCTCGGGCGCGGGGCCGCCCGGTCCGGGAAAGATCTGATCGAGCTTGCCGAGCACCTCTTCGGACATCTCGATGTCGAGCGCACGCAGCGACCCCAGCAGCTGGGCCTCGGTGCGCGGTCCGATGACGGGAGCGGTCACGGCCGGCTGGTGGAGGAGCCATGCGAGGGCCACGTCCGCGGGGCGATGCCCGAGCTCCTTGCAGAGCGTCTCCCACTGATCGAGCTTCGGACGGTTCGATTCGATCTCCCCGACCATGTACCCCTGCGAGCGGCGTCCCTCGTTGACCTTCTCCAGGGCGCCCGCGAGCAGACCGCCCGCGAGCGGGCTGTAGGCGATCAGGCCCATGCCGTACTCCTGGATCGCCGGGATCACTTCGAGCTCGACCGAGCGCTGCATCAGGTTGTACGGCGATTGCTCGGAGACGAGACCGAGCGTGTTCCTCCACCCCGCGATCTCGTTCGCACGCGCGATGTGCCACCCGGCGAAGTTGGACGAGCCGACGTAGAGAACCTTGCCCTGACGCTTGAGCTGCTCCATCGCCTCCCAGATCTCGTCCCACCACGACTGACGGTCGATGTGGTGCATCTGGTACAGATCGATCCGGTCGGTGCGCAGCCGCCGGAGAGACTCCTCGCACTGCCGGACGATGCCGAGCTTCGACAGACGCGATTCGTTGGGCCAGTCGCCCATCGTCCCGTAGACCTTCGTCGCCAGGACGACCTTGTCGCGGCGACGGTCGCCCTTGGTGAACCATCGCCCGATGATCTCCTCGGTCGCGCCGACGCCGAGGTGCCGGCCGAACACGTTGGCCGTGTCGAAGAAGTTGATCCCGTACGCGACGGCGGAATCCATGATCGAGTACGAGTCCGGCTCGGGCGTGTGCGGCCCGAAGTTCATGGTCCCCAGACACAGCCGGCTCACGACCAGGCCGAGGTGCCCGACGTGGGTGTACTCCATCTCCCCGAGTTTACGACCGGGTCGGCGCAGCTTCGGCGAGGCGACCGTCACGCTCGGGCCCTCGCGCACCCGGGATGAACATCGCGGCGATCGTGACGGTGGCGCCGGCCACGCCGGCAAGGATCAGCGTCCGGTCGGTCCCGATCCAGCTCGCGAGCGGGCCCACCACCGCGAACGAGAGCGGGAGGCCGGCGATCGAGATCATCCAATCCAGGCTCATCACCCGACCGAGGAAGTGCTCGGGCACCATCCGCTGCAAGGCCGTGTACCAGATCACGATCAGCAGCGAGATGGATCCCTCCGTGACGAACGCCACGAAGAGCCCCTGCCAAACGGCCGTGATCAACCCGAAGCCGGCGGTCATCAGCATCCCGAGCGCCCAGGCCAGGTACATCACGGTCAGCGGCCGGCGGCCGAGCGATCCCCGTTGCGCGGCGACGATCCCGACGAGCACGGATCCGAGGCCGCCCGCTGCGAAGACGAGGGCCAGGTCGACGCCGCTGCCTGAGAGGTCGTGGCTGATCACGTACGGCATGAGGGTCTCCCAGGGGCCCCAGACGCAGAACAGGCTCACCGTCGCGGTCACGAGCGCGACCCAGATCCAGGTTTGGCTCCGCACGTACCCGATCCCCTCCTTGATCTGCGGGATCAACGCTTCGTGCGGTCCTTCATCCGCTGCTTTCCTGACCCGCATCAACACGATGCAGAGCGCCGAGACCGCGAACGAGAGACCGTCGAAGATGAACGCCCATCCGGTCCCGAGCAGGAGCAGCAGCCCGCCGATCAACGGACCGATCGCCTGCATCGCGAGCGGCCGGACCACCTGGCCGACCGAGTTCGCTTCGACCAGGACGTCCTTGGAGACGATCGACGGGATGATCGAGGAGAACGCCGGCGCGAAGAGCGCCTGACCGCTCCCGTAGAAGGCCACCAGCACGAGGAGGATCGTGATGGTGATCGTCTGCGTCAGGGAAAGGATGCCGATCGCGGTGATCGCGACCAGCCGGAGCAGATCGCCCGCGATCATCAGATGCCGACGATCCATGCGGTCGGACAGCGCGCCGCTCGCGAGCAACAGCAGCAGTTGGGGGAACGACCACGCGACGCCGACGGCGGCGAACGCTGCGGGCGACCCATCCAGGTCCTTGTACACCAGCCACGCGACGGCCACGAAATACGTGCCGTCGCCGATCATCGAGATCGTCTGGCCGATCCACAACAATCGGAAATCACGATGGCGCATCGGCCGGAGGAGCCCGATGCGACTCGTCAGACCCGGCCGCTCGTCCACGCCCCTCGAGACTATCGTGGGTCTGAAAGCGCGGTCAGGGAGTCACCCAGCGCGCCGGGAGGGAGTCGAACCCCCAACCTTCTGATCCGTAGTCAGATGCTCTATCCATTGAGCTACCGGCGCAGCCAGCCCATGCTACCGCGCCGGTGTTCGGCTCAGGAAAGGCGCTGTCGCGCCAACGCTTGGAGGTCGAGAACGACCACGCTCGCGTCCACGTCGAGCGATGAACCGCCCGGGAGACGCCTGGCGCCGCCGTCGGCGATCCGGTCCCGGAGATCGCTGTCGTGGCGCCGTCCGAGTGTTGCCAGGGTCTCGCTGCGCTGGATCGTCGTCATGATGTCCTCCTTGTCGCCGTCTCTCCTGCCTTGGTCGGCAGGTGGTGAGGGCGGGCGCAGGGGTCAAGGGTTGCGAAGTTCGCCGCGCGGTTCCCTACGGGTCGGGCCCGGGATGACTAGTCACCTGGAGGCAGGGCTAGCCGAACTACGGTGGAAGGGGTACGGTCGGGGCGAGGAACGGCAAGGGGAGGGTGCAGGTTTGGGCGTGCTCATGATCATCCTGAGCCTCGCCTCGGCCGGTGTGGTGGCGGACTACATCGCCGAGAACGACCTGCTCACGGCCCCGAACCAGTCGATCGCGCTCTTCGGCTCACACGTGACGGTATCCGGCGTCGCGGTCGTGATCGTCCCCTTCGCGCTCGGCGCACTTGCCGCGGCGCTCTTCGTGATCGGGATGGGTCTCCTCCGCGGAAGCTCGGACAATTGGCGCGCGATGAAACGGCGCGTCGCCGAGCTCGAATGGGAGATCACGTCGCTCCGTTCCAAACTGCGTCTCAGCGAAGTCGTGAAGGCGGAGAAGCAACGCCACATCCAGCTGCCCGAGGCCGAACCCGAAACGGAAGAGGTGAACCTCGACAACTGAGGCCTTTCAGACCTCGGTTTCGGTGTGGGCGTAGTACTCGTACGCAGACATCGCTTGGCCGGTCGGACTCTTCCACTCGCGTTCTTCCGCGGGCAGCTTCCCGATCATCTTGGCCATCGCGCGAACGTGTTCGGCGACCGAACCGCAACAGGAGCCGATGTAGCGGACACCCGCGTCGCGCGCATCGGCGGCGAACGCCGCCAGCTCTCCTCGCGCGAGCGTCTTGGGGGTGAGCCCGTACGGGAACTCGGGCCATGCCGTGAAGTCCGCTTCGGCATCCGTCGTCGCATAGCCGACGGGCTGTGAGGCGACGGGGACGGCACCGGCCACCGCCTCCACCATCTCGACGGCGATCGGGAGCTGTTGCGCCGGGCCGTTCAGGCAGTTCACGCCGACGATATCCGCGCCCGCGTCGGCCAGCCGCTTCGCCGACCCTCCGGGCGTATCTCCTTCGTACGAGCGGGCCGGGAGCCGTTCGAAGCACATCGTGGCCATCACCGGCAGGCCGGTCGCCTTCGCTCGTTCCACGAAGAGCAGCGCCTCGGCGGTGAACGAGAAGGTATCCCCGATCCAGAAGTCGGGCGGCCCGGCGTCCAGCTGATCCTGGAGCTGCCGGTCGAACAGTTCGCGGACGTGATCGGCGCTCTTGGGATCGGCGGGGTCGTACGCCCAGGTGAGCGAGAGGTTCCCGGCGACGAGCGCGTCACCCTCCGCTGCAACCTTCCGAGCGATGCCGACGGCGTCGCGGTTGATCTCGTCGACCTTCCCGGCGAGGCCGACCGTCGCGAGCTTGTCGTCGCTCGCGTAGAAGGTCATCGTCTGCAGCACCTCCGCACCGGCGCGGAGGAACTCGCGGTGCAACTGTGCGAGCGCGTCCGGGTGCTCGATCACCACCTCGGGCGTGAACGGTCCCGCCTGCACGTACCCACGCTTCTCGAGCTCGAGCAGGTACCCGCCGTCGCCGAGCACCGGACCTTCCGCGAGCCGCTCCAGGATCCCCTTCGACACGTCAGCCTCCTCGGGACGAGGGACCGAGTGTATGGAGGAGCGCAACGGCGCGGACGGTACCGCGACGACCCATGGTCACCTGTCGTCGGAAGTTCGAACCGCGGAGGTGATCGCAGGCTCTCGTGCGAGGGCGCCGTACGACACTCAGCCCCAGAACTCGTCCGAGGCGTACACATCGCCCGGATACAGCCACTGCTCCGTGACCTTGCCGTCCTTCACGTGGAAGATCTGGACGCTGTTGTCATCGAGGGTCCGACCCTCGCGCTCTCCCATCGCGCGGACCAGGACCGCCACGTGCTCGTCGTCGGCGAGCACCGTGTGGAGCTCGAGCTTGAAGGTCCCGCCCGAAAGCTCCCCGACCTTCTGGAGCTCACCGAAGACCGCCTCCTTGCCGAGGAACGTTCCCGCGAGCTGGTTCCGCCCGGGAGCGTGCCACACGATGTCGTCGTCGAACAGGTCGTTCAGCGTGGCCATATCACCCGAGGCGAACGCCGCGAATCCCTTACGGATCAAGTCCTCGTTCGGATGAGCCATCGCGCTCTCCCTTGCTCGTTGGTGACGCGCGAGTCTACGGCTTGGGCCTTCTGCGTGCGGAGACGACAGGATTCGAACCTGTGAGGGAGCTCAACACCCCCTAACCGCTTAGCAGGCGGCTGCTTTCGGCCACTCAGCCACGTCTCCGCCGATCATCCTACCGAGGCGCGCCGTCGCTAGGCTTCGCGGGTGCACGTGGTCGTGGTCGGCGGGGGCATCATCGGCGCGGCATGCGCCGAGGAGCTCACGCGACGTGGTGCCTCGGTGACCCTGCTCGAGCGCGACGAGCTCGCGTCTGGCGCCTCGGGGCGGAACCAGGGACTCTGGGTTCCGCCGGAGGACCCGGCGCTCCACGCGATCGCCTCGCGGTCGCTCGCCCGTTACCTCGAGATCGCGGACGATGCTCCTCTCCCGTTCCGGATCGATCCGCACCCGGTCGGCACGGTGTTCGTCGCCGTCGACGAGGAGGACCTCGCGGAGGCGACGGACACGCTGGCGACGGTCTCGGCCGGGGGCTTCGCCGTCAGCGAGCTCGACGACGCCGCGCTCGTGGAGGCGGAGCCGGAGGTTGCGCGTGACCTGGCGGCGGCGTGGTTCATCGATGCCGGCCACCGGTTGGATCCGGCCGCATTGACGGTCACACTGGCGTTGCTCGCGGCATCGCGGGGGGCGGTGATCCGGCACCACCTGTCCGCGCGAGCGCTGGTGACCGACGGCGACCACGTGACCGGGGTCGTGACGGATGAGGGTGAGATCAAAGCCGACGAGGTCGTGGTCGCTGCCGGACCGTGGTCCCCGCGCCTGCTCGAGCCGCTCGGGATCAGGCTGCCCGTCCTCGGCGTTCGCGGGTGGCTCGTGCGCGTCGATCCCCGCGAGCCGCTGCTGCGTCATCTGGTGCGCACCGCCGAAGGGAACGGCACGGTCGCCTCGAGCCTGGCCGGCGACATCGCCCGCAGCGGCTTTCCCACGAGCGACGGGTACGGGTCCATCGTGCACCCCCACCCCGACGGAACGGCGCTCATCGGATCGTCGCGCGCCGCGTGGCTCACGCCGGAGCCCGAGGACCCCTCGGTTCCGCGGCAGCTCCTCACGAACGCGATCCGGATCGTTCCTCGGTTGGCCGATGCCGTGATGCTGTCATCCTGGTGGGGTCTCCGGCCCATGACGCCCGATGAGCGCCCCGTGATCGGACGGGTCCGGGACGGCCTCGTCGTCGCGACCGGTCACGGGAGCGAGGGCGTGATCAACGGCGCGGGCACGGCCGAGCTGGTGGCGTCGGTCGTGCTCGGCGAACGGCCGCCGTTCGACGCGTCGCTCTTCGACCCGTTCCGCTTCGCCTGAGCGGGCTCAGCGAGCGAGCCGGCCGGCCTCGTCGAGGAGCTCGAGGGTCCGATCGATCGGCATCGCGTGCAGGGTGTGCCCGTCGCGCCCCGTCGTCGTCCGGGCCGCGAGCAAGGCGTTCACGACGGCCTCCTCGGTCGCTTCCACCGTCGCGCGGAAGATCGCCGACAGGATCGTGCCCGCGCGGGGGCCGTCGGCGATCGCGGCCGGCGCGAACGGCTTGCCGTCGCGCGGGAGGCGAGTGGCGGTCGAGAAGGCGAGCAGCTGCTCGCCGCTCGTGTTCGAGGCGTGGGAACCGCCGCGAGCGAGCCCCATGCCGGCGCGCTCCGCCACGCGCCGGAGCTGATGCGGGAGCATCGGCGCGTCGGTCGCGACGACGACGATGCACGAGCCCTCGTGATGATCCTCGGGCATGTGGTCGGTGAGCCGTTCGCCCACCCGGACGCCGTCGATCAGGAGGTCCTCGCGGTCGCCGTGGTTCGTCATCGCGAGGACGCCGACGGTGGAGCCGCCCTGATCGGCCGCGAGGACCCTCGACGCGGAGCCGATCCCACCCTTGAAATCGAAGCACTGCATCCCCGTGCCTGATCCGACGCATCCCTCTTCGACGGGATCCGACGTGACCGCGTCGAGGGCTGCCCACACGTCGTCGTCGTCGATCGGACCGGCCAGGACGTTCGAGAGCCAGGAGTCGTCGCACTCCGTCACGCAGGGCATCACGGACTCGCCGGCGTCGCCGTCGTGTCGCGCGATCCACCGCACCGTCGCGTCGTACGCCTTGCCGATCAGCAGCGACGACGTGAGGACGATCGGGGATTCGAGGATGCCCCATTCGCGGATGGAGTTGATCCCGATCAGCTCGCCGTAGCCGTTGAGGATGTGGGTGGCGGCGTACACGGGGTCAGACCACGGGAAGCCCTCGTGCGGCATGATCGCGGTCACGCCGGTGCGCACCGCGTTCGGATCGCCGTCGTCGCCCGCGATCACGGTCCCGTGGCCCACGCGAACGCCCGCAACGTCGGTGATCGTGTTCGACCGTCCCGGGACGCCGCGACCGATGGTGATGCCCAGGTCGCGGGCACGCCGGTTCGACATGGCCCGCTACCATACCGGCCGTGGGGATCCTCGGCCTCGGTGTCTCGTTCCGCCGTGCGCCCGTCGAGCTGCTCGAGCGGCTGGCCTTCGACGACGCCGACCTGACGAAGGCGTATCTCCACGCGCAGGACCTCGATGGGCTCGACGAGGTGGTGATCCTTTCGACGTGCAACCGCGTCGAGGCCTACGGCAACGTCCGGAGCTACCACTCCGGGTTCATCGCACTCAAGCGCGTCCTCGTCGAGACGCGGGGCATCGAACACGAGGAGCTGACCGATCCTCTGTACGCGCACTGGGAGCGCGACGCCACCGACCACCTGTTCTCGGTGGCCGCGGGTCTGGATTCGATGGTCCTCGGTGAGACGCAGATCCAGCGGCAGGTGCGTGAGGCGCTCCGCCGGGCCGAAACCGAGGGCGCGGCCGGTCCGATGCTCGATGCCGTGTTCCACGCGGCCGTGCGCGCCGGCCGCCGGGTACGGCAGGAGACGGGCCTCGGCGCCGCGCCGGACGCGTACGTCGCGATCGGCACGGACCTGGCGGACGAGGCGCTGGGTGGGATCGCCGGAAGGAGGACGGTCGTGATCGGCGCCGGAGGGATGGCCGAGCTCGCCGTCCATCACCTCCGCGGTCGCGGCGTGGGCCCGGTCCGGGTCCTCAACCGCTCGCTCGAGCATGCGCGGGCCCTCGCGGAGCGGACGCACGCAGACCACGGCGGGCTGGACGCGCTGCCCGATGCGTTGGAGGACGCCGACCTGATCGTCTCGGCGACCGGCGCGGCCGGCCACGTGATCGCTCGCGGAGACCTGGTGCGGGCGGCGGCCGGCCGCGCCGGTCGGGCCCTCGTGGTGCTCGATCTTGCCGTCCCCCGCGACGTCGAGCCGTCGGCCGCAGGACTCGACGGCGTTCGGGTGATCGACATCCTTTCGCTCCGCGAACGCATCGGCGACCACTCGCCGCAGACGGTCGAGGACATCTCGCGCGCTCACGCGATCGTCGACGACGAGGTCCGGCGATGGGTGATGCGTCGACGTGGCGACGAACTCGCGCCCGTGATCCGGGCGCTCCGCAGCCGCGGCGATCGAGTGGTTCGCGCCGAGCTCGACCGGTGGGCGTCGCGCCTCGTCGAGCTCACGGTGGAGGAGCGCGACGCGGTCGAGGCGATCGCGCGCGGGGTTGCGGCCAAGCTCCTGCACGATCCGATCGTCGTGATGAAGGAGCGGAACGAACCCGGCACCGACCGGGCGCACGCGAAGCTGTTGGCCGAGCTCTTCGGGCTCGATCCCGACGACCAGCGGTGAGCGCGCTCCGGATCGGGACCCGTCGGTCGGATCTGGCGCTGGCCCAGGCCGGGCAGGTCCGTCTCCTGCTCCAGGCGAAGGGGATCGACGCCCAGATCCTGCCGATGACGACGGCCGGCGACGAGGGCCAGCCGGTCGACGTGACGACGTCCCCCGCCGGACTCAAGGGGCTCTTCATCGACACGATCGTCTCCGCGCTCCGCGACGGGGAGATCGACCTGGCGGTGCATTCGGCCAAGGACCTCCCCGCCGAGGAGGAGGACGACCTCGTGATCGGAGCGGTCCCCGAACGCGCCGATCCACGCGACGTCTTGATCCTGCGCGGGGAACGTCCCTTGGCGGCCGGGATGTGGGTGGGCACCTCATCGGTCCGTCGGCGGGCGCAGCTCCTGGCGGGGTATCCCGGTGTCGAGGTGGCCCACCTCCGCGGGAACGTGCCAACCCGGCTCCGGAAGCTCGACGCCGGCGACGTGGACGCCGTGGTCCTGGCGGCCGCGGGGCTCGACCGGCTCGGGATCCGTCGCGAGCATGCGCATCGTCTGGGGGTTGGCGAGATGCTGCCGGCCCCAGGGCAGGGGTGCCTCGCCGTGCAATGCCGGGCGGCCAACCGGAAGCTGCGCGCGGCGCTCACCCTGCTCGAACATCACGCTTCCGGCGTGGCCCTCGAGACCGAACGAGCGCTCGTCCGGCGGCTCGGCGGCGGCTGCGATCTGCCGTTGGGCGCGATCGCCGCCGTGCGGGGCGACACGGTCCGCCTGGCGGCGATCGTCGCCTCACCCGACGGGTCCCAGCTCTTGCGCGCCGCGGCCGACGCGTCGCTGCCCGAACGGGCGGCCGAACTGGTCGCGGATGCCCTCGTCCATCAGGGCGCCGACCGGATCCTGTCGTCGGTGCAGGGCACGTGAGCCGCTCACCGCTCACGGGCAGGACCATCCTCATCACGAGACCCGCCGAGCGGAGCGCCCGATTGGTCAAGCTCCTTGACCAACGTGGAGCGCGAGCGATCGTGGCTCCGACGATCGCGCTGCGGCCCGTGCGCAGCGCGGCCCTGACGGCCGCGCTGCGCGACCTTGCGGGTGGCAGCTATGACTGGGTCGTGCTGACCTCCCCCGCGACGATCGCGACGCTCGCCGACCGCCTCACCGGACCACGCGACGTGCGGGCCGCGGTCGCGGCCGTCGGCGACGGAACGGCCGAGGCGTTCCGTCGCTGGGCTCGTCGTGACCCCGACCTGCGACCGCGCACGTTCACGGTCGCGGCCCTGGGCCGCGCGTTCCCGCGCGGCGAGGGCCGCGTCCTGTGCCCGCGCGCCGACATCGCCCCCGACGGTTTGGAAGACGCGCTCACGAAGAAGGGGTGGAACGCCGAGCGCGTCGACGCGTACCGCACGGTCTTCGCGCGGAGACTGCCGGCCGAGGCGACGCACGCGCTCGCGGAGGGCGCGATCGACGCCGTCACCTTCACGAGCGCCTCGACCGTCCGCGGATTCGTCGGCGCCCTCGGGGAGGTCCGCGGGCTGCCGAAGGTGGTCTGCATCGGACCCGTGACCGCAGCCGAGGCGCGGACGCACGGGCTCACGGTGCACGCCGTCGCCGACCCGCACACGACCGACGGACTCGTGAGCGCCCTGGAGCGGGTGTTCGTTCCTCGACGCCGCCGGTAGTCAGACCCAGCGCGGTGCATGGTCGCTGCAGGTACGCTTGCCGAGATGAGCTTCCCCGAGCACCGCGCGCGCCGCCTCCGACGCACCCCGGCGCTGCGTGAGCTCGTCCGGGAGACCGAGGTCCGTCCCTCCGACCTGATCGCCCCGCTCTTCGTGAAGGAAGGGCTCGAGGAGCCCGCGCCGATCTCCTCGATGCCCGGACACGCGCAGCACACGATCGAATCGCTGCGCAAGGAGGCGGCCGAGATCCGCCAGCGAGGGGTCCTCGCGTTCGTCCTGTTCGGGATCCCGGTGCGCAAGGACGCG
Organism: Actinomycetota bacterium; assembly: GCA_005885035.1. Taxonomy (GTDB): domain Bacteria; phylum Actinomycetota; class UBA4738; order UBA4738; family HRBIN12; genus AC-51. The sequence goes on from VAXZ01000063.1 coordinate 20,236, forward strand.
GAGGGATCGGAGGCGTGGAACCCCGACGGCATCGGCCAGCGCGCGGTCGCGGCCCTCCGGGCCGACTTCGGCGACGACGCCGTCGTGATCGCGGACCTCTGCCTGGACGAGTACACCGATCACGGACACTGCGGCGTCCTGAACGACCGCAACGAGGTCGACAACGATCAGACCCTGGAGCGGTACCGGTGGATCGCGGCGGCGCAGGCCGACGCCGGGGCGCATGTGGTCGCGCCGAGCGGGATGATGGACGGGCAGGTCGCGGCGATCCGTGGCGCCCTGGATCCAGCCGGTCATACCGACGTCGCGATCCTGGCGTACGCCGCGAAGTTCGCGTCGGCGTTCTACGGGCCGTTCCGGGAGGCAGCCGAGGGCGCGCCGCGCTTCGGAGATCGAACCGGCTACCAGGAGGATCCCGCGAACGCCGACGAGGCGCTCCGAGAGATCCATGCAGACATCGACGAGGGCGCGGACATCGTGATGGTCAAGCCGGCGTTGCCGTACCTCGATATCGTCCGCGCGGCGAAGGACACGGCGCGGATCCCGATCGCGGCCTACAACGTGAGCGGCGAGTACGCGATGCTCAAGGCGGCGGCGCAGAACGGCTGGCTCGACGAACGTCGCGCCGTGCTCGAGGTGCTGACGTCGATCCGTCGCGCTGGCGCCGACATGATCCTCACGTACCACGCGAAGGACGCCGCCGACTGGCTGCGGTGAGGCCGGTCCTTACACGGCGAGCGGTTCGTACCCGGGCGGCAGCGGCGCCGGCCCCTCCGCTTCTTCCCAGCGATCGGCGATCCACAGCAGGAGATCGTCGCGGAACCGTGGCGCCGTCACCTGCAGCCCGAACGGGACCCCGCTCGGGAACGCACCGGCGGGCAGGGAGAGCGCGGGGAGTCCCGTGAGGTTCTGCATCGTCGTCACGTAGAGGGCGGAGTCGGAACCACCGCCGCCGGCCGGCCCCTCCGCGGGGATCGCATCGGCCGCCATCACCGGCGAGAGGATCACGCCGTCCGCCCCGAGGAGTTCGTCGAGCGTGCGGACGTACTCGAACCAGTGTCGCCGCGCGGCGAGGTACTCCTCGATGCGCACGCGCGCCCCGTGCTCGAGGAACGACCGCGCGGACGGGGAGAGCTCGTGGCTGTGCTCCTCGAGCCAACCGCGCCCGAACCGGTGCACGTGCTCGCACGAGCAGACGGTCACCCATTCGTGATCGATCTTCCGGTCGCCGACGAGCTCGGCGGGGGTGATCGGCCGAGGAGCGGAGCCGAAGACCTCGGCGAACCGTGCGAGCGCGATCCGGAACGGCTCGGCTGCGTCCGATGGGAGCGGTCCCATGTCCTCCCACCGCTCGGTCGCGAAGACCGTCCCGAGCCTCGTCGTGTGCGTGCGCGGGTGAACGGCGCGCGTCGTCGGGTCGCCGGGCGTGGGGCCCGCGAGGACCTCGAGGAGCAGCCGGAGGTCGTCGGCGCGGAGCGAGAGGGGCCCATCGGTGGAGTAGTCGATCCAATCCGGCACCGGGTCGCGACCGATAACACCGTTCGTCGGCTTCAGCCCGTAGAGGCCGCAGTAGCAGGCGGGGATCCTGACGGATCCCCCACCGTCGGTGGCGGTCGCGATCGCGGCCATCCCGGTCGCGATCGCGACCGCCGACCCGCCCGAGGATCCGCCACACGTGCGCTCGCGGTTCCATGGGTTACGGGTGGGACCGAACAGCAGGTTCGAGGTGTACCCCTCCACCGCGAACTCCGGCAGGTTGGTCTTGCCGACCACGATGGCGCCGGCGGAGCGGAGCCGGGCGACGACGAGCGCGTCGCTCCGCGCCGCCGGCGTCTCCGCGAACACGCGCGATCCGAACGTCGTCCGCATCCCCGCGACATCGGTCATGTCCTTCACCAGGAGCGGCACCCCGGCAAGCGCTCCTGCCTCCGCGCCGTCGGCGACCGCGGCGTCCAACGCATCCGCGTCCTCGAGGGCTTCGTCGGCGCGGAGACCCACGACCGCTCCGAGGTCGGCGTCGAGCGCATCGATACGGCGGAGCGACTCGGCCACCAGCTCGCGCGCGCTCGCTCGGCGTTCGCGGACGGCCGCGG
>VAXZ01000044.1 GCA_005885035.1 Actinomycetota bacterium
CTCGATCCCGAAGCGTGGACCGAGATCATGAACGAGGTCTTCGAGCTCCTGATGGCGCCGATCCGTCGCTACGAGGGCACGCTCGCTCGCCTGATGGGCGACGCGATCTTCGCGTTCTTCGGCGCGCCGACCGCTCACGAGGACGATCCGACGCGAGCGGTCTCGGCCGGCCTCGAGATCGTCGACGCGATCCGGGCATACCGGGACGGGCACGACGCGGAGCTGAACGTCCGTGTCGGCATCAACACAGGGCCGGTCGTGGTCGGCGAGGTCGGCTCCGACGTCCGGGTCGAGTACACGGCGATGGGTGACGCGGTGAACGTCGCGGCCCGGATGGAGCAGACGGCCGACCCCGGCAGCGTCCAGATCACGGCAGACACCGCGGGGCTCGTGCGCGGTTCGTTCGACCTCGGTCCTGCCCGGGACGTCCAGGTCAGGGGCAAGGAGGACCCCGTCGTCGCTCACCACGTCCTCGGTCGCGCACGGCCGGCGGCCGGCATGCACGTGTCTGGGGCGACCCCCCTCGTGGGCCGCGATCACGAGATGTCGATCCTGCGCCGGGCGGTCGACGAGGCGATCGGTGGGCGTGGCCGGATGGTCGCGCTGATCGGCGAGCCGGGCCTGGGCAAGAGCCGACTGATCGAAGAGACCCGCGGCTATTGGTCCGCGCGCCGCCGCGCCGCGACCGTGGAGCCCGGAGCCCGGGAGTGGCTCGAGCCGCACATGCGCGTGTGGCGCTCGCTCTTCGGCGTACCGGAGCCCGGAGAGGAACCGCTCGAAGGCGAGGCCTTCCGAAGCGCGATCATGGATCTGGTCCCGAGGTCGACGCGGTACTCCGGCGAGGAGCCGCGCATGCTGGTCTTCGAGGACCTCCATTGGTGCGACGACGCGTCGATGGACCTCCTGATCGAGACCGCGAAGGTCAACGACGACCAGCCGTCGCTCATGCTGTTCGCGTTCCGGCCCGACGAGGCTGCCCCGTCCTGGCGGCTGAAGCGGTGGCTCGAAGCGGAGTACCCGGATCGGTCGACGCAGATCTCGCTCACGCCGCTCTCGGATCAGGACAGCGGCGCGCTGATCGACGAGCTCCTCCCGGATGTCGCGCGATCCGACGCCGTCCGCGCGGGGATCCTCGAGCGGACCCAGGGGAACCCGCTCTTCCTCCAGGAGCTGGCCGCGGCGATCCGCACGGACGGACCGACCGACGCCATCCCGCCGACCCTGCAGGCACTGATCACCGCGCGCCTCGACACGCTCGAAGGCGACACCCGGCGCACGTTGCAGCTCGCATCCGTGATCGGCCGTTCCTTCGATGAGCCGGTCCTGGGCGCGGTCGCCGGCGATGGGTCCGAGCTCCGCACGAGGTTGGACACCCTGGAGGGCGCGGGACTCATCCGGCGGACGGGCGAACGGGAGTACGCGTTCCATCACAGCCTCACCCAGGAGGCCGCCTACGAGACGATCCTTCTCCGCGACCGCCGAGCGCTGCACCACCAGGTGGGAGCGGCGATGGAGGGGCTCTTCGCCGGCCGGCTCGAGGAGTTCGCGCCCGTGCTCGCGCAGCACTTCGAGGCGGCGAGCGACGACGAACGCACGCTGCGGTACGCGGGTCTCGCCGGCGACCACGCCGCCAGGCTCTACGCCAACGCCGACGCGATCGCGCATTACGACGCGGCGATCGAGGTGGCACTCCGGCTCGGCGCCGATGCCGATCTCCTTGGCCATCTCTACCCGGCCCGTGGGCTGGTGCTGCAGCTCGTGGGCCGGTACGACGAGGCGGAACAGACCTACGATGAGTTGCGCGAGCACGCCGGAAGGTCGGGCGACGGCTCCGCGGAGCTCCAGGCGGTCATGTCGTTGACCACGCTGTACGCGACGCCCACTCCCAAGTTCGACGTCGCGAAGGGGAGGCTCGCGTCCCAGGAAGCCGAGCGGCTGGCGGCCGAGCTCGGCGACCACGAGGCCGAGTCGAAGGCGCTGTGGAACCTGATGAACCTGAACGTCTACGGGAGCGGCGACCCGCGCGAGGCGCTGGAGGCGGGAGAGCGATCGCTCGCCCTCGCGCGTGAGCTCGACGCACGCGAGCAGATCGCGTTCACGATGACGGACCTGTGGAGGCCCTACGTCTGGGTCGGGGATCTGGCCGCCGCCCGTCGGACCCTCGAGGATGCGCGCCCGATCTGGCGCGAGCTCGACAACCTCCCGATGCTCACCGAGAACCTGGCGAGCTCGGCGAACGTCCGCCGCTTCACGGGGGACGACGACCAGGCGCTCGCGCTGGCGATCGAGGCTCGCTCCGTCGCCGAATCGATCGGGAACCTCTGGGGGATCGCCTTCGCGTGCATGGCCTCGGCGGAGGTCTATCTGGATCGAGGCGACGTCGGCGGCGCGATCGATCTCATGCGAGACGCGATCGAGATGGGGGAACGCGTCGGCTTCCTCGCGCCGTTGGCGACGACGCGCGCGGCGCTCGCCGTCGTCTACGCCTCGCTGGGCGATCACGGAGGCGCGCTGCGCACGGTGGAGGCTGCCGACGAGGTCGCGACCGAGCGCCTGCCGAGCGCTCGACCAGCGGTGCTGATGGCCCTCGCCCAGATCCATCTCCTGGCTGGCGAGCTGGCTGAGGCCGAGGCCAGACTGGCCGAGTGCGACGTCGAGCTGCTGCCCGAGGCAGCCCGGACGCAGGCGTCGCTCTCCGTTCCGCTCGTGGAAGGCAGCATCGCGCTCGCGCGGGCGGATCACGATCGCGCGATCGAGGAAGCGGATGCTCTCGTCGACAGGCTGGACCGCGCGCATCTCCTGATCTACCGGCCGGAGGCACTGTTGCTGAAGGGGAGGGCGCTGGCTGCAGCCGGGAGGACGTCCGAAGCCGAAGGGACGCTGCGACAAGCGCGGTCGACGGCCGAGCGCCTGGGGCACCGACGGATCCTCTGGGAGATCTTGGCCGAGCTGGGTGACGTCGTCGACGGCGAGGAGCGCCCGACGATCGTCGGGGAGGCACGCGACATCGTCGAAGCGATGGCCGGAGCGCTCGACGAGGAGCTGAGGACCTGCTTCCTGCGCCTGCCCCAGGTCCGGGCCCTGCTCGATTTACCTTCGCACTGCTGAGCCACCATCCCTACCCATACCGGCATGCTGCACCCTGCTCTCGGGCGTGTCGAGACCCGCGTTTCCGAGGACGTCGCTCGGGCCGCTCCCGATCCGGGCGCTGGAGATGGATGATCAGGCTTGCCGCCACGCGATCGATACAACCCGGACGGGGTGGGGGAGCCCTTTGAGGGAGACCTCGCGTGCTTCACCGAGTTCCACGTGCATCGCGGCAGCAGCCGCCGTCGACGCCGTCGCGAGGATCTCGCCTCCCTCGGCGAGCGCGCCGACCCTCGCCGCTTCGTGCACACCGAGGCCGGCATAGTCCTCGCCGACCGCCGTCGCTTCGGCCGAGTGCACCCCGATCCTGACCTGGGGCGCGAACCCGTGACGGCGCCGGTGCTCCGCGAGGCGACGTTGGATCGCGATCGCGCAATCCAGCGCCGCGCCTGCGTCTCCGAACGACGCGAAGAACCCGTCGCCCGTCGTGCGCACGACCTCCCCCCGGTGCGAGGCGATCACGGTGCGGAGCGTTTCGTCGTGCCAGCCCACGACGTCCTTCCA
>VAXZ01000025.1 GCA_005885035.1 Actinomycetota bacterium
CCCGGCTGTATCGCGGACACGCCACGCAAGAACGGGTCGGCGTCCTGGAGGCCACCGCGAAGATGGAACGCTCCGATCGTGCAACTCACGGTCTCCCGTCGGTGGGCCTGGACGAACGGCGCAGACGCCACGAGACCGCTGTCGTCCCCGCTCAGGCCGCCGAATGGGATGTACTCACCGACGACGTTCAAGCGCGATGGGGGCAGGAACGCTCCCCTCGGCGGCTCGCCGTGGCCCGTGTAGCGCATCGCTCGGTCGAGGTGATGGACGTTCACGAGACGTATGACCACGGTGTCTCCAACCTGCGCCCGCGGTCCGTCGGTGGTCCCCCATCCGATCGCGACCTCGTTCGCGCGCTCAGGTGCTCGGCCCTCCAGGATCAGTGGCGAGCCGAGCTCGTGCATCGCTCCCGGGTCCGTCGGGCCCTCGATCTGCCCTTCGGGGTCATCTCGATAGAAGAGGGGCGTCTTCCCATCCGCAGCGAAGAAGAGGCCGACCGGCGAGATCCACGCGCTCGCCCACGACGTAACCTGGGGAAGTTTCGCTGCCTGCTCGAAGGGTGCCGCCGCCCCGAAGCCCAGCGCCTGCGGGCACCCGACGAGCACCACCTCGGGCTCGCTAGTGGCGATCCGGTACCGGTCGTACGCGGAGTCCGTCCGCCTGGCCGCTGCCATGGACCCCATCGCCACAGCCCCCGCGAGACCGGTGAACAAGGTCAGCAGGATCAGGGACGTCGACCGAGCACGTATGTCGGCGCGCGCGCGCATGGCGAACGCGCTCATGATTGGCCCTCGTCCTCCAACACGCCGAACACGCCGCCGGGCTGCTCGATGGACTCCTCGCCATCATCGAGCCGACCGTCTTTCATCTTCACGATCCGTGTCGCTACCGCGGCGACGTCGTTGGAATGCGTCACGAGCACGATCGTCTGCCCAGCGGCGTGAAGCCTTCGGAACAGCTCGAGTACTTCGCCACCACCGGCGGAGTCGAGCGACCCGGTCGGCTCATCGGCGAGCAGCAGGGTGGGCTCGTTCGCTAACGCGCGTGCGATGGAGAGGCGCTGACGCTGGCCACCCGACAACACACCGGGCGATCTCCCCGCCTTGTCGGCGATCCCCAGCAGGTCCAAGAGGTCGCGCGCGCGGGTCTCCGCCTGCTTGCGAGGACGTCCGGCGACGACGGCAGGCAGGACGACGTTTTCGAGGACCGTCATCCCTTCGAGCAGATTGAAGAACTGGAAGACGATCCCGATGTGGCGCCTGCGCATCACGGCTAGGTCGTCCTCGGAAAGCCCTGCGAGCGACTCGCCCGCGACCCGGATCTCTCCATCAGTGGGCGAGTCGAGACCGGCGATCAGATTCAGGAGTGTCGACTTCCCGCACCCGGACGGACCCATGACCGCGAGAAACTCTCCTCCTGACACGACGAGATCCAGCCCTCGTAGCGCCCGCACCGGGATCTGTTCGTCCTCGGAGGCCTCGTAAGTCTTGCGCAGTCCGACTGTTTCGAGCGCGTTCACCTCAACGCCTCACCTCGCTTCCTTCGAATGACGCTACGCGTCGCTGAAAGCCAGAGCCAGGGGGCAACCACCACGATCCGGGGGAAAGGAGGTACCCAGGCGGAACCGGTACTCCTGTCCCAACTCGCACTCCTGCTTCGATCGGAGCAGTCGCCCGGAGAGAGACGGGACTCCGACCCCTTGTGCTTCGCAACGAAGACCGACGAGATTGCTGTACCGGTCATGCCGTCCCCCCGCGGCGGATCGACGTCGACCCAGGTCCTGGACCGCTGGCGGGTGATCCGACTCAGGTCCCGCCGCGAACGCAGGGCGGCAGCACGTTTTGCCGCGGGACCGACGGCGAAGGGAGGGATGCGATCCGAGGAACCGTTGCACGCCTCACGCTCGAGCCCCGACGGCTATCGATGGCGCCTCCGTCGGGGGTCACCGTCAGCGCTCCCCGAGGAGGTGGTGACATGGCAGATCATCTGGATGCTCCGGGTTTGATGTCTCCCGGCATGGACGCACGGTTGGACATCACCGACGTGTACGCGTTCCAGAAGCCGACGAATCCCAAACGATCGATCCTCGTCATGAACGTGAACCCCCTGGCGCCCACGCTTGCGACGTCGTTCAACACCGACGCGGTCTACCAGATCAATGTAGATACCGATGGTGATGCTCGCACCGACATCTCGTTCCGGATCCGCTTCTCCGACACTGAGAGGGGCGGGCAAGTAGCGACCGTCCGGCGCCAGACCGGTGAGGATGCGAGAGGGCGCGGTGGGAGCGGGGAGGTCATCATCCGGAACGCCCCGGTCTCGTTCGGTTCCAGGCCCGTGGTGACCGAGTCCGAGCCCTACCGGTTCTTCGCGGGGATCCGCAGCGACCCGTTCTACTTCGATCTGCTCGGGTTCCTGGCCGGCTTCAAGTTCACTGGCGACGACTTCTTCATCGATAAGAACGTCTTCGCGATGGTTCTCGATGTTCCGAATCGGGCCCTTGGCACCAACCCCAACGTCGGGATCTGGTCGCGCTGCAACGAACCGTTGAGCGGCACACCGAAGCAGATCGACCGCATGGGACGGCCCGCGATCAACACGGTGTTCAACCACGGCACCAGCAAGAACATCTTCAATTCGATCACTCCGAACAAAGACCGGTCGACCCTCAACGGGGACGCCCCCCCGGTGACGTTCGAAGCGAGCTTCATCGCTACGCTCGAGTCGTTCGGGTACTCATCGACCGACGCGACGGCGATCGCGGAGCTCCTCTTGCCGGACCTCCTGACCTACGATTACTCGAGTTCGGCCGGTTTCCTGAACGGTCGGAACCTCACCGACGATGTGATCGACATCGAGCTGGGCCTCGTCACGAAGGGCGCGGTCACGACGGATGGGGTAGGGCCGCACACGGACCTGCTCGATCACTTCCCGTACCTCGGGAAGCCTCACTGATCGGGAAGGGAGAGCAAGCGATGAGCGAGTTCACGAGAAGGCATTTCCTCAAGCTGGCGGGGGCTGGCGGCGCGGTGGTCGCGGGGTCAGGACTCGGGGTCTTCAAGCTCATCAAGTCGGACCGATCCGGGGAAACGTTCACGTTCCGTGCGGTGGCCGGCCTTCCCAAGCAGCCAATGCCGGCGTACGCGACGTACGTGCTCGATGGCTCGGTCGACCTCCAGACAGGCAAAGGTGTGGTGAGCAGGACGCTGTATGCGGGCGCGCCGGAGGCGATGAGTGCGGTCACATTCGGTGAGCTCACGGGGAGCCTCCGGGTCACGTCGATAGACGGAACACTTCCGCGCCTATCCCTTCGTACGGTGTTGGAGGGCAGCAGTCGCCCAGGAGAATCACGATCGGCGACGATCCTCGTCGACCAGCAGAGGGGTGAGGTGCGAGCCCCATTCTTCGGTAACCAGGTCGACATGGTGCTCAACCCTTGAGGTCAGGACGCGAACGCGGGGGGCGCCTCGAGGGCGCGCCCCCCGTTCGTGGAGAAACTGGAAGAGCACCTTCCTGGACCGCCCAACATCCCTTGAAGGAAGCGGTCGCGGACGGCGACGAGTCCCAGTCGGTTATCGCGTATCGCCACGATGATCCCTGAGACCAGCCCACAGGCCGCGTGGCGGCTCGAAATGGTCGGATGAGCGGAACCTCAAGGGGCAACTGCGGTCCGAGCTGCGACGTGGTCCCGCCTCCATCTGCGCGGTGACGAACGCCGACGGGATCGATAGAAGTCGACGCTACGTCGGATGTGCGACCCGGCTCAAGGATGCGTCGTGCCAGACTCGATCTGGCTACCCGCCGATCACCTGAGCGAGCCCATCCGCACGAGGTACGCCACGAACGACGTCTCGTAGCTGTCGAACGCGATCCGCCTCGTGCCCGTCGTGAGCGCGATCGACGGTTCGTCGTTGATCCGGTAGGGCGCCTTGCTCGCGTCCGTGAGCCGCCGCAAGGATCCCCAGTTGGCACCGCCGTCGGAGGACTCGCGGGAGAGCACGTCGATCC
>VAXZ01000026.1 GCA_005885035.1 Actinomycetota bacterium
GTCAGCAGGTAGTGCATCCCGGCGGGCGTCACGTCGTACCGGAGACCTTCCAACGGCATCCCGTGGTTCCGCGTCGCGAGCTGCAGCTCCTCGAGCGTGACGTTCGGATCTTCGGCCAGCGACGGGTCGCCCATGGACCGATGCTTATCCGAAGGCGGGCTGGGGCGCAACCCGGCCGGCGCGAACCACCAACCGGACGTCGTCGAACGCGTGCACGTCGCGGAGAGGGTCGTCCCCGATCACGATCAGGTCGGCGGGGGCGCCCGGCTCGATCGGCGCACGGGTCAACGCGAGCACGATCTCCTCGTTCGTGAGCCCGGCCTCGCGAAGCAGGAGCAGCTCGCGCGTGTGGATCCCCGGCGGGATCGAGCCGTTGCCCAGATCGGTCCCGTAGATCACGGTTCCACCCGCATCGTGGAACCGCCGGAGGTTGTCCAGGGCTATCCGGAGCGCCGGGGTGTCCCGCCCGAAGCCGAGGATGTCGAGGGTGGACACGATCCGCATCGTGGCGGCACATCGCGAGATGACGTCGTCCGAGAGCCGGTCGGTCCAGGGGGTGTGGCCCAGCTCGTCGACGCCGGCGCCCAAGGCCCGTTCCACCTGCCCCGCTCCCTGGGCATGCGTCGTGACGGGGAGCTCGGCCTCGTGGGCCGCGTCGCAGATCGCGGTCAGCTCCGCATCCGACGGGACCGGCCCTGCCTCGGCGTTGAGCGAAACCTTGATCGCGGTGGCGCCCAGCGCGGTGAGCTCCTTCACCGTGGCGGCAGCTTCCTCGGGACCCGAGACCTCACGGCCGGTGCCGGGCGGCGCCCAGCCGTCACGCGTCGGGTAGCCATCTGAGACGGTCAGCATCGGGCCCGCGGCTCGGATCAGCGGACCGTCGAACGCCGGGAGCTCGGACAGGTCGGCCAGCGGGAAGATGCTGTCCGCCGGCCACCCCAGGTCACGGACGGCAGTCACGCCGCGGGCGAGGACCGCGGCGGGATCCGCGAGCCCGATGTGGACATGGCGGTCGGCCGCCGCCGGCATCACGATGCCGCCGGCGGCCACCAGCTCGGTGTCGTCCGGGACCGGATGCACCCTGCCGACGGATGCGATCACGCCGCCGTCCAGATCGATCTGGACGTCGGGCGTCAGCCCGCCCGTCCCCAGCCACGCTAGGGGTGCCCGGATGCTGAGGTTGCTCACCCGGCGAAGGCTACGCCACGCCGGCTTCGCGCAGCTGTCGCAGCTCCTTGCGGAGCTCCTGGACCTCGTCGCGGAGCCGCGCCGCGTATTCGAACCGGAGATCCTTCGCAGCCTGGTGCATCTCCTCCTCGAGCCCCTGGATCAACCGTTCGAGCTCCTCGGTGGGCATCTCGGGATGCGTGACCTTCCGGCGACGCTCGCGCTTCGGCGTGGTGGGGGCCTGATCCTCGCCACGCAGCGACAGGAGGATGTCCGTCACCTTCTTGCGGATCGTCTGGGGATCGATCCCGTGCTCGGTGTTGTACGCGAGCTGGATCTGCCGGCGGCGTTGCGTCTCGCTGATCGCCTCCTTCATGGAGTCGGTCACGCTGTCGGCGTACATCAGGACCGTCCCGTCCACGTTGCGAGCCGCACGACCGATCGTCTGGATCAACGAGGTCCCGGAGCGGAGGAACCCCTCCTTGTCAGCGTCGAGGATGGCGACGAGCGAGACCTCGGGGAGGTCGAGCCCCTCCCGAAGGAGGTTGATCCCGACCAGGACGTCGAACTCGCCGAGCCGAAGATCACGGACGATCTCGATCCGCTGCAACGTGTCGACCTCCGAGTGGAGGTACCGGACGCGGATCCCCATCTCGACGAGGTAATCGGTCAGGTCCTCCGCCATCTTCTTCGTGAGCGTGGTGACGAGGACGCGCTGATCCTGGTCGGTCCTCGTACGGATCTCCCCCATAAGGTCGTCGACCTGGCCCTTGGTCGGCCGGATCTCGACCTCCGGATCGATGAGGCCCGTGGGACGCACGATCTGCTCGACCACCGTGGACGTCACCCGGAGCTCGTACGGACCGGGCGTGGCCGACATGTAGACGAGCTGGTGCACGCGCTCCTGGAACTCGTCGAACCGCAGCGGACGGTTGTCGATTGCGGACGGGAGCCGGAACCCGAAGTCCACCAGCGTCGTCTTGCGCGACACGTCGCCCTCGTACATGCCGTGCAGCTGGGGAACCGTCACGTGGGACTCGTCGAGGACCACCAGGTAGTCGTGCGGGAAGTAGTCGAGCAAGGTGAACGGCGCGGTGCCCGGGCCGCGGCCGTCGATGTGGCGTGAGTAGTTCTCGATGCCGCTACAGAAGCCGACCTCCCGCAGCATCTCCAGGTCATAGGTGGTGCGCATCCGCAGGCGCTCGGCCTCGAGCATCTTGCCCTGGTCCTCGAGCCAGCGGAGCCGCTCCTGCAGCTCCTCCTCGATCGTCACGATCGCGTGCTTCATGCGGTCCTCGCTGGCAACGTAGTGCGAGGCCGGGAACGTGGTGTGATCGACGATGTCGTCCTTCACGATCTCGCCCGTGGTCGGGTCGAACTGACTGATCCGCTCCACGGTGTCGCCCCACCACTCGATCCGGTATCCCGATTGTTCGTACGGCGGGAAGACCTCGAGCGTGTCGCCGGTGACGCGGAACGTCCCGCGCGCGCGACTGACCTGGTTCCGCTGATACTGGATGTCGACCAGCCGCTGCATCGCGAAGTCCATGGGGACCTCGGTCCCGCGATAGACGCGGAGCAACTGGCCTTCGTACTCCTCGGGGGACCCCAGGCCGTAGATCGCGGAGACGCTGGCGACGATCAGGACGTCGTTCCTGCTGAGGAGGGCTGCCGTGGCGGAGTGCCGGAGCCGCTCGATCTCCTCGTTCACCGAGCTGTCTTTCTCGATGTACGTGTCGGTCTGCGGGACGTAGGCCTCGGGCTGGTAGTAGTCGTAATAGCTGACGAAGTACTCGACCGCGTTGTCGGGGAAGAACTCCCGGAACTCGTTGGCCAGCTGCGCGGCGAGCGACTTGTTCGGTGCCATGACCAGTGTCGGTCGCTGGATGCGCTCGATCACATGAGCGATCGTGAAGGTCTTCCCGGTCCCGGTGGCGCCCAGCAACGTGACGTGCGGCTCCCCGGCCTGGACGGCCGCGGTCAGCTGGTCGATGGCCAGCGGCTGGTCGCCGGCGGGCTCGAAGTCGGAAACGACGCGGAACGGGGGCATGGAGGCAGTGTAGGCGTGCTTGGCGACATGGCCGCCGTCACATGCGGCCGGCGGCGATGATCCGGTCGAGGAACCGTCTGGTCCGCTCGTTGGTCGGCTCCGAGAAGATCCGGTCGGGCGGCCCCTCCTCCAGGATCGTCCCGCCATCGAGGAAGCAGACCCGGTTCGCGACGTCCCGCGCGAACGCCATCTCGTGCGTCGCGATCACCATCGTCATCCCCTGGGCGGCGAGCTCCCGGATCACGTCGAGCACCTCGGCGACCAGCTCGGGATCGAGGGCGCTCGTGATCTCATCGAGGAGCAGGACGTTCGGGTCCATCGCCAACGCTCGAACGATCGCGACCCGCTGCTGCTGGCCGCCCGAGAGTCGGTCGGGGTACTCCTCGGCCTTGTCCGCCAGACCGAACCGCTCGAGCAGCTCGCGGGAGCGGTCGGCGGCCCGATCCCATGGCTGCTTCAGCACCTTGACCGGTGCGAGCGCTACGTTCCGGAGCACGGTCATGTGCGGGAAGAGGTTGAACGACTGGAACACGATCCCGATCCGTCGCCGCACCGCGTCCTGGTCCGTCCCGCGCGCCGTGATGTCGATCCCATCGATCAGGATGCGACCCGCGTCGATCGGCTCCAGGAGATCGATGCACCGCAGAAGGGTGGACTTCCCCGACCCGGACGCCCCGATCAGGCAGACAACCTCGTGCGTCTGAACGACGAGATCGATCCCCTTCAAAACCTCGAGGTCGTCGAAGGACTTCTGGAGCCCCTCGATCCGGACCGACTCCGTCACAGCGTCGCACCCCCCTGACGGCGGCGCTGGTCGCGAGCGATCATCCGGTCGACGAGCCGCGCCTGCGGGATCGTGATCACGACGTATACGAG
>VAXZ01000027.1:0-4053 GCA_005885035.1 Actinomycetota bacterium
GAGCGCTCCATTCGACCTCCTCCTCGGACGCAGGACGTATGACATCTTCTCCGCGTACTGGCCGCACGCCACAGATAACCCGGGCGCCAAGCCGTTGAACGACGCCACGAAGTACGTCGCTTCGCGGAGTCATCGCGAGCTGGAGTGGGGCCCCTCGGTGCTGATCGAGGGCGACGCAGCCGAAGGCATCGCGGCACTGAAGAAGGAAGATGGACCCGAGCTGCAGGTGCACGGCAGCGCGAACCTGATCCAGACGCTCTTGCGCAACAACCTGGTCGACGAGTATCGCTTGTGGATCTTCCCGCTCACGATCGGGTCTGGGAAGCGCCTGTTCTCGGACGGCACCATCCCAGCCGGACTGAAGCTCGTCGACAGCAAGGTCTCCACTACAGGAGTCGTGATCGGGACCTACGAGCCGGCAGGCGAGATCGTCACAGGATCGTTCGCGATGGACTGATCGCCACTGTCCGCTACTCCAAGGGCTCGAGCACGAACACCGGGATCTGCCGCTCGGTCTTCGTCTGGTACTTCGCGTAGTCGGGCCATGCCTCGACCGCCCGATCCCACCACACGGCCTTCTCGTCGCCGGTGATCTCGCGCGCGATGTAGTCGCGCTTGGTTCCGCGGTCCTGCAGCTCCACGTGCGGGTTCTTCTTCAGGTTGTGGTACCAGACGGGGTTCTTCGGGGCACCGCCGAGCGACGCGACCACCGCGTAGACGCCGTCATGCTCCACGCGCATCAGGGGGGTCTTGCGGATCTTCCCGGTCCTCGCGCCGACCGAGGTCAGGACGATCACCGGCCGGCCCTGGAGATCAGCGCCCTGCTCCCCGTTCGTGGCCTCATAGAGCTCGGCCTGCTTGCGGGACCAGGAGGACGTGCTGGGCGCGTACTCACCTTGAAGAGGCACGAGCCGATGCTATTTGCTCGGCCGCCCATCGGGGAAGCCCGCGGCCATGCTCGACCTGTTGGTCCTGTATGCGCCAATGGCCTTGTCTGGCGGGCAAGCTTGCGGAGACAACCTTCGGGCGCGCATGATGACCGAGTGAGACGGCTCGTCACGCTCCGCGCGACGGCCGCGATAGGGGCCGTCGCTTTGATCGCGTCCTGCACCGCGCAAGTCACGCACGCGGCCAGGAAGCCTGCAATCTCCCCCGCGAACGGCGGTATCCCCCCCAACATCACGATCACTCCTGGCTCGCAGATCCCGCCCGTGAGCATGCCGCGGATGCAACCTGGCCTCCCGGCCGCGATCAGGCTCGTCACATCCGACAAGCACCGCTTCCTCGCGCTGCCGAGCGGCCGGATCAAGCCGGTCCGTCAGCAGCACGGCAACGGGCAGATGCTCCCCCCCGCGGGCGCTTTTTGGGTCGATGCCCGACCCACATGGGTGCGTGTCGCCGGCGGGCATGTGGAGTTCGGCCAGGGACAAACCGTGGTGTGGCGTTCGCGCGGCACGTACAACATCGCGACTGCGAACTCGCTCTGGAGCGATGCCTACTCGCCCGCAGGGGCCGCGTTCCAGATCGGACGTCGCGGACCGTTGTACGTGGCGCCGAGCGGGGGAGCTGAACGACGTGTTGCCCTCGGCGAGTCGGCCGACGGCTGGACGCGATCCGGAACCTTGCTCACGCTCGGGAAGGAAGCGGACGGGTTCGCGATACGCCTTCGCGCCGCGAACGGCTCGCTCGTGCGGACGCTCGCCACCGGCCTCACGACGGCAGAGATCGACGCGAGGGCCGATGTCGGCAACAACGTGCTGTACCTCGCGCACGGCACGATCTGGCGTACCGATGGTCACGACGCCCGGGCGATTGCGAGCCTGTCCTCGCTTGGGTTCACCTCCCAGGTGCCCAGTCTCTACGGGATCGGGGGCGGCCTGGTGGAGGTGCTTGGGCGAGACTGGCATGACGTGATCCTCCGGGGGGACGGCAGCGTCTTCGCCGAGCCCACACCACCGCCGGCCACGGGATACGCAGCGTTCGGCGTCAACGTCGCGAACAGCTCTGGGACGACGGTCGCGTACGAGATAATCAGAGAGTCCTCCTGGCGAGCGACCGTCTACCTTCTGCGCGCAGGGGAAACGAGAGGGACCCCCGTGTTGCGTGTCCCACACGCCAACCCTTGCGACTTCCCGTTCTCCTGGCATGGATCTTGGCTCCTGTACCGAAGCCTCGACGGCAGCTCTTATGCGATCCCGTCGGACGGGAGACGGCCGCTAAGGCTCCTAGGGCAGATCAACGGTGAGCGGGTCTCGTCTGCGCGCTGGGCTTGACGAGTCACGTTCGTGGCATCTGCGGTGCTGCTCCTTCGGCAGAGCTAGTATCGCGCTTCGTGTTCAACGTTGAGCAGCGGGATGGTCTCCGCGAGCGAGTGCTGAGGCTCGGGTACGAGGATGAGCGCGTCGTGGCCGGAGCCGTCGTTGGCTCGCTCGCCATTGACGGCGGCGATCGCTTCTCCGACGTGGACCTCACCTTCGGTATCGCCGACTATGTTCGCGTCGCTGACGTGCTCGATGACTGGACACGCTTCCTGTTCGACGAGCTCGACGCCGTGCCAGTCGTCGATCTGCAACGCGGGCCGACCACCTACCGGGTGTTCCTGTTGCCGGACGCGCTCCAGCTCGACCTCTCGATGACGACGGCATCCCGATTCAGCCCGGCGGGGCCCCGATTCCGGCTCGTGTTCGGCGAGACAGTCGGCGACGATGCCAAGGCTCCCCCGCCGCCGGCCGTCGGAGACCTCTTCATCTCGACGCCGGCGGTCCCAGGGGACATCTTCGGGTGGGGCGTGATCTACGCGCTGCACTCGCGCGCATGCATCGAGCGCGGGCGCGTCTGGCAAGCCGAGCACTACGTCGGCGCCGTGCGCGATCACGCGCTGGCGCTTGCCTGCATCCGCGAGGGAGTGACCGAGGTGCAGGCACGCGGCTACGACGACCTCTCCGCTGAGACCCAAGCTCGGTTCGAAGATGCCCACGTCGGCGCGCTCGAACCTGGGGCGCTCCGGGCAGCCCTCGCGGCTTCCGCTCTCGCGCTCATCCACGAAGGCGCGGAGGCGCGGCTACCGCACGCCCAGGTGGTCGCGGAGCGTCTCGCGGAACTGGGCTGATGAGCCGCCACAAGGGTCGATGCGCGAGACAACCCGTCTGACGCAGAGGCCTTCAGGCTGAGTGAGCGGCGCCGACTATGGGGAAGAGTGATAGTTGGCCATCGAACGGGCACCCAGGTGGTACGGGCGAGTTCAGCGGTCAATCACTTGCAGAGCTAGGGCCAACTCTCGCTCCATCCCGAGTGCGCGCATGCACCGACCAAGGAAGTCCAGATAAGGCCGCTCAGTGGGACGGGGCAAGGTGGCGAGGCGCGGTTCGGCTATGCCTGTCAGCAGCAGGACAGTGGTCGCGGTCTCAAAGAAGATCCGCCCCCAGAGAGTTACGGAGCCGGGGACATACATCGGGCCGTTGCTACCGTCCCAAAGGCCCTCCGTTGGTACTGGCAGCTTGCGGCCACTCCGATCGATGAAGAACGGGCGGCCATGGCCGAAGCCGCTTAAGAGTCGATAGATGGAAGTCGCGTGGCCGTCCTTGCCCCAAAGATCAAAGCCCGCGCGCTCCGCGGCGTGGCCCGCTATGAGAAACCTTCTCCATCCAGGTCCACCCGGACGGGGATCGGAGGGCCAACTGCCTCGGCGGTGGGAACCGTCACAGTCATCGTGACGCTTTGCGTCAGCGCATGCACGACGGTGATCCCGGGAAGCGTGCAGACGATGAAGAGGAGCTCGCTCGCGATCGCGACCGCGTGAAGGACGATGGAACGGTCGATCGACGGCTCGGAACTACCGAGGAACAGCATCACGTAGAGAAGGACGACCTGGGCATCCCACGGGACCCACCACCTCAGGAGACGCCGGTCTTCCGACCCTGAAGTCAGACCATCGGTCTTATTCCACAACTCTTGCATCACGCGGTACGGCATCAGCAGGTTCGCGAACGGGACGAACCACCAGCCGACGCTCGCCCACCGACCGAAGCGGAAGGGGGATCCGGCTGCCCGAGC
>VAXZ01000027.1:4058-7332 GCA_005885035.1 Actinomycetota bacterium
ACGACCGCTCGGATCTCCGGAGCTTCGGTGTTTCCCGTTCCGCGGACATGTACGAGGGCAACCAGCTCTCGGACCATCCAGTAGAGGGCTAGGGATGCGACGATGGTCTTCGCAGCGATCAGGATCTCTAGGATGCGACCCACGCGCGAGACCGAGCGCGACCGCTCCACGACCGTTGCATCATCCGACATCGGAGCGAAGGATAGACCCCCATCGGTCAGCGCGCATCCGCCCGTTGACCGACCGCTTCGACGTCCGGGAAACTGACGACTCCCATCCGAGTGAGCGACCTGATGGACGAACGAACGAAGTACTGGCGTCCCGCCGAGCCGAAGCCCTCCTACGAGGTGGTGATCGTGGGCGGCGGGGGCCATGGCCTGTCCACCGCCTACTACCTGGCGAAGAACCACGGCATCACCGATGTCTGCGTGGTCGAGAAGGGCTGGCTCGCGGGCGGCAACATGGCGCGGAACACGACCATCATCCGTTCCAACTACCTCTGGGACGAGTCGGCCGCCATCTATGAGCACTCGCTGAAGCTGTGGGAAGGGCTTGAAGAGGAGCTCGGCGCCGACCTGCAGTTCAGCCAGCGGGGCGTGATGAATCTGGCGCACGACTTAGGCGACGTTCGCTCCAGCGTCCGACGGGTCGAGGCGAACCGGCTGAACGGCGTGGACGCCGAATGGCTCACGCCGGAAGACGTCCAAGCCTTCTGCCCCATCGTGAATGTCTCCCCCGACGTCCGCTACCCCGTCCTGGGGGCGACCCTGCAACGGCGCGGCGGCGTCGCGCGCCACGACAAGGTGGCATGGGGATACGCCACCGCGGCCTCGAACCTCGGCGTCGACATCGTTGAGCATTCCGAAGTGACGGGGTTCGTCCGCGGTACGGGCGGGCGCGTCGAGGGCGTCGAGACCACCCGGGGAACGATCCGTGCGAACAGGACCGCCTTGGTGGCCGCGGGACACACGTCGGTGCTCGCGGCGATGGTCGGGCTTCGCTTGCCGCTCCAATCGCATCCGCTGCAGGCGCTGGTGAGCGCGCTCTACGAGCCGATCCTCGACTGCGTCGTGATGTCAAACGCGGTCCACGTTTACGTATCGCAGGCCGACAAGGGCGAGCTGGTGATGGGGGCCGGGATCGATGCGTACAACGGCTACGCGCAACGCGGTTCGTTCCACGTGATCGAACACCAGATGGCGGCCGCGCTCGAGCTCTTCCCGATCTTCGAGTACGCGTCGCTGCTGCGCACGTGGGCGGGCATCGTAGACGTGTGTCCGGACGCGTCGCCGATCGTCGGGCCGACGCCGATCGACGGGCTCTTCCTCAACTGCGGCTGGGGGACGGGTGGCTTCAAGGCCACGCCGGGGAGCGGATGGGCGTTCGCCGAGCTGATCGCCACCGGCGCGAGCGAGCTCGCGCGCCCGTACGGGCTCGAGCGGTTCATGACCGGCGCGCTGATCGACGAGCACGGAGCCGCGGCGGTCGCGCACTGATGCGCGCGGGCTGGATGGCGCACTGATGCGCCATGATGTTCTCTGAGGAAGAGCGGCACGCGTGGGTCAAGAGCACCCACGACGAACAGCGGGCACTCGTCGCGCAGGATGCCGACACGTTCTTCGTTCCGCCGTACGTCGGTCCGAGCGGCTGGGTCGGGGTCGTGATCCATGCGGTCGACCGCGAGGAGATGCAGGAGCTGGTCACGGAAGCGTGGCGGCTGACGGCGCCCAAGCGGTTGCTGGCTTCGTTCGACGAGGCGGCCGGCTAGATGCTCCTGGTCCGGTGTCCGTGGTGCGGTCCACGCGACGAGATCGAGTTCCGCTACGGGGGCCAGGCGGGACTGACGTATCCGGCGGATCCCGAGGCGCTCTCGGACGAGGAGTGGGCGGACTACCTCTTCATGCGCGACAACCCGAAGGGACCGTTCCGGGAACGCTGGTTCCACGCGGCGGGATGCCGGCGCTGGTTCAACGCCGTGCGCGACACGGGGACGCATCGGTTCGTCGCGACGTACCGTCTGGACGAGGAGCCGCCGGTATGACGGGGCGTCGAGTTGAGGTCGGCGGCGCGTGGATCGACCGGTCGCGGCCGATCGGGTTCACGTTCGACGGTCGCGAGCTTACGGGGTTCGAAGGAGACACGCTCGCGAGCGCGCTCCTCGCCAACGGGATCGACGTCGTCTGCCGCTCGCCGATCCTCGGCCGGCCGCGAGGGATCGTTTCCGCGGGGGTCGAGGAGTCGAGCGCGTTCGTCGAGGTATCCGAGCCGAGGTTCGAGCCGATCGTCGCGGCGACGATGGTCAATCTGGTTGACGGTCTGGTGGCGACCGGACGACCGGGGGTCGGCGTGCTGCCCTTCGACCCCCCGCCGACGACGCCGACCCTCCATCGCCACGCCCATGTCGAGGTCTTGGTCGTCGGGAGCGGCGAAGGTTGGCGCCCGGCGGTGGAGGAGGCGGCGCAACGCGGTGACCGCGTCCTCCTGGTCGAACGCGAGCCGCGGCTCGCCGCCGCCGGCGACGGCGTGACCGTTCTGACGAACGCCACGGCGCTGGGGCTCTACGACGACGGGTACGCGGTCGTGCACGAGCGCGGACCTGGACGCGACACCCTCTGGCACGTGCGCGCCGGCCGCGTGATCCTCGCGACCGGCGCGCACGAGCGTCCGATCGCCTTCGCCGACGACGACCGCCCCGGCGTGATGCTCGCCGGGGCGGTCCGCACGTATCTCGAGCGCTTCGGTGTGCTTCCGGGCGAGCGCGTCGTGGTCTTCACGACCAACGCATCGACGGATGGACTCTCGGATCTGCTTCGGCAGGCGGGTGCCGAGGTCGCCGCCGAGGCCGACGTCCGAGAGGGGTGGGCCGTTGCCGGGACCGACGGCGGTCCCCACGTCGAGGCGGTGCACCTCGTGGGACCCGAAGGCGAGCGGCGCACCGTGGAGGCCGATCTGGTCGCCGTGTCCGGCGGCTGGAACCCCGCGGCGCAGCTCTCTCGCGCGATCGGCGGCGGGCTTCGCTACGACGAGGCGCTCGCGATCTACGTGCCCGACGGCACGGGGCCCGACTGGCTCGAGGTCGTCGGAACGGTCGCGGGCGTCGGTCTCCCTCCGAGCGCCCCGTACTGGTACACACCCGCCGACGACCTCTCGACGCACTTCGTCGACCTGCAGCGGGACCAGACCGTGCAGGACGTCCTGGACGCCGTTCAAGGCGGCCTCCGAAGCGTCGAGCACGTGAAGCGCGCGACGTACATCGGCACGGCGATCGACCAGG
>VAXZ01000028.1 GCA_005885035.1 Actinomycetota bacterium
AACGAACCACCCCGATCCACGGGGCCCACGTGGAGAGCGGCGCGGTCTTCGAGAACGTCGGGCAGTGGCTGCGCCCGCGGTACTTCCCGGAGGACGGCGAAGATCTCGACGCCGCGGTCGAACGCGAATGTCTGGCAGTGCGGAACGCTGCGGGCGCCCTGGACGCGTCGACGCTCGGCAAGATCGAGGTCGTCGGCCCCGACGCCGCCGTCTTCCTCGACCGGATGTACACGAACCGGATGTCGAACCTCGCCGTCGGCTCGATCCGGTACGGGTTCATGCTGGGGCTCGACGGGATGGTGCTCGACGACGGCGTTGCGATGCGTCTCGCCGAGGATCGCTACCTGGTGACGACGACGACAGG
>VAXZ01000064.1:0-1937 GCA_005885035.1 Actinomycetota bacterium
CGATCTTCCTGCTCTTCGCGTCGATCTCGCTGGGTTGGTTCCTCGTCCTCGCGGTCGTCCTCGTGCTCTACGAGCTCGCCGTGCATCGGGTCTCGGCGGCGTCTCGGATGGAAACAGCGGAGGTCGGGATCTAGACCGGAGACGGCCCGTCGGGGAGGAGTCTCAAGCGAAGTGGCCGCACTCGACGCACGCGTACCATCCGCCGGCCGGGTCCTCCAGCACGAAGGTCGTCATGCGTCCACACGGAGCGCACGTCCTCGTCTGGTACGGCGGCAGCGTGGTGCGCTGACCAACCGAAGCGGTGATCGACGGAACCCTCCTTGCCCGACGGTCGTCGGGAAACGCCATGCCTCTTCCCATCTTGTCCCCCTCCTTACGCGTCGACGGGCTGGATCACGGTCCTCGCCTGCGGTCTCCGAGGATCCGAAGCGGTCGCGAGCCGCGCGGGCAATCCTGGAAGCTTGCGGATGATGGCGAACCCGGTGCGCTCCGAAACCAGAAGATCCAGGTCGGGGCTCTCGTGGTCGAGCGCGATCGCGAAGGTGGCTCCGTGAGCGCGGACCTCCTCGTACTCCACGTGGGTGAGGCTGATGGTGGCAGCACAGGCGTCGTCGCTGCACTCGCAGATATACGGGTTCGTCGGCCGCGCGCCCCGCGCATCGTTCGACTGCTGGATCCATTCGTTGATCTCGCGGGACTGGGTCTCGTTCTGGACCTCCTGCTCGCGCCAGTCAGACACGATCGGTCACGAT
Source organism: Actinomycetota bacterium (assembly GCA_005885035.1). Taxonomy (GTDB): domain Bacteria; phylum Actinomycetota; class UBA4738; order UBA4738; family HRBIN12; genus AC-51. The sequence goes on from VAXZ01000064.1 coordinate 753, forward strand.
CAGCCAGGGCCGGGCGCTGCGGGTGCCGAAGGTCCGAGCGGGCGGGGAACCGGGATCCTGCACGAAGCCTCCTCGATCCGGTCGCTTTCATCCCGTGATGGGAGCGATGTCTTCCGCGGACCGAGGGCTTGGGCTCTGGATCGGGCAGCCATGTTGCTGGGGCTGCCAGGCCCCCAAGCTAGCACCTTTCGCCTGACCGGGCCGGGACCCCTGCTTCGGGTCATGCGCTAACGTAGGGAACCGGGGACGCGGGCGGACGCGGATGGTCGGATCGACGAGGAAGCTTCGGGTACTCATCGCCGACGGTATCTCCGAACGGCTGCCAGAGGTCACGGAGACGGTCACCTCACTCGGTCACGACGTCGTCGGCGAGGGAGGCAGACCTCGCTTCCGTCGGGCGAGTGACCGTCGCGACGCTGCCCGACGTTGCCCTCGTCATCGTCGGAGAGAACTCCGAGCAAGCCCTCGAGCTCATCCGCACGATCGTCCGTGAGTCGGCGTGCCCGGTCATCGCGATCCTCGATGTGCAGGATCGCGGATTCATCGACCAGGCGGCCCGTCTCGGGATCTTCTCCTACATCGGCCACGCAGGAGATCTGGAGGAGATGCAGAGCGCGATCGACATCGCGCTGGAGCGTTTCGCCGAGTACCACGCGCTCGAGGGAGCGTTCGGACGACGAGCCGTCACGGAGCGGGCCAAGGGGATCTTGATGGAGCGCCATTCGCTCGACGAGCAAGAGGCCTTCCACCTGCTTCGCGAGCACGCTCGACGAACCAATCGGAAGATCGCCGACGTCGCCGAGTCCATCCTCGCGAGCCACCGCCTGCTGCCAAGCGGCAAGGAACGGAGACCCCCGGACGAAGGGTCGTTCCCTCGACCGGACGACGAGAGCTGAGGCGACAAGATCCTCGGTTGTTGACCGGGTGGACCGGACGGATCGGGCCCGTCATCATGGACGATGTGAGCGAAGTCGTTCGGATCCCCCTGGGCGGCGGTGGTGAGGAGCCCACGGAGCAACGAGCGTCCCCACCGCCGGCCGACTGGTTCACCCTCGCCGCACGTGCGGCAGTCGGGTTGGTCAGCCTCGGCGCCGAGGCCTCGATCCAGATCATCCGGATCGCCTCGGGCACACCCGAGCGTGACCTCGGTCCGCTCACGTCCGACAGCGTCGCACTCCTGGCCGG
>VAXZ01000064.1:1970-15800 GCA_005885035.1 Actinomycetota bacterium
GAGGAGCGTCCTGAGGTGCAGGCCGTCGCGAACGCGGTCGCCGTCGAAGCGACCCGTCGCGCGATCGACCTCGTACTCGATCAGCTCGACCTGACCCAGCTCGTGCTCGATCACGTCGACATCAACCGGATCGTCGCCTCGGTCGATCTGAACGAAGTCGTCGAACAGCTCGATGTCGACGCGATCGTGGGGCGGGTCGATCTCGATGGGGTCGCGGCCCGGATCGACGTGGACACGGTCGCCGACAGGCTGGACATCGAGCGGGTGATCGCGCGGCTGGACCTCGCCAAGCTCTCCCTCGAGGTGATCGAGCGGATCGACCTCCCCGAGATCATCCGTACCTCGACCGGGACGGTCGCGAGCGAGAGTGTTCGGGTCGTCAGGATGCAGACCTTCGGCGCCGATCGCGCGATCTCCGGCCTCGTCAACCGGATGCTGGGCCGTTCCACAACGGGGGGATCCGCCGATCGGGGCGACCTGGACGCAACCGGTGACTGAGACGGAGCCGCCTGCGATCCTGACAGTCCCCGCGGAGGCCCGCAGTTTCCAGGGCGACCGCGCCGGGATCGTCAGCCGGGTCTTGGCGAACGCGATCGACCTCGCGATCCTCGTCGTCGTCCTCGGCGCCGGATACCTCGGTTGGTCGGCCTGGCTGTTCCTCCGCCGCGGCGCGAGCTTCCGGTTCCCAACGGTTACCTACCAAGGAACGTATGTCGTCGGCGCGATCGTCCTCACGTTGCTGTTCACCGTCGCATGGTCGACGACCGGCCGCAGCTACGGCGATCGCCTCCTCGGGCTCCGGGTGATCGGCCGACGGGGGGATCGGCTGGGGCTCGCGGCGGCGTTCGTCCGCGCCGTTCTCTGCGTTGCATTCCCGCCGCTGCTCTTCTGGGCGATCGTCGACCGCAGGTCCGTGCAGGACCTCGTGCTCCGGACGGCGGTGATCTACGACTGGGCCGAGCAGCCCCGCAGTTCGCCGCCGCCCGACCCGTCCTGATCGAGGCCCGCGGCGTTACGTTCCGCCGCCTGCGTCCGAGTCGCCGCGCCTGGTGACCCGCTCCATGCCCAATCGGGAGACCACTAACGCCACCGCGCTCACCAGGTAGAGCTGGCCGAGCAACGCCTCGGTGATGGCGAGCAGGCGCGGACCGTTACCAGCCAGGGTGAGGTCTCCGTACCCGGTCGTTGTGAGCGTGACGAAACTGAAGTAGGTGATGTTCGCCGACGAAGCCTCGCCGGTCTGCTGGACGAACAGCGGTTGGTCCACCACATTGATGATGCTGTAGACGAACGTGAAGAACAGCCCGATCAGAAGGTACAGGCATAGCGCGCCTGCCAGCACCTGGACATCGACAACCTTCTCGCGCGCGAGTCGACGGATGATCGCGATCGGTGCGCCGATCGCCATGAACGCGCCGACCATTCCCGTCGAGACGACCGGCGTCTTCCCGCTCCCGAAGGCCGTCAGGATGATCGCGACGGCGACCGAGATGATCACGACGATCCGCGCCCAGAGCAGCCACCGAGGGTGGACGTCGGACGTCCGCAGGATGAAGAGGAGCGCCGCGCCTTCGCAGAGCAGCGCGATCACCCGGATCCACCCTGCGTCGCTCGCGAACGAGCTCGCGAAGATCGTCAGCACGATGAGTCCGAGAGCGGCTCCGAAGCGGGCGGGCCGCAGCCCCTCTTGTCGTTCGAACTCGCGTCGGCGCAGCCGTTCCATCTCGCGCAGGATAGGACGCTGTCGCGCGTCAGCGAAAGCTACCCGCTCTGGGATCTGAGCTCACCGCAGGGTATGGTCCGACCGTGTTGTTCGAGCGCGTCATGAACGACGCCGTCAAGGCCTTCGAAACCATCGGCGTTCTGATCTTGATCCTCGGTGGTGTCATGGCGCTGGCCAGCTGCATCATGGAGCTGGCGCGCGGCGGAGCCCCCTCTCGTGCGTTCGACGAGGTCCGCGCTCGTCTCGGCCGCGCCATCCTGCTGGGTCTGGAGATCCTCGTCGTGGCCGACATCATCCGCACGATCGTCGTCAGTCCGACGCTGTCCAGTGCCTTGTCGTTGGGCTTGATCGTCGTGGTGCGGATCGCGTTGAGTTTCGCGATCGACGTCGAGGTGGATGGGGTCGCGCCCTGGCGGAAGGCGGCGTCGGGCCAGTTCCTGATGACCCTCGACAGCTCCGTCATGAACGTCTCGATCGCGACGGTAGCGAAGGACGTGGGCACCACCGTTACCGGCATCCAGACCGCGATCACCCTCTACACGCTCGTGATGGCGATGCTCATGATCCCGGGCAGCAAGGTCGGGGCGCTGATCGGACGCAAGCGCGCGTTCTCGATCGGATGCGTGATCTACGGCGCTGGTTCGCTCACGACGGCCGTCGCGCCGAACCTCACGATCCTCATCATCGGGTGGTCGGTCCTCGAGGGGATCGGCGCGGCCTTGATCCTTCCGGCGATCGTCGCGCTCGTCGCCGGCAACTTCCCGCCCGAAGGTCGCCCTCGTGCCTACGGGTTGGTGATGGCGGCCGGGGCGATCGCCGTGGCGGTCGGTCCGCTGATCGGCGGCATCGCAACCACGTACTTCTCCTGGCGGTGGGTCTTCGTCGGCGAGGTCCTGATCGTGGTGGCGATCCTCGTGCTGGCGCGCCGGATCCAGGATGCGCCGGTCGAGAAACGAACCCACTTCGATCTGGTCGGTGCGGCGCTGTCGGCGACGGGGCTCGGGCTCGCGGTCTTCGGTGTGTTGCGTTCGAGTTTGTGGGGCTGGGTGTTGCCGAAGCCGGGCGGCCCGGCGATCCTCGGCCTGTCGCCGACGATCGAGCTGATCTTCCTCGGCTTGTTCGTGCTCTGGCTGTTCGGTACCTGGGAGCACCGCGTGGAAGCGCGCGGCGACGAGCCCCTCGCGCGACTGTCGATGTTCGAGAACCGACAGTTCAGCGGCGGTCTCGTCATGTTCTTCTTCCAGTTCCTCGTCCAGGCAGGGCTCTTCTTCACGATCCCGCTGTACCTGTCCGTGGCGCTCGGTCTCTCTGCGATCGACACGGGCATCAAGATCATGCCGCTCTCGATCACGCTGCTGATCGCCGCCGCAGGCATCCCTCGGTTCTTGCCGGACATCTCGCCGCGCCTCGTCGTCCGAGCGGGGCTCTTGGCGATGTTCGCTGGGATCGTCTCGCTGTTCATGAACATCGATGTGAACGCCGGAGCCGAGATCGTGACGGTTCCCCTGCTGCTCGCCGGGTTGGGGATGGGCGCTCTCGCCTCGCAGCTCGGCAGCGTCACGGTCTCCGCCGTCCCCGACGACCAGAGTCCGGCCGTCGGCGGTCTCCAGAACACCGCGACCAACCTTGGAGCTTCGATCGGGACCGCGCTCGCCGGATCCCTGCTGATCGCGGCGCTCACCGCATCGTTCCTGCACGGGATCGAGCAGAACGCCGCGGTTCCGCCGCAGGTGGCCGCCCAGGCGAACGTCGAGCTGGGGGGCGGGATCCCGTTCATCTCGGACGCGGATCTTGAAGCGGCGCTCACGCAGGCCGGCGCGAGCACCGACGTGACCCAGGCCGTCCTGGATGAGAACGAGCAGGCACGTTTGGACGGGCTCCGGACGGCGCTCGCCGCGCTCGCGCTCATTGCGCTGATCGGGTTGTTCTTCTCGAACCGGATCCCGAAGGAGCAACCCGGGTCCATCGCCCGCGGCCGTGCGGAGCGTTCGGCGGTCGCCCACGAGCGCCTTGACCAGCGCCGATAGCCCCAGATACTGTCGCCTCCCCCGGTCAGAAGGAGCCCCCGACATGCATCGGCGCTGGTTCGCTCCGCTGCTTCCGCTCGCCCTCGTGGCCCTCGCGTGCTCTTCGCGCACGACGGCGCCCCAGCCGCTGCATGCCGCCGCTCCACACGAGGAGGGCCGAGCCGACAGCGGGGCGGGGGGCGGCTCCGAGGAGGACGCGACCACCGCTGCTCGTCTCGATGCGTTGGCCCAGGCCCGCGCGGCGGACACGTTCGGACGCCGGAGGCAAGCCGCTACGAACGACGCGGCGACGGGTTGGGCAGGAGAGCAGGTGGTCAACCCCAACGTCGACGACTGGGAACCGGCGGTCGCGACCGACCCGCACGATCCCTACATCTACATCCTCACGACCCGGTACGGGCAGCCGGCTCCGTGCCGGTCGCACTGCCCTAGTCCCTACATCGCCTTGACGGTCTCGTCGGACAACGGCGCGAGCTGGGGTGCCCAGGTTCCGATCTGGGGCGTCAAGGGGAGCAAGGCGCAGTACGACCCGACGATCACGGTCGTTCCCGACACCGGGGTCGTGTACGCGTTCTTCCTGAACGCCGACCGCCACGGCGGCTTCTCGACCCTGTTCATCAAGTCGATCGACCACGGGCAGACGTGGACGGACCCGGTTCGCCCCAACGGCCAGGTCTCGTGGACGGACAAGCCGGAGCTCACCACGTCACCGAGCGGGCAGGACGTGTACGTCTCGTGGAACGGCCCCACCGGCGGCGACCTCTGGGTCGGGGTCTCGCACGACTCCGGCGCCACGTGGAAGCAGATCAGGGTCGTCAACAGCCGGCGCTACTTCTACGCCTACGACGGGATCGTGCTTCCCGATGGAACCGTGATCTTCTCCGAGAGCAGCTTCCGTTACACGTGCGCGGGCTCGGGCAGCTCCAACTGCGTCTCGTCCGGTCAGGTGTGGCATCACGCCGTCATCTCCCGCGACAACGGGGACACATGGGAGAACGTCATCGTCGCCAAGGTGCCGATCGGGGAAGACTGCTTCTCGTTCGGATGCGGCGAGTTCTACACGGGACAGACGTCGGTCGCGACCGACGCGAACGGACGCCCCGTGTTCGCCTACGAGGGGCCGCTCACCGACGGCGGTCCCCAGACGAGCTACGTGACGATCTCCACGAACGAGGGCCGAACCTGGGGCGACGCAACCGCTGTCTCCGTCAACGGCGAGGATTCGACGCAGCCGCGCGTCGTGGGAACCGGGAGGGGCGACTACCGCCTCTGGTACATGCAGACGTCGGACGGCGATCTCCAGAAGCCCGACGGGACCCATTACTGGAACGTCTGGTACCGGAGCTCCACCGACGGCGGGCTCACCTGGAGCGCGCCCCTGAAGATCTCCGACGCTTCGGCGGGCGCAGCCCCCTACATCCATACCGACCCTTCCGGCAACACCGGGTTCGATGAGATCTACGGCGACTACGGCGAGATCGGCATCACCTCCACCGGCAAGACGATCGGCGTCTGGGGCGAGGGGATCAGCTACTTCGGTCCCGGAGGTTGTTGGTTCAACATCCAGACTTGATCGATCCCGTCGCGTCCGCGCCTTGTCACCCGCGGGCGCGGGCCGGACACTGTCACGGCGTGGACGACCGGACGATGTTGCAGCGGGAGACCGACGACGCCGACCGCCACGTCGCCCGGATCGCCGAGGAGTTCCGCGCCGGGTTCGAGGCGGTCGCGCGCATCGACCGGCCGGCCGTCGCGGTCTTCGGCTCCGCCCGGTTGCCCGAGACCGATCGCTGGTGCTCGCTCGCCGTCGAGACGGCGGCCCTCTTCGCCCGGGAAGGATTCGCGGTGGTCACCGGCGGTGGGCCGGGCGTGATGGAGGCGGCGAACCGCGGCGTGCAGCGAGCGGGCGGCCTCTCGGTCGGCTTCAACATCGAGCTCCCGAGCGAACAGGCGTCGAACGCCTACCTGGATATCTCACACACGTTCCACCACTTCTATGCCCGCAAGACGATGTTCGTGAAAGCCACAGAAGGGTTCGTCGTGTTCCCGGGCGGGTTCGGCACGCTCGATGAGCTCTTCGAGTCGCTCGTGCTGATCCAGACCGGCAAGATCCGACACTTCCCGGTCGTCATGTTCGGCCGCGCGCACTGGGATCCGATGCTCCAGTGGATCCACGCGAAGGTGCTCGCCGAGGGGCTGATCTCGCCAGAGGACCTGCGGCTCCTCACCGTGACGGACGATCCCGGCGGGGCGGTTCGGAGCGTCGTCGACTGTTACCGACGCGAGTGCGCGCACGTGTCGTGAGCGCGTTCGAGGCCGATCTCCTGACCGACGGCGGTCAGACCGCCGAGTCGGTGTCGGCTGCGCTCGTCGCGTTCATCGCCGCGGCGACGCGAACGATCGACGTCGCGATCTACGACTTCCATGCGCGGGAAGGGTCGAGCGCGCACGTCGCCGACGCGCTGGAGGCGGCGGCAGCGCGAGGGGTCGCGGTTCGCGTGGCTTTCAACGTGGGCCGCCCGCGGCATCCTGCGGCGCCACGGCCGATGGCGGCCAGCCCGGAGGATATCGATGGCCTCGAGGTCCCGACGCGGGGCGTCCACGACGTGAGCTCGCTGATGCATCACAAGTACGTGGTGAGGGACGGCGCCGCGGTGTGGACGGGTTCCACGAATTGGACCGACGACGCCTTCTCCCGCGAGGAGAACGCGGTGATCCGTGTGGAGTCCCCTTCGATCGCAGCCGACTACACGCACGACTTCGACCAGCTGTGGACGCACGGCAGGATCGAACCGAGCGGCGGCGCCGGCATGGTCACCACCTTGGCGGGGGACGTCACCGTCCATCCGTTCTTCTCGCCGAAAGGTCCGTCGCTCGCGCATCTCCTCGCCGATCGGCTCGGGGCCGCGCGGCGACGGATCCGCATCCTGTCTCCGGTCGTCACCTCGGGCGCGATCCTGGGGACGCTTGCCGAGTTCACCGGGCGGGCGTCGTTCGATGTGGCCGGCGCCTACGACGCGACACAGATGGAAGAGGTCATGTCGGCGTGGCGCTCGGTCCCTGCCAACCATTGGAAGATCGGGGCGTGGCAGGCGATCGCGCCGCGCCTCTCCGGCAAGCGCTCGACGCCCTACGCCGAGGGCGCCGTGCACGACTACATGCACGCGAAGTCGCTCGTCGCCGACGACGAGGTCCTCACCGGCAGCTTCAACTGCTCGCGCAACGGCGAGAGCAACGCCGAGAACGTCCTGCACGTGACCGCCGAGCCCGTCGCCGAGCGCTTCGCGGCGTTCGCCGATGCGGTCGCCACGCGCTACGCAGCGCCGCCGCGATCCGGCGGGCCGAGCGACGCCTGAATCGGTGCTCCGTGTCGGGATCATCAGGGGTCGACCCCGTCCGTGGCTGATTCAGGGCGGGCGTACGACGACGTTCGGGAGCGCGCCGTCGGTCAGGCCGACGAGGTGCAGGAGGGTGAACACCTGTGGGGATGACTGGACGACGATGTCCTTCCCGGTGCGGAGCTCCAGCACCTGGATCAGCGCACGGAGCCCCGCGGAGTCCATGAAGGTAACCCCGGAGAGATCGACCAGGAAGGTCGTGGCCGGCGCTTCCATCACGGCCTTCGACGCATCCTCGGCGAACCGCTCCGCGGAGGAGAGATCCACCTCGCCATGCACGAAGACGCCCTCGGCGGTCCTGTCTAGTCCCCAGGTGCTGGGCATGACCCTCGGGCACGGTGTACACCGGGGCGGCGGCTGGATGCAAGCTCGTTTTCGCAGCTCCTTGGAGCCTCGCTTTGCGCGCGCAACCTCGGCGGCTTAGGGTGGGTAGGCATCGCGGAGGAGGGGATCGGTGCACATCTATATCCGTCAACTCGTGCGATCGTGCCTCTCTGGGTTCGTGTTGGTGGTGTTCCTTGCCGTGCCCGCTTCCGCGCAGGGATCCACGAACGACAACCCTTCTCGGAACCAGATCGTGCTGAGTGGTCAACTCATCGTGCCGCAGGGTGAAACCGTGGACACCGCGTTGATCTTCCATGGACCGGCGACGATCGCGGGGACGGTCACCGGGTCCGTGCTGGTGTTCGACGGCAGGACCGATATCTCCGGACACGTCGCTGGTGATGTCGTCGTCTTCAACGGCGCGGTCACCGTACGATCGGGCGCCCAGATCGGGGGGGACCTCGTCACGACGGACACACCGACGGTCGAGCAGGGTGCCACGATCACCGGACAGCAACAGCGCGTGGCGACCCGGTTCAACGCCGGCGACATCGGGTTCGCGAGTCGGATCGTGTGGTGGATCGGCTACTCGGTCTCCACGCTGGTTCTCGGCCTGCTCCTCCTGCTCCTCGCCCCGGCGCTCGACGGCGCGATCGTCCGGGCCTTCCGCCAGCGAACGGGGGCCTCGATCGGACTCGGGGTCGCTGCGTTCTTCCTCCTGCCGCTCGTCGCGATCCTGTTCCTCGTCGTCGTGATCGCGATCCCATTGGGACTGTTCCTGTTGCTCGCGCTGGCGTTCCTGTACACGATCGGGTACGTCGCGGGTGCACACGCGATCGGCCGGACGGCGATGAAGCAACCGACGTCTCGTTTCCTCGCGTTCCTGATCGGATGGTTGATCGTGCGGGTGCTGGGCCTGGTCCCGATCCTGGGTGGGATCGTATGGACGCTGGTCTCGATCTTCGGACTCGGCGTGCTGTGGGTCGCCTCGAGGCGGAGCGGGGTCGAGGACGCGATCCCGCCGACGCCGCCAGCTCCCGTCGGAGCCGGCGCGTAGCCCAGAGCTCGAACGTCACCCCTCGGGGACTCGCCGGAACGCTAGGCTGGATCCATGCCCAAGGCGGTGTGGGTGGGATCCTTGGAGTTCGGGCTCGTGACGATCCCGGTGCGGCTGTATCCGGCGACCGAACCGAGGGACGTCCGGTTCCATCTGATGGACGCGCAGGGCCGGCGTGTCCGCTACCGGCGCTTCGTCGGAGCCGAGCCGCCCGTGCAGACGGACGACGGAACGGCCGAGGTGGGTTCGCCGTCGAGCGAAACGTCACGCCAGGCAGCCGAAGTCGAAGACGAGATCGCCTACGAAGACCTCCTGCGAGGCGTCGAACGCGATGACGGATCTGTCGTTCTTCTCGCGGGCCACGAGATCAGGTCCATCCAGCCAGAGCGGAGCCGAACGATCGACATCGAGGACTTCGTCGACCTGAGCGACATCGATCCGGTCTACTTCGAGAAGAGCTACGTCGTTGCTCCGCAGCGCGGAGCCGAGAAGCCGTACGTCTTGCTGCTTCGCGCGATGGAGCGGGCGGGGCGCGCCGGGATCGGACGATTCGTTCTTCGGACGAAGCCACACCTGGTCGCGATCCGCCCCCGGGGAGGCGCGCTGGCCCTCGAGACACTGTTCTTCGGCGACGAGGTTCGAGACGCTCGGCGTCTGATTGGCGATGTCGAGGCGGTCGGGGTCTCCGAGCCAGAATCGGAGCTGGCCGAGAAGCTCATCGAGACCCTGAAGACGACGTGGGACCCGAACGCGTACTCCGACACGTACCGGGAGGAGCTGCTGGAACGGATCGCGCAGAAGGAGCCGGCGCAGATCCCTGAGGAACGAGCCGGGGCTCCGGCTGGCTCTCAAGCCGAAGCGCTGATGAACGCCCTCAAGGCAAGCGTCCAGGAGGCCAAGAAGAGGCAGACGAAGCGATCAGCGCGGAAGCGGACCGCGTAGGTCCCGGGGCGACCCGTCCTCGTAGCATCGAGTTTGGATGATGTCGCCAGAGATACCGAGGATCGAAGCGGTGCTGTTCGACATCGACGGGACCCTCATCGACACCGGCGGGGCGGGGGCTCGCAGCTGGCGCTGGGCGTTCGAGCGGCTTCACGGCGTTCCCGCTGACATCGCGAGGTCCTCGTCGGCCGGGATGACCGACCCGGACGTCGCGATCCGCACGTTCGAGGCCGTCCTCGGGCGAGCGCCGTCGGATCACGAGCTCGCGCGGTTGTTCGCCTGGTACGTCTACCGGCTCCAGCAGGAGGTCGAGCGATCGGAGGGCTACCGGGTCCTCGCCGGCGTGGTGGAGACGCTGGGCCGGCTGATGGACCGCGGCGTCGTGCTCGGCATCGTGAGCGGCGGGCTGGAGGGGAGCGCCCGCATCAAGCTCGAGCGCGGCCATCTGAACCGGTACTTCCCGGTCGGTGCCTTCGGCACCGACTCGCGCGATCGGCACGAGATCACGCAAGTCGCGATCGATCGCGTCTCCACGATGCACGGTCGCGACATCGAGCCAGGCGAGGTGATCGTCGTCGGCGACACCCCGCTCGATGTCGACGCGGCGAAGGCGGTCGGCGCGATCTCGCTCGGGGTCGCCAGCGGCAGGTACTCCGTGGAGGAGCTGCGGCGAGCGGGTGCCGACGTCGTGCTCGCCTCGCTCGAGGAGCCGTTCCCGCTCACCACCGATCACGACGGGGCGTGAGCCCGCGCGGTCACAGCTCGCCGAGTCGTTCCGAGAGGATCAGCCGACCGGCGGCTTCGATCAACGCGAGATGCGAGAACGCCTGCGGGAAGTTGCCCAGGTGGTGACCGGTCTGGCTGTCGAACTCCTCGGCGTACAGACCGAGCGGAGACGAGATGCGGATCAGCCGCTCCAGAAGGTCGCGCGCGCGTTGCTCCTCGCCGATGATCGCGAGGGCCGAGACCAGCCAGAACGAACAGATCAGGAACGTGCCCTCCTTGCCCGACAGGCCGTCGTCGGTCTCCTCGGTGCGGTAGCGAAGCACGAATCCGTCTTCGGTGAGCTCGTCGGCGATCGCGAGCACCGTCGCACGCAGGCGCTCGTCCTCGGGCGGCAGGAACCCGAAGATCGCGGCGAGCAACGCGGAGGCGTCCAGCGCGTCGGTTCCGTAGTGCTGGGTGAGCACACCCTTGTCGGTCACGCCGTTCTTCAAGATGTCGGCCTGGATCTCGTCGGCGGACCCCCGCCACGTGGCCTCCAGATCCTTCTCGCCTCGGATACCCGCCAGACTCGCCGCGCGATCCATCGCGACCCAGCACATCAACTTGGACGAGATGTAGTGCTGTGGCTTGCCCCGTGCCTCCCAGATCCCTTGGTCCGGGTCCTTCCACACCCTCGCCGCGCACGTCGCCTGCGTCTCGACGATCGGCCAGAGACGTCGTGGCAGCCGCTCGCTCTTGCGGGTATGGAGGAGGATCGAGTCGAGGATCGCTCCGAACACATCGTTCTGCCGCTGGTCGAACGCCCCGTTGCCGATCCGCACCGGGCGGGCCCCGGCGTACCCGGAGAGATCGTCCCGCGTGGTCTCCGTCAGATCCCGACGGCCGTCGATCCCGTACATGATCTGAAGCGATCCATCCTCCGCCGGTTCCACATCGGCGATGAACTGCATGAACTCGTCCGCCTCCCAGTCGAGCTGCAGGAGGTGCAGCGCTCGCAGGGTGAACGTCGTGTCGCGGATCCACGTGTATCGGTAGTCCCAGTTCCGCTCGCCACCGGGGGTTTCCGGGAGCGACGTCGTGAGCGCGGCCACCGTCGCACCCGTGGGCATGTACGTGAGGCCTTTCATCGCCAACGCCGAACGCTCGATCATCGCCCGCCAGGGATGATCGATCGCGCGAGCGGCGTCCAACCATCCGCGCCAGTAGCGGACGGTGGCGGCCATCCGCGCATCCGCCTCGTCTGCCGTTGTCGGTGCGGCGAAGTCCTCGGCCCATGACAGGGCGCAGAAGACCCGTTCGCCCGCCGAGATGCTGTGTCTGGCGCGGACCCGCCCACCCTCGATCCCGAGCGGCATGTCCGTCGTGAGGCGAACGGTCACACCGGCACCGCTCGCATCGGCGGCGTGCCGGTCGTCGTCGACGAGTGACCACGTGGCGGACGTCCGGCCGTAGTCGAACACCGGTTCGCAGATCAGCTCCATCTCGACATGGCCGTCGAGACACACCACCGTGCGCACCAGCGTGTGATCCGCGTCGTCGTCGGCCGGCGGCCGTGTGTGTGGCGTGACGGTGTCCTCCCCCTGACGGGTGCCCAACGTGAGCGCGTCACGGACCTCCACCCATCCATCGGCGGTTCGCCAGCTCGTCACGATCGTATTCGTTCCGGACTCGTAGGCGCGCGACGCGGGGACGTTGATCCCGAACGGGGCTAGGCGGAAGTTGCCAGCCTCGCGATCCAGGAGCGTGCCGAAGATGCTCGGTGCGTCGAACCTCGGAACGCAGAGCCAGTCGACCGAACCGTCGGGCGCGACCAGCGCGCCGGTGTGACAGTCGGAGAGGAACGCGTAGTCGTCGATCGGGGGGAACGGCGACGGCATCGCCGCGCTCTGCCGCGTACTCACGACGTCACCCACGGTTCGTGCCAACGGCCGTGCCCAGCCACCAGCTCGTCGGCCGCGTCGGGACCCCACGACCCTTGCGCGTAGAGATGGATGGGTGGAGGCGCGTCCAGCAAGGGTTGCATGACCCGCCAGGTCTCCTCGACCGCATCCTGCCGGATGAACGGCGTGCTGTCCCCGATCAGCGCAGCGTGCAGGAGCACCTCGTACGGCGTCGGACCTTCACCTCCCTGGCTCGCGAACTCCATGTCGAGCGTGATCGGCTCCGCTCCGGGCGCGTCGCTGCGGTGGGCCTCCACCACCAGCCTGATCCCGGTCGACGGATCGAGCCTGACCACGACCTGGTTCGGCTGGGCGTCGCGGCCCATCGCAGAGAAACCGAGCCGGGGAGGATGCTTGAAGACCAACCGCAGCTCGGTCTGCGTGACCGCGAGGTGCTTGCCGGTTCGGAGGAAGAACGGGACGCCCGCCCATCGCCAGTTCTCGATGTCCAGTCGGAGCGCGGCGTACGTCTCGGTCGTCGAGTCGGGCGCCACGCCATCGGTCTTCAGGTAGCCGTCGTATTGGCCTCGTACGTAGTGGGCGGGGTCCGTTTCGGCGACGGCGCGGAACAGGGCGACCTGGGCATCCTTCATCGTCTGCGCGTCTCGCCTGGCGGGCGCCTCCATCGCCGATGCCGCAACCACCTGCATCAGATGGTTGACGACCACGTCGCGCAAGGCGCCGACCGGATCATAGAAGTGGCCGCGTTCCTCGACCCCGAAGCTCTCCGCCATCGTGATCTGGACAGACTCGAGGTGGTTCCTGCTCCACACGGGCTCGAGCATCGAGTTCATGAACCGAAGGTGGAGGATCTCCACCAGGCCGAGCTTCCCCAGGTAGTGGTCGATCCGGTAGAGCTGCGACTCATCGATGGACCGGTGCAGCTCGGCGGACAGCTCCCGGGCCGACGCCAGGTCGTGCCCGAAGGGCTTCTCGACGACGACGCGAGCCGTCTTCGTCATCCCCGCATCCGACAGCCCCTGCACGACCGTGCCGAACAGTGAAGGCGGGATCTCGAGGTAGAAGACGGGTGATCCCTTGCCCTTGATCGCGTCCGCGACGCGCCCGTACGTCGTGGCGTCGGAGAGATCGCCGTGCACGTAAGAGAGCCGCTCCGCGAAGCGGCCGAAGACCTCCTCGTCCACTGCCTCGCCAGCCCCTTCGACGCTGTCGCGGGCGTACCCCCGGAGTTCGTCGAGCGTCCAGTCCTCGACCGCCACGCCGACGATCGGGCAGTCGAGGAGCTTGCGCTTCTCCAGCCGGTAGAGCGACCGGAAGGTCATGACCTTCGCCAGGTTGCCCGTGATCCCGAACACGACCAGCACGTCCGCGGGCCGGGAGTCCTTCGAGACCCGTTGCGAAGTATCGGACACCATCGGGCGTTCCCCCCTGACGCCCAAGGATGCCAGAACGGCCGCGAAAGGCCCGGTGCCCCCTGAAGGGGCGACCGGGCCTACGGCATCACCGTGCGCCCCGCGGCGGTGATGCGCGTCAGAGGCTCGTCCCGTTGACGGATATCGGGAGGTGGATGCTTCCGAGCCCCGGGCTGCCCGAAGTCCCCGAACCACCTCGCTGCCTCACCGTGACGCCCGTGCCGGGACTGCCGGCGCTCCGGTTGGGCTTGACCTTGACCGACGAGCTCGAGGTTCCTCCCGACGCGCTCGCCGACGGCTTGCGGCCCGAGCCGGTCCTG
>VAXZ01000064.1:15819-19009 GCA_005885035.1 Actinomycetota bacterium
CTCGACCGGTGGCGGCCCGCGGTTACTGCGGTCGGGATCGCGAGGGCGGTCACCGATCCAACGATGATAAGGGTCTTCTTCATGTCGGTCTCCCTTCGCGCGTCACCTGTCGGCGGGTGTCCAGCTCAAGTGTCAGCCGCGCGAGGGCTCGTGCCCAGATGACGTTGGTCATCCGAGGGAGGGACGGATGTCCCGGTGTCATCCGTCAGGATGGGGCGCTTCTTCCTAATGGGTCCGAACCGGCGAGACGGCCCGTCGGCAGACGTCTTGGCCCCCGTTGACGACCCTTCGGGGGACGACCGACCGATACTTGCCCTTCCTGCCCGGCGGCTACACTCGCGAACGGGCCTATGGAGATCGAGATCCTGATCGCGGACGATCACGGGCTCATCCGAGAAGGTCTCCGAACCCTCCTCGATGCAGAGGACGACCTGCGCGTCGTGGGAGAGGCTCGAACGGCGGACGAGGCGCTCGCGCTCGCGAGACACCTGAATCCGGATGTGGTCGTTCTGGACGTTCGGCTGCCCGATCGGAGTGGCATCGAGGTCTGTGCCGAGATCCACGACCTCTCTCCCACCACCAAGGTCCTCGTCTGTTCGGGTCTCGCCGACGGGTCCGCGCTCGTCGAGGCGGCGAAGGCCGGCGCCGAGGGGTTCGTCTCCAAGGAGGCCACGAACGCCGAGATCGTCGACGCCGTCCGGCGGGTCGCCGGAGGCGCTTCGGTGGTGGGCGAAGGATCTGCGCAGACCATGTTCGGGTATCTCCGTTCGCATAGCGGTGACACGCCGCGGCTCGCCGCGCTGTCGGACAGGGAACGGCAGGTCTTGGGGCTGCTGTCCGAGGGCTTGACGAACCGCGAGATCGGTTCCCGCCTCTTCATCTCGGAGAAGACCGTGCGCAATCACGTTTCCGGCCTTCTGCGGAAGCTGCACCTGCGCCACCGGACCGAAGCGGCGCTGTTCGCGGCGCCGCTGAAGGGCGAGCTCAACCCCGACAGCTGAGGGACACCCGGGACAGATGTCCCGGGGTGCCGGGCCCCGCGCCCCATCCAGCCCGCCGCGCCTCTGCCCGAACGTCTTTGGAGATGAACGCGGTTCGGTCCGAACGGCGTCCGAGGCACGAAGGAGGCAACGCGTGAGCACGGTGACATCGACCGAGCGAACCGATGGGTCCACCCCGATCCGAGTCGCCGTCGCCGACGACGAGGAGACCGTGGTCGACGTCCTCCGGACGTTGATCGGTTCCGATCCGACCCTTCGCTTCGTCGGTTCGGCGAACGACGCCGAGGCGGCGATCGACGTCGCCGTGCGTGAGCAGCCCGATGTGATCCTCGTGGACGTCCGGATGCCGGGCGGAGGCGGCGTCCGCGCCGTTCGGGAGATCACCAGGCGGTGTCCACCGACCAAGATCGTCGCGCTCTCGGCACACGAAGACTCCAACACCGTGATCAGGATGATCAGCGCGGGCGCACGCGCTTACGTGCGCAAGGCCGAGTCCACCGAGAAGATCCTTCGGACGATCCATCGGGCGGTCGACGAGCCGTGGTCGCCGCCGGCCAAGCCTCGTCTCGCCCTCATCTCTCCGCCGCTCCCACGGCGCGACGAGCGAGCTGCCCGTGTCGCTCGCGCGATCCTCGATAGCGAGATCACGGCGGAGTTCGATCCGATCGTCGACCTCGGAACCGGTCGGACGATCGGATTCGACGTCCGATCGAGGGTGACGACCCTTCCCCATCGCTCCTACGACACCTGGATCGCCGACGCTGAGGCGGCAGACCTGCTGCTCGACTTCGAGCTCGCCGCCTTCCGGGCGGCCATCCAAGCGCTCCGTGAGATCCCCACCGGATCGTTCCTCGAGTTCGAGGTGACCCCCGCCACGGCATGCACGTCCAGGTTCCGCCGGGCGATCGGTCGTCCGATCGCCGACCGGATCGTGCTCGGCTTCAGCCCGCTCGTCGTCTCGGACGATGGCGCCTCCGCCGACACGAACCTGGGCGAGGCGCTCGCATCGCTCCGGGAACAAGGGGTGCGCGTCTCGGCACGCGACATCGGGCCCGGGCTCACGAGCCTCCGCCACCTCCTCCTGATCGCTCCGGAGTTCGCGCGCCTC
Organism: Actinomycetota bacterium; assembly: GCA_005885035.1. Lineage (GTDB taxonomy): Bacteria > Actinomycetota > UBA4738 > UBA4738 > HRBIN12 > AC-51. Next base: position 17,929 of record VAXZ01000064.1, read on the forward strand.
GACGAGGCGCTGACCCGATCCGTGAGCGATAGCTTCTCGAACCACGCGATCGTCGCCTCGGCGACGGCGTGCGCAGCGGAGGTTGGGGCACAGGTGATCGCCGCCGACGTCGCCTCCGACGACCAGCTCGAGGAGCTCCGCGCCCTGGGGGTTGCGATGATCCAGGGTCCCATCGTGGGCGACCCGCTCACGGTGGCTGGATTGAGTGGAAATCCGCTCCCAACGAAGTTCAAGCCACGGGAGCCAGTTACCGAAGAGGTGGAAGATTGAGGTTTCTCCATGGAGCACCGCTCCCCTGGAGGTGGAGACATGACCAGGTCGATGAGGCTTCTCGCGGCGGTTCCCCTGACGGTTCTCTTCCTGGCCCTGGCAAGCCCTGCCTTCGCGGATGAGCCGTGTGACCCGCTGAACGTTACCTGCGTCGTGACGAGTGCCGCGGAGTCCGGTCAAGGGACCGTCGCCGACACGATCGACACCGCCACCGGAACCGCCAAGGCGATCGTCGACGACCCCGTGGGAACGGTCGGCCGGATCAACCCGGGGAGCGTGGAACCCCCGGGTGGTGGGGGCGGAGGCGGTGGCGGTGGCTCGGGCGGTCAGCCGAACGGCGGGCACACCGGCGACCGGCCGCCGGCGGCCGGTCGGCAGACGCCTCACGGATCGCAGGTCGGACGACCCGCCGGATCGCGACCCTCCGGGCCGCGATCCGCCGGATCGTCAAACGATCCCTCGACGATCTCGGTCCCGCTATCGAAGGACCCGGTCTTCGCGGACCAGGTCGCCGGCGCGGTCCGTGTCGTGGCTCGAAGCCTCGGCGTGGTGTTCGCCTTGCTCGCGGTCGCCGGCGGGTTCGTCATGGTGCAGGACCGTCTCGACCGCCGGGACCCGAGGCTCTCACTCGCGCCCGTGCAGACCGAGATGATGGGGTTCTCGTGATCGCGCTTCGCTCCTGGCGGGAGCGGGCGAGCCCCGATCCGTCGGAGCTGCTCTCCCTCGAAGAGCGCCACGGGCATCTCGCGGTCCTGCGGGCGGGTCTCGCGTCGATGGTCCTCGCAGCGGTGGTGCTTGCTCCCGAGGTCGT
>VAXZ01000064.1:19101-48572 GCA_005885035.1 Actinomycetota bacterium
TCTGTTCCTATCGGACCGGGCTCAAGATCGCGTTGTGGCATACGACGCTCTTCCTCTTGGTCGTGGGATCGATCGACGCCGGGATCGTCGAAGGATCGGCGACGCACGGTCCGGGCTCCGCTGCCCCGACCCTTGCGATCGCCGGGTTGTGGCTGGTCGCACTTGGCACCGCAACCGCCGCCGCCGCGAGCGAGCGCCAGCTCAGACGCCAGAAGGTCGATCTGGCATCCCTCTCGGCGATGGTGGCCCGGCTCGACACCAGCGACGGGGCCGAGGAGATCCCCGGCATCCTGTTGGAAGAGCTCTGCGCCACGTTCGGGTTCGAACGAGGGGTCGTGCTCGCCTCGCCGGAGGGCGACCTTCGGGTGCTGGCCGCGACCGACCATGTGCCGCGCGAGGCGCTTGCCCCGGGGCTCGACCCCCTCATCGAACGCGTGTGGACCGACCGAGCCCCTCGGTTGGTCCGCGAGATCGACCCCGCGATCGACCCGCGCCTAGGAGCGCTGTTCCCCGGATCTCGGAACCTCCTCGTCGTGCCGCTGTTCCACGAAGGCGGCCACGCGCTGGGGGCCGTAGTCGTCGAACGTGGCGGGACGACCTCGGGTCTGCGTCGCTGGGTGGTGTCGATGGTAGCGCAGTTCGTGGCGCACGCGGCGCTCGCGCTGCACAACGCGTGGCTGACGGAGGACCGAGAAGCCCAACTCGAGACGATCCGCGGGCTCGAGCGGCAGCTTCGCGCGCACAACCTGGAGCTCGAGGTGAAGGTCGCCGAACGCACCGAGGAGCTCCGCGAGACCATCCAGCATCTGCAGGACGTCGACGAACAGCGCCGTCGGCTCCTCGCCCACGTGGTCCAGGCCGCCGAGGAGGAGCGCCGTCGGATCGCGAACGACATCCACGATGATCCGGTGCAGAAGATGGTGGTCCTCAAGATGCGACTCGAACTGCTCGCGAAAGCGAACCCAGACCTGCCGGAGCTGGACGACGCGCGTGATGCCGTCCTCGGCACGATCCGGAGCATGCGCCACATGCTCTTCGATCTCCGCCCGCCGATCCTCGACGAGGAGGGCCTCGGACCGGCACTTCGCTACTTCTTGGACAACTCGGAGATCGACGCTGCGTGGGCGGTCGAGGACGAGCTCGATACCGAGCCTTCCACCCAGACACGGGTCATCCTCTACCGCATCGCGCAAGAAGCGCTCACGAACGCACGCAAGCACGCACACGCGGACGAGATCAGCGTGAAGCTGCAGGATCGGGATGGTGGGGTGTGGATGGGGATCGCCGACGATGGGGTCGGCTACACCCCTGAGGGGTCAGTGGTCGCGGAGCCGGGTCACCTCGGGATCGCCGCGATGCGTGAGCGGGCGGAGATGGCCGGCGGGTGGTGCACCCTCCGAAGCCTGCCGGGAGCAGGGACCACCTTAGAGGTGTGGCTCCCGATGGAAGAAGAGGCCGACCAGCACATGCCGACGGTGGACGAGGGCGAGGACGTGGCGATGGCCGTCTCGCCCATGCGGATCGACCGGATCGCTTGAGATCGTCAAGGCTCGGTACGCTTCCGGTGATCATCGTCATGATCCGGTTTAGGGACCGACGCTCGGGGAATCCCTCTTCCAACCCTCATTCCAACTCTCGGCTCCCGGAGGAGAACAGATGAAGCACATGAAGCGTTTGGGTCGCCTCGTCCTATGCGTTCCCCTCGTCGGGTTGCTGCTCAACCCGCCGCCTGCGCAGGCGGCGATCCCCGCCCTATGGAGGGGCAAGAACTTCTTCGTCGCGAGGCGGAAGGGCGCCCTCGTCGCCGCTCGGACGTTCAAGAGATTCACCGTTGAACCTGAAGACGTGGCGCTCGATAACCGTCATCGCGCTCTCTACGTCACCGACGACGATCTCGATCGGGTGTTCCGGGAGAAGCCTGGCAAAGACGGCCTGTTCGGCACCCGCGACGATGCCGTGGTCACGGTCCTTCGGACGCATCGGTTCGGATCCTTCGATCCGGAAGGCCTGACGTACTTCCCCCCGAAGAGCATGCTGATCGTCTCCGATTCGACCAATGGCCGCATCTACAAGATCGGACGGGGGAAGGACGGTCGATTCGGCACGCGCGATGACTTGATCCGGAACTTCGGGACGCACAGATACGGCTTCACCACTGCGGAAGATGTCCTCGTCACCCCCCGCACCCACCATCTGTTGATCGTGAGCAGCAGGCAGAGATTCATCCTCGAGACCACGTGGGGCGGCGCGCTCGTTCGGAAGATCGACCTCACGGGTCTCGGGATCAAGGCGGCGTCGGGCATCACCTTCGCGCCGGGCACGGACGGATCGCGACGCCGGTTGTATCTGACGGATAGCGGCGTGGACAACGCCGTGAACCCCGCCGAGAACGACGGTCGCCTGTTCGAGCTGAAGTTCGTCAACTCCTGATCGGCGCTATCGAGCCACGCCGAGGGAACGCCCTGCGGGCTCGCTCGCGCGATGTGTAGGGTCGTAGACGGATCACCAGGAGAGGGGGAGGCTTGTGGTATCGCTGTACGAACGCCTCGGGGGCGGGAACGCCATCTCGTTGGTTGTGGACGACTTCGTTGCACGGTGCGCAGCCGACGATCGGATCAACCAGAAGTTCGCTCGCACCGACATCCCCCGTCTGAAGAAGATGCTGGTCGATCAGGTTTCCGCAGCGACCGGCGGCGGGTCACGTATCCGGGTCGCGATATGAAAGAGACCCACGCAGGGATGGGTGTGACCGCCGGAGAGTTCGACGCGCTCGTGGCGGATCTCGTTGCGTCGCTCGATCATCTCGACGTGCCGAAAGAGGACCAAGGGGAACTGCTCGGCCTCCTCGCACCGATGCGGGGCGAGATCGTGGAGATCGAGTCGCCCGAGACGGGCAAGCCGCTCCCGGAGACCTACCAGCCGGCGCCCCCGCTCACCTAGACAGGTTGGACCCCGGTGCTAGGGTCCGCGAGGTGCACAACCTCGAGAGCGTCCTCGCCGGGCTGAACGATCCCCAGCGTGAAGCTGCCCTCGCGCTCCGCGGGCCGGTCGCCATCCTGGCCGGAGCGGGGACGGGGAAGACCACCACGATCACCCACCGCATCGGGTGCCAGGTCCGGAGCGGCGCGTTCGACGCGTCGCAGATCCTCGCGGTCACCTTCACCGACAAGGCCGCCGGCGAGCTGAGACGGCGACTCCTATCGCTCGGCGTCGAGGGGGTAGAAGCACGCACCTTCCATTCGGCTGCGCTCTCCCAGCTCGGACGGCTGTGGTCTTCGCACACGGGGGAGCCGCTGGCCGAAGTGCTCGACCACAAGGCCCCGCTCATCGCCTCCCTCGCGAACGCTTTGCCGCCGCCACACAAGTTCCTTCCCCGGCGAGAGCTCGCGAACGAGATCGAATGGGCCAAGAACCGGATGATCACGCCGGCTCGGTACGTCGCCGAGCTCGGCGACCACGAACCTCCCATCCCGCCGGATCTGATGTTCCGCGTCTACGACGGGTACGAGCGGCGCAAGCGCGCGATGGGCCGACTCGACTTCGAGGACATGCTGGGACTCGCGCTGCGCCTCTTCGACGAGCACCCCGATGCCGCCGACGCCGTCCGATCACGGTTCTCCGCGTTCACCGTTGATGAGTTCCAGGACGTGAACCCGCTACAGGCGGGACTGCTCGAGCGGTGGCTCGGCGCGCGCGACGATCTCTGCGTGGTGGGCGACGACTACCAGACGATCTACGCGTTCACCGGCGCTTCTCCCGAGCACCTGTTGGGCTTCACGCGACGGTTCCCGCTCGCGACGGTCGTCCGTCTCGAGGAGAACTACCGCTCCACACCGGAGATCCTCGACCTCGCGAACCGGCTCGCGCCTCGCCTGGGCGGAGCGCGGAAGACGCTCCGGTCGAACCGGCCGTCGGGGCCTCCCCCGATCGCGCGAGCCGAGCCCGACGAGAACGCTGAAGTTACCGCCGTCGTCGAGGCGGTCCGCCGCCTCCAACGCGAAGGGGGCGTCCCCTTGGAGGAGATCGCGGTGCTGTACCGGATCAATGCCCGGTCCGAGCCGTTCGAGGAAGCTTTCGCCGCCGCCGGCATCCCGTATCAGGTGCGCGACGGTGCGTTCCTGCGGCGACCCGGACCGCGCGCGGTCCTGCAGCGGCTGAAGCGGTCGGTTGCGGGCGCCTCCGTTGCCGACGCTGTCGCGACCATCACCGACCAGCTCGGCTACGACCCCGAGACGTCGCCCGACGTCGACGAGGAGGTGACACGCCAGTCCGACCTGGCGCGCATGCGTTCCCTCGCCTCGGAGTTCGAGCGCGCCCACCCCGGCGGCGACCACGCCGGGTTCGTGGCCGAGCTCGCCCAGCGGTTCTCCACCGAACACAGCGGTCGTGGCGTGAACCTCCTCACGTACCACCGCGCGAAGGGCCTGGAGTTCGACGCGGTCTTCCTCCCCCGCCTGGTCGACGGCGAGCTCCCGTTCCGTTCGGGGCGCGCGAAGGCCGACCCCCAAGAGGAACGACGGCTGCTCTACGTCGGGATCACCCGAGCTCGCCGCTACCTGTTCCTGACGTGGCCCGTGGACGGCCGCTCACGGCCCAGCCCGTTCCTCGACGATCTGGAGCTTTCGCCGTACGGGCAGCCGGTCCGATCGGCGGCTCCGGGGTCATCCGTCACGGTGCGACGAGGCGGCCCCCTGTTCGATCGGCTGAAGGAATGGCGCCGCAAGAGGGCGCAAGCCGACGGCGTGCCCGCCTACGTCGTGTTCCACGACCGAACGCTCGCCGAGATCGCCGCCCGCGGATGCAAGGACTGGGCCGACCTCGCGGCGATCTCGGGGGTCGGACCGGCCAAGCTCGAGCGGTACGCGGACGAGGTCCTGGCGATCGTCGCGGCGGGCTAACCCGTCACCGATACGCGCGCCGGGCCTCGAACCATCATGGCGACACCTTGGTCGTGACGCTGCTGGTGTTGTTGTTCGGGTTCGGGTCGTTGGGCGACGTTGCGGAGACGCTCGCCGTATCGGTGAAATCCCCCTTCTGTGTCGGCTTCACGACGATGGTCACGATGGCGCCGGCGCCGTTCGCCACCGTTCCGAGGTTGCAGACGACCAGCAGCTGCTTCGGCCTCGGAGCACAACTGCCCTGGCTCGTGCTCGCCGATCCGAACCCCGCGTTCTTGGGCAGGCTGTCCTTGACCGTCACCCCGGCAGCGGCGTCGCCCCCTCCGTTGTGCACCGTGATCGTGTACGTGATGCCCTGACCGATGTGACCCGTCGCCGGGCCGGACTTGCTGATCGACAGGTCCGCCGCGCAGGTCTGCGCAACGTGATAGTCCGCCCCGTAGTCGGAGTCTGGCGCTCGGTCGGCCCGCGCGATGAAGCGGAGGCCCGTTCCCGCAACGAGGAACGCCCCCGCCGTATCGGCGAACGGGTTGGTCAGCGTCGCCCCATCCGCAGGGTTGCCCACGTCGGCGCGCGGTACGTGCATGACGAACGTGCCGTGCGGTCCAGGGTTGAACGCGCCGGTGATCGTGTGGCGACCTCTATAGGCATCCGCGCTCACGTCGAACGTCCCGTCGCTGAACTGCGCGACCGCCCTCCGTCCGGTGCCCGACGTCGTGGCTTGCGCGAACCACCACGTGCTGCCGCCAGGCGCGTTGGCGGTGCCGGATTGCTGCCAGTACACCGTCCAGAGCCCCGAAAGGACGTTCGGGTTGTCCGCGGTGGGCGGCGCCTCGAGATCCTGGACGGTGAGTGTCACGTCGATGTTCGCGCTCCCAGGCGTGGACGCGAACGACGAGTTCTCGATGTCGAGGTTGTCCATGTTCTGCCCCGAGCCTCCCGGGTAGTTGTTCGGCGCATCGCCGACGAAGTCGAGGATCTGCGGGCCGGGACACGTGGTCCCTTGCGGAGGAATGACTGGCGGTGGTGGCGCAACGCAGTCGTTGACGAGGGCAGCGCCGGTGGTTGCGCTCGCACCGGTGCATTGCCTCGTGAAGTACAGGACCGCGCTCCCCGGAGCCGCGTGGTCGTCCGCGTAGGAGATATCCGCCGCGCCGTTGGTCGGATCGACCGAGACCTGGAAGAAGTCGAGCAGCGTGCGATCACGGGTCGGGGTGCTCAGATCGCACCCCAGACCGTCGATGCAGATCGGGCCCGTGTGGATCGCGTGATCGCTCGCCCTGAACACGCCCCACGTCGAGCCGCCGTCGACCGTCTGAGCCATGTAGACGGTCCACACGTTGTTGGGGTCGTCTTGCGGGTTGGGCGGCGCGCCAGTCCCGCCGGTAGCGCCGTAGAACACCACGTCGGCGATGCCGGAACTGCCTGCAGCGGCCCAGGGCATGATGGTCGTATTCACGCCGGTCGGGTTGGGGATCTGCGTGGGGGCCGCGACCGGGTTCCAGCTGGTGCCGGTGGCATCGGTCTTGGAGAAGATGTGGTTGCCGTCGGTCCAGATCGCGTAGACCCTGCCGGCGGCGTCCACCGTCGTGATGGGGAAGATCCGGTCGTACCGGGCCCCCAGCGGACCGTGGTACACCTCATAGTTCCGCCATGCGATGACGGGGGCGCCCGGCGCGGGGACGTCGGTGACCGTCCCAACGGCCTCAAAGACGCGGTTGAAGTTGCCGGTCCCGGCAAGGCCCTGGTTCACGTTGTCCTGCGGACTGTCGGGGGTGACGAAGATGGAGTAGAGGGTCAGCGAACCTCCGACGGGCCGGCGGGCGACGATGTTGCCGATCCCGTTCCCGGCCGGGCCCGGTGGTGAGTTCAGGCCGCCTTGCCATTGCGGCTCGGGCACATCAAGAGGGTTGATGATCGGGCCGTTCTGGACGTACGTCTGTCCTCCGTCTCGGGACACACCGAGTTGGATGTCGCCCACGCTCACGTCGTGGTAGGTCATGTAGACGTCGTCGAACCCAAGGCTGTTCAGCTTTGGATCAGCGGCCATCCACATCCGGTCGTCCCCGGCGACCTGTTGCGAGTAGAGGTTCGGAGGCCCGAAGGTCGCACCCCCGTCGTCGGACTTGCTCGTCGTGATGTTGGCGAGGGTCAGGCTCGAATAGGCGAGGTCGTCGTCCGTTGCCGGCGGAGAGATGGTCGAGGAGGTCTCTTGCGGTCCGATCGCCCAATCGCAGTCGCCTCCCCCTGCCGTGTGATCGGGGAACCCAAGGAAGCTCGAGGCGGATCCGTCGTGCGCGACCCGGAAGGCCTTGCAACCCGCTGGGACGCCGGTGGGGGCGATCACGAACGACCGACCGAACCGGTCCGTCCGGATGCTGGGCTCCCCGGCGCTGCTGCTGCCCTTGAGCAACAGGTTGGGGTTGAACGTGGCGGTCGGCGGGACCGCTGCCGAGGCCGAGGTCGGGGCCACGATGGAGAGTGCACCGATCAGAGCCAGAGCAGCTGCGAGCGCGACCGGCCGATGTGCGCGGCGGCCCTCATGAGGAAGACAAGATCCGTTGCCGATCCGGACGACCGCCATCCACCCGCCCCCTTCCGAAGACGCCACAACCGAAAACATGCCTTATTACCCGGCCGAGATCGTGCTCAAACACCGCGGGGGTTCCCCGAGATGCGGGGCGAAACTGCTGCGACGGCGTTTGGCTCGCGCTGCAAGGGGTATCGCAACCCCGACGATCGTCGCCCAGCGAGGAGGAGTTCCCGTGCGTGCGAGAACCGTTCCCACCCTTGTCATCGCAACCCTGGTCAGCCTCGTGATCGCGGTCCCGGATCACGCCGTCGCCTCGGGAAGCGGGGGCAGGATACGGTCCTCGCTCAACGTGATCGGTCCCCAGAACGGTGGCGGTGAGCCGTCCGTGGCGATCAGTCCCGACCACACGATCTACGTCTCGGCGCCGGGAGACGCGATGGAGTTCTGGCGCTCCGCCGACGGCGGCAAGACTTGGGCGCAGGGCGCGTCGCCCGAATCTCCCTCGGGTGACACCTCGGTCAACGTGGACGGATCGGGAGCGGTCTACGAGAGCAACCTCAACATCATCACCGGAGACCAGAACACGCTGCAGGTCGATCTGTTCAAGTCCTTCGACCGCGGCGCCACCTGGCCTCAGAAGGGATCGTCCGCCATCGAGGACTCCAACGCCAGCGGCCAGCCGGCGCTCGTTGACCGGCAATGGGTCGACGCGTGGATCCCTCCGGGGCACACGACGAACACGGCGACGGTCTGTCTCACCTATCACGACTTCGGGCCGAGCCAGATGTGGGTCAGTTGCTCGTTCGACGGAGGCAGGAACTTCGGCCTGCCCGTCGACGCCATCACGTCCCCGCTCGCCCAGGCGGACTCCTACTGCAACACGATCCCCGGTGGGTTGAAGATCGTGCCATCGGGACCGCACGCGGGACGGATCTACATCGCCTGGCTGGCCGCGGACCCGCTCAACCCTGTCAGCGGCTGCAACCTCACCCAGCTCGCGGCGTTCCACTCGATCTGGTCGGCCTACTCGGATGACGGCGGCCGGACCTGGACCGACCGCCTGGTGTACGACGCCGGACCGTTGCACGACGGGTCGGAGATCTTCGCCGACCTCACGCTCGACAACCGTGGGAACCCGTACGTCGGCTTCGTCATGAACCTTCGGACGGAGTACGACATCTGGGTCGAGGCGTCCTTCGATGGGGGCGCGACCTGGAACGGGAGCGCGGACGGCACCGGCGCGCCGTACCTCGTCAACACCGATCAGGGGACCCACTTCTTCGCGGCGATCGCCGCGGGGAACCCAGGCCAGGTGGACGTCGCGTACCTGGGCACCTCGACGCTCGTGGGGAGCACGCCGTACGGCAAACCGAACGAACCGACCGGGGACGCCAACGCCGACTGGAACGTGTTCGTGGGCCAATCGACGAACCTCCTCTCCGGCTCGCCCACGTTCACCAACGTGAAGCTCACGCCGGCGCCGATGCATCACGGCGACATCTGCACCTTGGGGTTGTTCTGCGCCGCCGTGCCGGGGACCAACCGGAACCTCCTGGACTTCATCGACGTCCAGGTCGACTCGGCCGGAGCGTTCCACGTGGCGTACACGGACGACCGGAACTACGCGGCCGGCGCGTTGGTGATGGCGAACCAGACCTCAGGGCCGAAGGTGGGAGCGGGAGGGCACTAACGATCCCACTCGTCGCGGGCACGGTGCCCGATCGGTCGGTCGGGGACGGAAAGTCGCGCGAAGGACCAGACGAAGGCCGCGATCCCCAGCGCGGCCGGCCACACCAGGTCGCCCGGCGGATCGAGCGCGAACCGGCGAGCGCGAGGAAGAACGACGGGATCCCGATCGTCACCGCGCCGATGAACGTCAGGTGCCGTGGGCGACCGTACGCCGGCAGGTCAACCGACCACTGCGGGATGCCGATGACCTCCGGTGATGCGCCCCGCCACGCGGATCCTCCTGAAGGGACCAACCCATCGCGCTCGGTGAGGCCTTCGCGACCGTTCTCGCCGCCGCCCGGGTGGGGGCGGAGTGGGCTTGGCGCGAGCTGTACCGGGAGACTGCCCCGGCAGTGGACCGCTACCTCCGGGCTCGCGGGGTGCCGGACGCCGACGACGTGGTCGGCGAGACCTTCGTCAACGTCGTGCGCGCGATCGACGGGTTCGAGGGTGACGAGACCGCCTTCCGCGCATGGGTGTTCGCCATCGCTCGGAACCGGGCGACCGACGAGATGCGTCGCGCGATCCGGCATCCGATCGTGCCGGCGTCGATCGAGGAGCTGGACGACCGTGGTCCGCGCGGAGACGTTGAGACCGAGGCGATGGAAGGTCTCGTCACCGACCGGATCGGGCGCCTCCTGGATAGGTTGACACCCGATCAGCGTGACGTCCTGCTCCTTCGGATCCTCGGCGGCCTCACCATCGAGCAGGTGGCGATCGCGGTAGGACGGAAACCCGGGGCCGTGAAGATGCTGCAGGCGCGCGGCGTGGCGGCGATCCGGCGAGAGATCGAGCGGGGAGCCGTGACCCTATGACCACGTCCGACGTTCCTCCTGATGAGATGGGTTGGGATCCGAACGCGACCGACGATGCGCTCGAGCAGATGCTTTCCGGTCAGACGCCGACGTCCGACGAGTGGCGTGAGCTCGCCGGGTTCGTCCAGGACCTTCACGAGGCGGCGCCGGCGCGCCCCCTCGTTTCCGAGGATCTCCACGTGGCCGCGATGGTCGAGACCTCCCACCTCATTGCCGAGAATGGCGACCCGGTCGTGAGGCCGGTCAGCAACGCCGACGCACCTGCCCCGCAGGTGTCGCGGCTGCCGAAGCTAAGGAGGAAGCCGATGAAGCGATCGACCCGGACCCTAGTGAGGGTGCTCGCACCCATCGCCGCCATCTTTACCGTCATGGGCAGCATGGCGGTCGCGGGCGCACTGCCCCACCCGGTCCAGAAGGCCGTTTCGCATGCGGCCGGCACCGTCGGCCTCAACCTGCCCGGCGACGACGAGAGCACCGACGTGCCGGATCAGGACGACCAAGGCGAGAACGCCGACGACCAGGGCGACAACGACGACAACCAGGGCGACAGCTCCACGACGGACACAGCGATCACGACGAACGACCAGGGTGACCAGAGCGAGAGCTCAGACACACAGACCTCCGCCGACGACCAGGGCGAGAACGACGACAGCCAAGGCGACAACAACAACCAGGGCGAGGACACCCAGAGCGCAGACACGAGCGGCGACACGCAGAGCGGAGACTCGCAAGGCGGCGACACGAGCGGCGGCGGGGATTCGCAGAGCGGCGACACGAGCGGCGGCGGGGACTCGCAGAGCGGTGACTCGCAGGGCGGCGACTGAGCCAGCAGCCCCGACGGGGCGAGAGGCCCGCCGATCGGCGAGCCCTCCCGCCCGTGACCACGAAGAGCAGGGTCACGAGGCCGTCACGTGATGGACATCACGTGACGGCCCTCGCCGTCTTGCCCTGGCCGGCCACCCGTCTGTGTCACTTCACAGACAGGACGACTAGCCTGGGATCTCGGTTCGAGGGACCGTCCCGAGACCGGGTCCACGAGTGGACGGGGGAGGGCGCGTGGAGCACCGAACGAGTCCGGCCCGACCGCCGGATCCCGGACACGAACGCCGAACCAAAGGTCCTGCGCCGCCGCCCCCGCCGTCGTGGCGGAACTGGCTGATCTTCCTGGGGATCGCGCTCACCATCCTGCTCTTGCTCCGCCCCAGCATGAACGGAACCACTCCCGAAACCCTCACCTACTCGCAGTTCCTCGATGACGTTCGAGGGGACAAGGTCCAGACCGCGACGATCGACGCCAACGGGGGCGTTGTCGGCCAGCTGACGGACGGCACAGGGTACCGCTCCCAGATCCCGGTCGCCCTGCAGGACAACACTGTCGCTCCTCTTTTGGATCAGCATCACGTGCAGGTCACGGGACAAGGCCCTGCTTCCGCCACGGTCCTCTCGGTGATCCTGAGCTTGCTGCCGCTCTTGCTGTTCGTCGGGCTGTTCATCTTCCTCGGCAGACGGGCCGGGCGGCAGCTGGCCGGCGGGCTCGGCGCGTTGACCGGCTCGCGGGCGAAGCTCTACGACGCGGAGAAGCCCACGACCCGCTTCTCCGACGTCGCAGGCTACGAGGGGGCGAAGCAGGAGGTCGCGGAGGTCGTGGACTTCCTGAGGCACCCGAACCGCTACTCGAAGGTGGGAGCGATCGGCCCCAAGGGCGTGTTGATGGTCGGCCCTCCCGGGACGGGCAAGACCCTCATGGCCCGAGCCGTCGCCGGCGAGGCCGGGGTTCCGTTCTTCTCCGTCACCGGCTCGTCCTTCATCGAGATCTTCGTCGGCGTTGGCGCATCGCGCGTGCGCGACCTGTTCGTGGAGGCTCGGAAGCGTGCTCCCGCCATCGTGTTCATCGATGAGATCGACGCGATCGGCGCACGCAGGGGTGGCGCCATCGTTTCCAACGACGAGCGCGAGCAAACCCTGAACCAGCTGCTGGCGGAGATGGACGGCTTCGATCCTTCGGCCGGCGTCGTGGTGATGGCGGCCACGAACCGGCCCGAGACCCTGGACCCGGCGTTGCTCCGGCCCGGCCGGTTCGACCGGCAGGTGGAGATCCCGTTGCCGAACCTGAAGGAGCGCACGGCGATCCTTGCCGTCCATGCGAAGGGCAAGAAGCTCGGTCCCGACGTGGATCTTCGGGTCGTCGCCCGCGGGACGCCCGGGTTCTCCGGTGCGGATCTGGCGAACCTGCTGAACGAGGCCGCGATCGTCGCCGTCCGGGCGCATCGGGACACCGTCACGGCCGATGATTTCGACGAGGCCCGGGACCGGATCCTGCTGGGGCGGCGAGATGCTTCGAACGCGCTGCTGTCGGAGGAGAAGCAAGCCGTCGCGGTGCACGAGGCCGGCCATGCGCTGGTTGCTGTCCTCTCGGAACACGCGGATCCGGTGTCGAAGGTGACCATCCTTCCCGCCGGGCAGGCGCTCGGGGTGACCCAGCAGCTGCCCGTGGACGAGCGACATCTATATCCGGAGAGCTACCTGCAAGACTCCCTGGCCATCCGGATGGGTGGACGAGCCGCGGAGCAGCTCGTGGTCGGCGAGGTGTCGACGGGCGCGTCGAACGACCTCGCCGGGGCCACTCAGCTCGCCACCCGGATGGTCGTGGAGTTCGGGATGAGCCCCGAGCTCGGACCGGTCGGATTCTCGGGCGACGGTCCCGCCTATCTCGGTCAACAGGAGATCCGGAGCCGCCAGTACGCGGAGGCGACGCAGCGGGTGATCGATCAAGAGGTCGAGCGCCTCCTCAAGGAAGCCAACGAGCGAGCGATGACCCTGCTCTCGGATCACCGGGTAGCACTGGATAAGGTCGCAGCGCTGCTGCTCGAGCGCGAGACCATCGACGGCAGCGATGTGATGGCGGCGGCGGGCATGCAACCCGAGAGCCTGCCGGCGCCAAGGGTTCTGGGTGAAGCGCTTGCCCACCGGGCTGACGGCCGGGCCTGATCGCATGAACGAGCCGGTGGGATACCACGACGAAACCCGGTACGAGACCGATATCAAGAAGGAGTACGCGAACGAACAGATCGTCGTGACCTGGGAGCCCGCGTACTGCATCCACGCGGCCGATTGCTTGGATGGGCTTCCGGCGGTGTTCGACCCGTGGCGACGCCCGTGGATCGCGGTCGACGCAGCATCCGCCGACGAGATCGCCGAGGTCGTCATGCGCTGCCCGACCGGCGCCCTCCACTTCCGGCGCCTGGACGGCGGCGACCAAGAGCCGGAGCCCCAGGATCCAACGGTCCAACTCCGTCCGAACGGCCCCTTGTTCGTGCGAGGCAAGATCCGGATCGAGGATGCGAGCGGACACCTGATCCGAGAGGACACCCGTGTCGCGCTGTGCAGATGCGGAGGCTCCGGGAACAAGCCGTTCTGTGACGGGACGCACCGCACCATCGGTTTCCGGAGCGGACCGAGCCGCTCTTCGGGGACGTGATCGCGGTGGTCTCCGGCGCTCGTGGCGCTAGTGGTCCGCCATGCGCTGGGACTCATCAGACCGATCGCTCAGGTGCATGCCACCCCGCGAACCGACGCCGGCATCCTCCGCCTGCGGCTCGTCGGGCGTGAGCAGCTCCTGGAACAGCATCCGGTAGTGAACCATGCCCTGGCGAAGGTCCTCCGTCGTGGCCGCTCCCCGTTCGTTCGCGAGCGCCATCGCGTGTGCCTGTCGGTAGTGCTCCACCACCAACGGATGATCGACGGAGACATCGGCGACATTCTGATCGAAGTCCTCCATGGGATAGCCGCGATCCTTCATGACGGCTCGCACGAGACCGTCGGCTTCCTCGAACGAGCGATCGGGGTCGTCGACGAATCGCGTTTGGACGACCCGCCAGTCCTCGGTGTAGCGCTCGCGTGACTCGGCCGGAAGAGGCCTGATCTGGAATTTCGCTCGTCGCTCCTGGCGAGCCCGCATGACTTTTCCTCCTCCGTCGCCCTCCTCCGTGGCCCTCCTCCTTGGCCGTACGGATCGTTCGCCCAGGGCATACCCGCCTGCGGCGCGATGCCAAACGCTGCCGTCAGGCGCGACGGGGTGAGTGCACGAGATGCAGGTAGCGACCGACCAGGGCGTACCCGATGAGCCCGCCCGTCGCGACGATCCCGCCGAACAGTGCGACGACGAGGATCCCGACGCCGACGCTCGGCGGCAAGCCCTCGTGCACGAACTCGGACGCGGCTGCAGCGACCCCGGCCCCGAACGAGACCGCCGCGACGAACAGCCAGGGATGGCGACGGGGGCTCAACGCGCTCGATCCTGCCCAGGCAACGAGGAGATCGGCGGCCCGAACGCACAGCCCGTGAAGCGGCGCAAGGTTGGCCGGCGCGCTCCGCAACAGCTCCGCAACGTCATCCACCGCGTCCGGCTGACCGCTCAGCGTGATGTCGTCCGGTCTCCGGCGGGAGCGCCGTTGCGACGACCATGCCCCCGCCGATCTCCAGGCGGCGAGCGCCACCGTCACGACCGACAGTCCGAGCAGCCCGGCGAGCTCCGGGCGAAACGGTGCGGGTGTCGGGAAGCCGCGACGGAGGACGGCCACGAGGTAAGCCGTATCCGTCGCGGCGACGGCGAACAGCGCGACCGCGCAGCCACGGACGATCTCGACGAGAGCGAACGATGGATACGCGACCTCATGCCTCCACCGGAGGTATCGCACCCCGGTGAGCGCGGCAACGATCGGAACGATCATCGTCGCGAACGAGGCGACCGCGTCGTAGGGGTCGACGTCCCACGGTGCCTGTGGCCCCACGGTCTGTAGCTGCGTGCTGATCCCCGTGAGCAGACCGAAACAGATCACCGCGACGAACGTCGCGTTCGCCGCATCGAGCACCGTCCCGGTGACGGGTTCACGCCGGCCGCGTCGCACCCCACGAGTATGCCGTCGGGCCACGCCGCCGGGAAGCACGAGATGCTGCGTCTCGATGACATCGCGCCATCCGGCCCAAGCGATCCCGATCGGTTCAGCGCAGCGCCGATCGCGCGAAGATCCGAACCGACACAGCGGTCAGCAGGGCAGCGAACGCCGTGACGACGACGAGGCTGAGCCATGCCATCGTCTGCGCGCTCGCCATCCCCCAGATGTCGTGGAGTCCCCCGGTCTCGCCGAGGAGCCCGTAGCGCATCAGGGCGAGCGCGTGCGTGATCGGTAGGAACCGTGCCAACCAGGCCAACCCGATCGGGAGCGCCGAGATCGGGAACAGCGATCCGCCCAGGAACCACGGGACGATCGCGATCGCCGGGACGCGGGCGATGTATTCCTCCGCTTCCGGGACGCGGCTCGCGAGGGTCTCGGCGGCCCCGTACATGCCGATCGTGAACATGGCGCTCGCGGCGAGGAACCACGCGATCCCGCCGGCCGTGGCGTCGAAGTGGATCCCGCGCGCCACCGCCGCCACGATGAGGGCGGCGATCTGGAACGCCGTGACCGCGAAGGCGACGCCCAGGTTGCCGAACACGAGCGCCGGCCGCGGAACCGGTGCGGCGAGGAGCTCGCGCTGCGCACCGGCCGCTCGGTCCACGATCACGCTCAACCCCGCGAACATCGTGTTGAGCGGCACGAGCAGTCCGATCGTACCGACGGCGATGAACGACTCGTAGGCGGCGCTCGTGTGCAGCGCCTGCTTCAGTGCGGGCGCGATCACGAGCGCGAACAGGACAGGGGTCAGCAGCGGCACGAGCAGCTCTCGCGGCGTCCGCACCGTGAGCTGTGACCGGCGTCGCGCGAGCGTTGCGACGGGCGACAGGATCGACCGATGAACGCGCGGGCGGTCGGTGATGGGGGCGGCGATGGTTGCCATGTCGATCACTCCTCTTCTGGTTCTAGGCGGCGTCGACGAGGTCGTCGCTGGTCAGCCACAGGTAGACGGAACGCATCGCGGCCGGCGATCCCGGCGCGGGCGAGCGACGCGAGCGACGCGCCGGGATCGCCGTGCACCCGGAGCTCCAGGAGCTGATCGCCGAGCGCGGCGATCAGGTCCCCCGACGACCCCGATGCCACGATCCGACCGGCTCGCATGACCGCGATCCGGTCGGACAACCGCTCTGCCTCGTCCAGGTAGTGCGTGGTGAGCAGGATCGTCATCTCGCTCCGGTCTCGGAGCCGGGCGATCACGTCCAACAGCTCCAGCCGGATCCGCGGATCCAACCCGACGGTCGGTTCGTCGAGGAAGAGCACCGCGGGCTCGGACACGAGCGCCCGAGCGATCTCCAGCCGCCGACGCTCTCCCCCGCTGTACGTTCCGACCGGCCGGTCGATCAGCTCGGCCAGCGTGAAGGCCTCCACGATCTCCTCGAGCCGCCCGGCGATCTTCCGGACCGGCACACCCCACAGCCGAGCATGGATCTCCAGGTTCCGCCGACCCGTCAGCGGCCGATCTACCACCGGGTCCTGGAACAAGACGCTGCTGATCCGCCGCGCGGCGAGCGGCTAGGTTGCGACGTCGAACCCGGCCAGCCGCGCGCTTCCCCCGGTCGGCGCAACCGTCCCCGTGAGCATGCCGATCGCGGTCGACTTGCCCGCACCGTTGGGCCCCAGGAGACTGAAAACCTCACCGGGCCAGACATCGAAGTCCACGCCGGCGACGGCTTCGACACCGCCCGGGAAGACCTTGCGCAGCCCCCGGACCTGGATCGCGGATCCGTTCGTCATGATCGTTCCTCCTCTTCCTCGGTGGCCGGACAACCACGAGGACGGCGCCGGCAGCAGAACTGTGACCGGCAGAGCCGTCACACTCGTCGGGTCCCGTCCGTCTGGAGAGGTGTGGAAGATCGGATGGATCGGCCTGAGTGGCTCGCCAGGGAGTTCGAGGAGCAACGACCGCATCTCCGCGCGGTCGCGTACCGCATGCTCGGCTCGCTCACCGAGGCTGACGACGCCGTTCAGGAATCCTGGCTGCGCCTGGAACGGACCGACGGCACGATCGACGACTTCCGGGCGTGGCTCACGACCGTCGTCGGTCGGATCTGTCTGGATATGCTTCGCGCTCGGCGAGCGCGGCCCGATGAGGTCGGACGATGGGTCCCGGAGCCGATCGTCAGCGACGACCCCGCGGATGATCCTGAGGAACAGGCGCTGGCGGCCGATTCGATCAGCCTCGCACTCCTCGTCGTCCTGGAGCGCCTGAAGCCGGCCGAGCGGGTCGCGTTCGTTCTCCACGACGTCTTCGGCATGCCCTTCGAGGAGATCGCGCCCATCGTCGGTCGGTCCACGATCGCGACCCGCCAGCTGGCGAGCCGCGCCCGCCGGACGGTTCGAGGGGGCACACCGCCGGCTGAGTCCGACATCCGCGTGCAGCGCCGCGTCGTCGACGCGTTCCTCGCGGCATCACGCTCCGGCGACTTCGCGGCGCTCCTCGAGGTGCTGGATCCAGACGTCGTCTTCCACGTCGAAGCGGTGAGGCGTTCGGTGCCGAGCGTGACCGTTACCGGGGCCCAGCCGGTCGCCGAACGCATCCTATCCCGTGGCTCCCCGCTGGCGCCGCTCGCTCGACCGGCGATGGTGAACGGGAGCGTGGGTGCGATCGTCGGCGATCCCCAGCACCCGATCGCCGTCGTGGCGTTCACCGTGGCGAACGATCGGATCGTGTCGATCGACCTGGTCGCCAACCCGCCCTCGGTCCGCCGGCTCCACACCGACGGCTGAATCCCTCCGTTCGCGGCGGGTATCGATGCGCGCGACGGCGAACGCCACCCCGGCCGTGACCTCCTTTCGGCGGTTGCGCCCCACGTCGGGGCCTGAAATGGTTCGTCCGTGCGCATCGCAGCCATCGCCGTGTGTCTCGTCCTGATGGGCGCCGCCGCGGCGTCGGCCACTCCGGGCGGAAGCGACATCCACGGCCGCGGGATCCGGTCGGAAGCTGCCCTGTACGCACGCGTCCTGGACACCGGCCGCCGGCCGATCCAGATCCTGGACCGACTTTGCCGGACCCCCGAGACGCGACGGGGCTGCATACCGGCGGGCACAGCCCTTCGCCTGGCGATCTCGAGGGCCGTCGACCGGCCGATCGCCTGGGTGCACCACCGTCGCCGACACGGAGGGACCCTCTGGGTCCTCGCTCCGATCGGATGGACGCCGAAGACCGCTTCGCTCCGGTATGCCTGGGATGAACGGGGTTCCGGCGGCTGCTTCGGTGGCGGTCAGCTCAGGTACACGCGCGAGCGAGGTTCGTGGAGGCTGACCTGGGGGATCGCCTACGAGGGATGCTCGATCACGAGCGCAGGCGGCTCCTCGGCCTGACCCGACCGCGATCGTCGGACGGTTAGCCTGAGTCGGGATCGGGCATCCGACATCCATGCTCCTGGCCGTGTTCGCCCTCTGCGTTGGGGCGCTGGTGGCCTCGACCTCCGCGCCGGCAACGCCCACGTCGGCACCAGCCTCGCCATCCGTATCGCCGAGCCCGACGATGAGCTGCGTTACGCCCACCGCGAGTCCCACGGGCTCGCCCTCCTCCGGTCCCACCGCCCCGACGCCGACCTCCGCTGCTCCCCCGAGCTGACGCACTTCCGCATGACACGTTCAACGCCGTTCCCGGGCGGGTATGGGGCGGACGAGAGACCGATGCACGAAGGGGGAGAGCGAGATGCCGCAGAAGGTGTGGAGTGCCAAGCGGGAGCGTCAGTACGAGCACATCAAGGAAGGGCTCAAGGAGCACGGACGATCCGAAGACCTCGCCGAGGAGATCGCTGCGCGGACGGTGAACAAGGAACGCGCTCGGTCGGGAGAGTCGAGGACGAAGAGCCGTTCATCGACACAGGACATCTCGTCCGGCCGCCGCGGTGGCCTTCGCTCGCACACGGGACCACGAGGTCGCACGTACGACCAGCTCTACAACGAGGCGAAGGAGCGCGGCCTGAAGGGCCGTTCGAAGATGTCGAAGGCTCAGCTCGAACGCGCGTTGGGCCGTTAGCTCATCGCGCGCCGGCCAGTTGCTTGGTCAAGCGTGGCGTGTGTCGCGATCGCGTGATCCAGACCGGTCAGGGAAAGGAGCTTGGTCGTCGGTGAGTTCGGCGGGCTCACGACCGCCAGATCGCCCCCCATCTCGCGTAGCCCCTTGAGGCACGCGACGATCACACCAAGGCCACTCGAATCCATGAACGGGACGGCGGTGAGGTCGCGGAGCAGGTGGTCGACGCCGGAATCCATCGCCGCAAGGGGCGCATCCCGCACCGCCGGTGCGCTGTACAGGTCGACCTCGCCCTCGATGGACAGGACGGTCCACCCATCGAGGACGCTGGAACGCACGGTGAGATCGATCTCAGACGTCCCTTCGTGGGAGGACCCTGGCCTGGAAGAACCAGTATATCCGCCGTCGGTCGGCATCGATCATCCGTCCCCACATGCCGTCACGGTCACGATCACGGCTCCGCGATGCGTCGCTTCATCGTGACGACGGTGCCCTCATCGGAAGGACGCACCTCGACCTCGTCCATCAGCGCGCGCATGAGTGACATCCCGTGGCCACTTCCGGCATCCTCGGCATCGCGGCGCCAGGCTCCTTCGTCGGCGATGTCGATCCTGATGGCCGTGGAGTCACGGCTCAGCCTGACCCGGATCGGAGCGGCTGGCACTCTCCGGTAGGCGTGCTCGACGGCGTTCGCGCATGCCTCGTTGCACGCGAGCACGACGTCTTCGCGCGCCTCTTCCGAGAGCGGCACCTCCACGAGCCACCGCCGGAGCGAGGCACGAACGTTGGCGAGAGCGCCGGGTTCGGGAGGCATCGATATCACGAGCGGCGGAGCCTCCGACGTCGCGCGCAGGCAGAGGATGGCTACGTCGTCGTCCTGCGGACCCTCACCGATCAACTCAGCGAAGAAGCGATCGGCGAGGTCCTCCGGGTACACCGAAGGGGCCTCCCGGAGGACCTCGCTCAGCCGTGCCATCCCCAGATCGAGCTGTTCGCCTCGCCGCTCGATCAGGCCATCCGAGTACAGCACCAGCACCGAACCGGGCGGGAACACCTCCTTCCCTTCGTCACACCGGATCGGCTCGGGGAGTGCGGCGAGCGGTGTGGTGCGGCCCCGTTCGAGGAAGCGGATCTCCCCGGCGATCTGGATCAGGGGCGGCGGATGGCCGGCGCACGCGTAGCGAAGCTCGTTGGTCGTCAGATCGAGCTCGGCGTATACGGCGGTCGCCATGGTGGCCGGAGCGGATGTCCGGGCGAACCGGTCGAGCCCCTCGATGACGGTTCCCGGTCCATGGCCGGTCAACGCGAGGCCCCGCAAGGCGCTGCGGAGCTGGCCCATCGCGCTCGCAGCATCCAGCCCATGCCCGACCACGTCGCCGATCGCGACGCCGATCCGATCGTGGCCGATCCGGATCACGTCGTACCAGTCGCCGCCGACGTCGAGCTCCTCGGTGCCCGGCCGGTACTGGGTGGCGATGGAGACCCGCGGGTCCGCCGGGAGCGAACCGGGGAGCAGACTCTTCTGCAAGGTAGCGGCAACCGCAGGTTCCCGCTCGTAGAGCTGTGCGCGCTCGAGAGCCTGCGCGCCGAGCGCAACGATCGCACGGAGCGCGGACCGCTCGCGCTCGCCGATCGTCCGGTGCGGAGCGAGCTGCAATGCCACGACGCCGATCGGGCGCCGAGCCGTGTTGAACAGGGGGAGGCACCCGGATCCACCACCACCGTGCTCCGCGCCCGGTCGAGCGAACCCCGGACACGCACGATCGGATCCCTCGTGCGGATCGAACCAGATCTCGCGCCGCTCCCGGACCGCATCCGTCGCGGGAAGGCGCAGATCGAGGGACATCGTCTGGAACGGATCGACCAGCTCCGGGTCGTAGCCGCGCGAGGCTATGGCGTGCAGCTCCTGCGCCCCGCGGTCCAGCACCGCGGCCCATGCGGAGGCAGCGCCCACGACCGCGCTGCCGTCCTCGACCAGGATCGTCAGGACCTCCTTCGCGGTCGCGACGACCGCCAGTGACGCTGCGAGGGCCTGCAGACGCTCCGTCGTGTCCCGTGCGGTGCGCTCGGCCTCGAAGAGTCTCGCTCGCTCGAGCGCCAGGGCGGCTTGCTCGGCGAACGTCGTCGCTAGACGCCGCTCCCCCTTGCTCAGACGAGCCTCCGCCTCGAACAGCAGACCGAGGACGCCCAGGCGATGTTCATCGATCCGCATCGGCACCGCGAGGATCGAACGGGCCGTCGAGCCCGTGGCGGCCATGCCGTCCCCGAAACGACGCTCCCACTCGAGCCGGCTCGGAACCCAGACAGGCGCCCCGGATCGGTACGCCTCGCAGATCGCGGCATCGTCGTCGACCCCGTATCGATCCGGGCGTCGGCCGACGCCGTCCAGGGTCTCGGGCTCCCCGGTCCTCGCGACGATCTCCAGGAAGCGACCGTCGTTCGACGTGAGCACGAGCACACCTGCGTCAGCCCGTACGACGCCGACCGCCTGGTGCAGGACCGTTCGGGAGACCTCCTGCACGGTCATCGCTCCTGTCAGGGCGGCCGTGGCCGTCTGGAGCCGCCGGAGGCGATCGGCGGCCCGTGCCGCGTCGGCACGCGCAGCGCTCGCGGACTCGAAGAGCCGTGCGCGCTCGAGCGCCCCGCCGACCCGTGCGGCAACCAGCTCGAGGAGCTCGATGTCGCCGCGATCGAACCGACGTTGCGATGTCGATCCGACGTGCAGCACGCCGGCCACGTCGTCGGCGCGGAAGATCGGCACGCCGACGACCGACCGGAGGCGTTCGCGGAGCCAGGGGCTCACGACCTCGACCCGGGAGACGTCCTCGACCACGACCGGTGCTCGCTCGGCCGCGATCCGTCCCGAGAAGCCTTTCGCGAGCGGGATCGGAACCTGTTCGGCGGGGATCCGTTCCAACCCATCGGTCGCGCGGACGTACAGGGTGTCCCCCTCGAGCACCAGGAGCGACGCGCTGTCCGCCGCCACCGCCTCCCGGATCCGTCGGAGGAGCGACTGGAGAGCGTCGTCGGAGTCGAGCCACTCCAACGCCGCGTCGCTGACGGCGAGCACCCGGGCCAGCGTATGCCGGCTCCGCGCTTCGCTCTCGAGGAGCCGCGCTCGTTCGAGCGCCTGGGACGCCTGCCACACCATCGTCTCGAGCGTGGCGCGATCTTCGGCGGTGAAGGTCGTCTCCGGGCAGCAGATCGCGAGCACGCCCATGGAACCCCCCCGGCGCACCAGGGGGACGAACCCCCACCGGTCATCCGGCGCACCCTCGCCGCGAGGGCGTGGTTCCAACCACCGAGCCCTCCCCGTTCGGAACGCCTCCTGGATGTCTCCGGCGACCGTCGGGGAGGACGTGGCGGGGATCATCTGGGGATCCAGTTCGCCATCGGTCGCTACGACGGCCAGCATGTCGTCTTCCGTGAGCAGGATCACGGCCGCGCCCGATGCACGGACCGCCTCTCGCGCGGCCGACAGCAGGGACTCGATCACCTCGGCTTGGGTCATGCGCTCGGCGATGGAAGCGGTGAATCCCTGGAGGCGCGACAAACGCTGCAGAACCATCCCCAGCTGCACGCGCTCCGCCGCCAAGGTCTCCACCAGCTCATCGCGTTCGGCTTGCGCCGCCACGCGGTCGCTGACGTCCTTGACGATGGCGACGACTCCGAGCCGCTCGCCGTCGGAGCCGACGACCACGTTCGCGTTGAGGATCACGTTGACCCTGCGGCCATCGGGTCGTCGGAAGGTGAAGTCGAACTCGCCGGACCCTCCCTCGATCACCGAGGCCAAGGCTTCTTCGACGTGCTCTCGCTCAGGACCCTCCTCGAGCCACCACGGGAAGGGCGGACGGAGGCCGATGATCTTGTCGCGCGGGATCCCCACGATCTCCGCGAAGCGCTCGTTCACATCGAGGATCCTGCCGCCGCGATCCATCATCTCGAAGCCGTCCTGCAGTGACGCGATGAACGCGGCGTGGCGACCGTTCGCCTCGCCGGCGGCAGAGCGATCCGGATCGGTCGAGGTGCTCATATCTCCACATGCGGCTGAACGGACCCATCATGCGTCGCGCGGTCTCGCTCGCACAAGCAGGGCGCCGCCGGCCGCTTCGCGGCCGGCGGCGCCCGTCGCTCAGGCCCAGCGCGCTCGAGCCGTGATCAGCTCACCCGCGCGTGGTGCGTGTCTCGATCGTGATCGTGGTCATCGACATCCTCAACGGTCGGCGCTGCTTCGGTGGTCGCCATCACGCCCGGCTGCCGGGCGACGGCTCCCCCGATCGCTCCACCCAGACCGGCGGCGACGAAGCCGCCGAGGATCGTCCAGAACGACGCCCAGAGGGCGTTCACGTTCCCGACGCTCCCCGAGTCAAGGCCGGTCGTCACTCGGTCGAGGCCGAAGATGTTGAGGACGCTGGGGATGCCGATCGCGATCGTCGCGATCATGAGCAAGCCCCACAGCGACCACCCGTGCAGGATGCCGCTCCCGGCGCTCCGGATACCCGTGAGGTACCCGGTGATGATGCCACCGAGGAACAGGCACCCAAGCGCGGAACCTCCCAGGAACCACGCGAGGTTCGTTCGGACGACGCTGGTTCCGGACTCGAACGCGAGCGCGAGCCACAGCGATGACAGCAACGCGAACAGCGCCAGGCCCACGACGGCGCCCCCGAAGACGGCGCCCCAGCTGATAACCGGCCGGGTCGAGGCTCTGACCGTCGCCCGCGCCGGTGCCATCGAGATCTCCCGTGCCATCTGCATCCTCCTTCGAACGACCTGCTCGCATGGTTCCCCGGTCCCTGGTCCCCTACACGTGTGCGGCGGACTTGCGGCATCCGAACGTGTGTTCTAGGGTGCATCTCGAGATGACCGAACAGATGTTCGAGCTTGCCCGCCGCACCTTCGATACGCCCGAGTTCCGCGGGATCACGTGCATCGAGGTCGAAGCCCGGTCAGTGATCAACAAGGTGCCCGGCGGGATGCCGTTCGATCGGACGATCAACCCGTATCGCGGGTGCACGCACGCCTGCGTCTATTGCTTCGCGCGGCCGACCCATACCTATCTGGATATGGATGCCGGACGCGACTTCGAAACGAAGATCGTGGTGAAGGTCAACGCACCGGAGGTCCTGGCGCGGGAGCTCGCGTCGCGTCGGTGGAAGGGCGAGCACATCGCGATGGGCACGGGGACGGACCCGTACCAGCGAGTCGAGGGTCGGTACCGATTGATGCGCGGCATCCTGAGCGCCCTCATCGCGCGCCGGAATCCGTTCTCCATCCTTACCAAGGGCACACTCATCCTCCGCGACATCGACCTGTTGACGGAAGCAGCGTCCGTCGCAACCATCTCGGCCGCCTTCTCGATCGGAATGATGGACGAGGACGTCTGGCGGAAGACCTAGCCGGGAACGCCCAGCCCGCGAGCACGGATGGATGCCGTGAGGAGCCTCAACAAGGCCGGGATCCCCACCGGGCGTCCGCGAGGAGTTCCTACCGTGGCTCGAAGCCAACCGACCGGACCTCGTCGCTCGATACCGGTCGCTCTATCGGAGCGCGTATGCCCCGGCGGCCGAACGGGGCAGGCTGTCGCGGCGGGTGGAGAAGACGCTGACCGGGATCGGTCACCCGATCCCGGTCAGCGGCTT
Source organism: Actinomycetota bacterium (assembly GCA_005885035.1). Taxonomy (GTDB): domain Bacteria; phylum Actinomycetota; class UBA4738; order UBA4738; family HRBIN12; genus AC-51. The sequence continues at coordinate 43,661 of VAXZ01000064.1, forward strand.
CCATCCGATGAGAACGACGGCCGAACGACAGCCGGAAGAACAGCTCAGGCTCTGCTTAGCAGCCTTACGAACGAACGCTGTTCGGCTGTTGGGACGTCCGACGCGACGAGGCCAGCTCGGCGTCGGCCATCTTCTTCTCGACCCGGTCTTCCAGCTTCGAGGCTCCCACGTCTACCTGCATCGCCGCGTCCTCTGCGGTACCGCGCACCCGATCACGCAGGGAGCGCGCCCAACGGAGAACCTCGTCGTACCGTTCGCGTCCCGCATGTGCGCCGAGGAGGTAGGCCCCAGCGCCGATCAGCACGACGCGGACGAAACCGGACTTCCGGACCTTCACTTCCTTCGGCTTGGAACGCAGCGCGTCACGGAGCTCCTCGTGCTCCTCGCGCTCGTGATCCAGCTGGGAATGCAGCACCGACACCTCGTTACGGAGCCGCTCGTTCTGGCGGTCAAGGTTCCCGAGCCGGGCGCTCAACAGCCGTTCACGCATCCGGCCCGTCCGATCACCGAGTATCCGGTTCATCGACAGCCTCCCTTCCTCCGTCGCCCTGTCGTTACCCGCGCCCTTGCGGGTCCATGCGTCCAGCCTGTCGGTTCGTCGACGGCGCATCCGGGTACTGACGATGGATGGACCAAGACCTGCAACGACGCGAGCGACGACACATCCGTCGGTGGGCTTCGCGGACGATGAGCGGGGCGTTGGCAGGTGCCGTGGTGGGTACCCTCGCGGGCGGGGTCTTCGGGATGATCGCGTTTCGCCCGGGATCAACCGCCATGTGGTCTATCGTTCTCGCAGGTGCGATCTTCTTCGCCCTCGTCGGCGCGCTCGTGGGAGGGATGTCCGGTCTGGAGTCGCCGGACCCGCGGACGGAGCCGTCCCAGTTCGAAGATCCGGCGCGGCAGCCGCCGGGCATGACTCGATCCGAGCGGCCGTCCGACGATGCGCCGCCGCCGCGGTGAGACCGCTGCTCACTCAGGTCCGCGATGCGGCCCGGTCGATGCTCGTTTGGGGGTCGAGCGCGTAGACGGCGAATGCGCGCCGGATCACCGGCTGTGCAACGTTGCGGACCGGGACGCCACCGGGCGTGATCCCCCATTCCGTCCCACGATGGGCATGCCCGTGCAGCACCAGATCGCAGCCCGCCGTGTCGACCGCCTCGGCCAACAGGTAGCTGCCGAGGAACGGGTAGATCTCCGGCGGCTCGCCGTGCAAGGTGTCCCGCACCGGGGCGTAATGAAGGAGCGCGACGCGAACGTCGGTCGCGAGGCGGTCCAGGCATGCGCGCAGCGCCGAAGCCGCATCGATGGTGACGCGGACGAACCGCTTCATCTCGGGCTCACCGAACTCGGTCGCGGACGCCCCCGCGAACCCGCCGCCGAACCCTCGGAGCCCGGCGACCCCGAGACTGGCTCCGGGGAGGTGAAGGACGTGAGTCTCGCCCTCCAAGACGATGACGCCGACATCCTCCAGACGTGCACGCACGAGATCGGCCTGATCGGAATGCAGGTCGTGGTTCCCGAGGACCGCGACCACGGGGACAGCGATCCCCTTCACCTCATCGGCGAGGACCTCCGCTTCTTCTTCGAGTCCGGCTTTCGTCAGATCGCCCGCGAGCAGGAACGCGTCAACGTCCTCGGCGATCTCCATGAGGGCGGGCCGGAGCGTCCCTTCGGAGTCCGCGCCGACGTGCAGATCGCCGGCGGCGGCGATCCTGATCACGTCACCCGCTCCTCTCCTCCGGAGGCGGGCAGCGTCGGAACGATCGTTCGGTTGTCGATCTGCAGATCCGGGAACCGCTCTCGCGCGACCTCGGTGACAGCCGCGCGTCGATCCTCCGTCGGGACCGTTCCCGAGATCACGACCCGGCCGCCCGCGATGCTGACGTCGAGCTCCTGCTCCATCACCCGCGGATCGGTCGCGAGGGCCTGCCGCAGCGACTCCTCACGGTAAGGTCCGGGCGCGTCAGTCATGACGACGCTCCGGTCGGATCGTGCCGGCGGCCCCGATCGGGGGCGTTCGAGGTGACCAGATCGAACAGCGTTCGAACGGGGTCCCCCGGAACCACGAGATCGTTGGACCACGCGTACAGCAGCAGCGCCAGGACCCGTCGGGGACCGTTGGCTCGCGCGCGACGGATCAGGTAGTCCCAATCGAGATCGGCGTGTCCGATGATGCCGAGAGCGTCGTACCAGTACCGCGGCGTGTCCTCCGAAGCCGCCAGCGCCTTCATCACGACGAGGTCCTCGGGCGGAACCAACAGGAGGCGTCGCCCTTCGTACCTGCCGGTCACGGCCCGTCGCACCATCTCGTCGTCGAGCAGGATGTCGGGCGTCGACCGACTGATGATGTCAACCGTCACACCGTCGAGCGACGCCTTCGAGAGCCAGTGCTCGTAGATGACCTCCGTGCTGAACCCCCTCTGCGCCAGAGCGTCGAGGGCGCGGTCGCTGTCGCTCTGCCGGACGAAGAGGTCGATGTCCGACGTCACTCGTGCGCGACCGAAGATGGCCGAGGCGATCCCGCCCATCACCAAGAACGTGACGCCCCTTTCGGCCAAGGCGGCGACGGTTCCGTCGAGCACGCGCAACAGGAGATCCTTGTCGACCCCGTCGGTGCTACCGGGTGTGCCCAGGAGCCTTTCCATCTCATCGCCCTTCCGGGACGACGTCCGAGCGCGAGCGCCGATATCCCTTCACAGAGAGCACATACCCCAGGGTGGATCCCGCGAACCGCGTTTGTCCGGGCGGGCGGTTGGGCATCCGAGCGTCCATGACCCGGCTGCATCGCGTCCGTCAGAGCTCTCCCGGCTTCTCTCGTCGCCGGCACGGACGGGGATTCGTCTACCTCGACCAGGGGGGCGATCCGATCCGCGACGAGCGTCTCGAGCGGATACGAGCCCTGGCGATCCCTCCCGCGTGGACCGCCGTCTGGATCTGTGCCGACGATCGTGGTCATCTGCAGGCGACAGGAACCGACGACGCCGGACGGCGTCAGTACCTCTACCACCCGGAGTGGCGTCGCCAGCGGGACCGGGAGAAGTTCGAACGCATCGAGAGCTTCGCCGAAGCGTTGCCGTCCCTCCGCGCTCGCATCGACGCCGACCTTCAACGGCGCGGATACCCCCGGGAACGGGTGCTCGCCTGTGCGGTTCGGCTGCTGGACCGAGGGCTCTTCCGGGTCGGCGGAGAGGACTACGCGGACAACGGCTCCTACGGGTTGGCCACCCTTCGGCGCGAGCACGTCGTCGTTGGCCGAGACCGGGCCGAGTTCGATTTCGTCGGGAAGGGCGGGAAGCGCCACGTTCGGGAGATCCGCGATCCGGATGTGCTTCGGGTCCTCAGGACGCTCTGCCGGCGGCGGGAGGCGGACGAGCTCCTGGCGTGGAAGGAAGCAGAGGAGTGGCACGACGTGCGCGCCTCAGACATCAACGCCTACCTCAAGGACACGTCCGGCGGGGACTTCTCTGCGAAGGACTTCCGCACCTGGCACGCGACCGTGCTCGCCGCCACGTCGCTCGCCGAACATGGACTCGCCACGAGTGGACGAGCCGCCAAGCGAACGATCCGGGAGGCGGCCAACGAGGTAGCCGAGCAGTTGGGGAACACGGCGGCGGTCGCGAGGAGCTCATACATCGACCCTCGGGTCGTCGACCGCTACCTCGACGGCGAGGTCATCGACGTGCTGAACGTGCCGGCCGCCGAGCCGGGAGCGGCGATCGAAGCCGCCGTGCTGGACCTACTCCGATCGCACGGAGACAGCGGCTGGTCGGTCGCCGCATGAGGCGAGCGAGCGGCCGTTTCTCACAACCCACCGCGGGGTAGAGGCGAGGCGGGAGGTGACGACGAGATGCGTGTACCCGATCCCAACCCGGAACCCCAACCGAGCCCGGTGCCCCCGACACCGAACCCGGATCCGATGCCGGGCCCGGTGCCTGAGCCGCAAGCATCAGGTTCCTAGGCGACCGACGGAAGAGGAGTGAGTGATGCCGAACAAGCGACCGAGCGTGAAGAACGAACGTCAGTACGAAGCCCTGAGAGACAAGGGCATGTCGAAGGAGCGCGCGGCCAAGATCGCCAACTCGCCGAAGGCGTCATCACACGGCGGGAAGAAGTCGGGCTCCGGCGGCAACCCATCACAAGGCGGGACGACCGCGCAGAAGAAGGCGGCCGGCCGCAAGGGTGGCAAGGCGACCGCGCGGAAGCGAAGGTCGTAGATGGACACGATCGAGGACGACGACGAAGCGCGATACCTCGCGAGCCTGGCGTCCCAGATCCTCGGGATCCGTCGCCCACAGGCGGAGCGACTCGCCGAGCGGTTCGTGCGCGAGCTCCCCGGGTCGGACTGGGAGCGATTCCTACGGTGGATCTCGGACGGTTCGCCGGTGAGGCCGTCGTCACCGACGCGCCCGCAACCGATCCGTTAGACGAGCCACCGACGCAGGCGCTTGGACCGCGCAGCTTCCCACGCGGGCCGCCATCGACCTCGAGCCTCTGCTCGAGCGGCGCGTTCGCCGCACACGAGCATGCCGGCGACGAACGCTGAGTCGTTCGGCAGCTGTGATGAACGCAGCCGTTCTTCGGCGACGACGGTGTCTTGGAGCGCGCCGAGCTCGTCCTGGACATCGGCCAACCGCTGCGCGAGCCGCATGGCGCGTTTCCCGAACACCTCGCGGCCGAGCTCGGCCGCGTACCGCGCCCGCTTCGCGCGCTTGCGGATCTCGTGCAGCGCCGCATCCGGGGGAGATGGCTCCAGGCGGTCGACGGCTCGCGCGGTGCGACGCCACGCCTTGCGCGTGACCTTGCGGAGCGCCCGGCGCGCGCGACGCCTGTCCGTGGGATCGTTCATGGGGGGCGTGCGGCTGGTCTCGATCAGCTCATCCAAGAGGGTCAGGTAGCGGACGGAACCGAGCCC
>VAXZ01000065.1 GCA_005885035.1 Actinomycetota bacterium
GGTCGTGAGGGACGGGGCGGCGCTCCGCGACGCCCACTACGAGGGCGCCGCCTACCTCCAGGACCTCCCGCCGACGGGCGCGCTCCCGAACTACACCGAGTACTCGCCCGAGCTCTCGCGGGATAACCGAGGGTTCCGCGTGTGGTTCCCGCTCGTCCTGCACGGGGTCGCGGCGTTCCGCGACGCGCTCGACGAGAAGCTCGACCTGACCGATCGGCTCTATCGAGCGCTCGCCGCCGATCCCAACCTGGAGATCGGCTGGGATCCGCAACTCACGGTCGTCCCGTTCCGTCTCCGCGGAGCCGATGAGGCCGCCAGCCGGGCGTTGTTGGCGCGGATCAACGAGTCCAAGCGGGTGTTCCTATCGAGCACGATGATCCGTGACGAGTACTGGGTCCGTGCCTGCATCGTGTCGCATCGCACCCACGCGGCTCGCGTCGACGTGTCGGCGGCGATCGTGCGTGAGGCGGCGGCAGCCCTGGCGAGGTGAACGGCGGGGATGCCGGAGTTCCCCGAGGTCCATGCGCTCTCGGAACGCATCGATGAGCTCGTGCGGGGCGCGCGCTTCGACCGCGCGGACATCCTGCAGTTCTCGTCGCTGAAGACCTACGCACCGAGGCCGGCGGAGCTCCGTGGAGCGACGATCGCGTCGGTCGGCAGCCGCGGGAAGTATCTGGTCTTCGCGTTCGAAGACGAACGCCGGCTGCTCGTGCACTTCTCGCAAGGTGGCCGAGTCGACGTCGAAGCGCCGCCGAAGAGCACGAAACCCCGCGGGAGCGTTGTCCGGCTGCGGTTCGAAGAGCGACCCTCTTTCTTGGTGAAGGAGTTCGGCACTCAGAGGAAGTCGGGCTGGTGGATCCTCGCCGCGGGGGATGACGGTCCGCTCGCGAAGCTCGGGCCGGAGGCGCTCAGCCCGGAAGCCGAGGCCCTGCTGCTGAGCTCGACCGACACACGGCGGGTGCACACGATCCTGCGCGACCAGCGCACGATCGCCGGCATGGGACGCGGCTACACGGACGATGTGCTGCACGACGCGAAGCTCTCGCCGACGTCACAGCTCGGGAAGCTCGACGCCGATCTGCGGGCGACGCTCGTCGCGTCGATCCATCGGGTCCTCGTCGACGCGCTCGAGGTCGAACGCCGCCGGAGCGGGGGCCTTCCCACCAAGCTCGGCGATCACTTCACCGTCCACGGACGCTCGGGTGAGCCGTGCCCCCGCTGCGCCGCCGACCTCCGGCGCGTCTCGTACGAGGACCATGAGGTCACGTACTGCCCGACCTGCCAGACGGGCGGCAAGATCCTGGCGGATCGGCGACTCTCGCGTCTGCTGCGCTGACCGTCCGAGGCTCGGTGCTACGGTCCTCGACCGTGGACCAGCTCCCCGTGACTCCGCGACCCGATCCGCCGCCGCGCTTCGGTGTCCTGCAACGCGCACGTGGGCATCTGATGGATCTGACGCCGCTCAAGGTCTCGCGCGACTTCCGGCTGCTCTTCTTCGGGCACAGCGTGTCCAACTTCGGTGACGAGATCGTCGCGGTCGCGATCCCGTACCAGGTCTTCAAGATCACCGGTTCGACGCTGGCGGTCGGGTTGCTGGGACTGGCGGCGCTGATCCCGGTCTTCGTGTTCCCGATCATCGGCGGAACGGTTGCCGACGCGGTCGAGCGACGACGGCTCGTCACGGTGACCCATGCGTTGCTCGCCGCGCTTTCGGGCCTGATGGCGATCAACGCGCTCATCCGGCACCCACTCCTGTGGCCGATGTACGTGTTCACGTTCGTCGCGGCTGGCCTGTACACATTCAACCGCCCCGCCTTGGACACCTGGCCTGCCCGGCTCCTCGACAAGGAACTGCTCCCGTCGTCGAACGCGCTCGATGCGGGGTTCGGAACCTTCGCGGGGCTGCTCGGACCGGTGGCGGCTGGCTTCCTGCTGGTCGTGATCCGGCCGGCCGGCGTCTACCTGTTCGACGTCGCCACGTTCCTCGTTGCGATCGGAGCGTTCCGGTTGATGCACCCTTCGCCGCCCGCCGACGAGGAGAACGAGGTCAGTTGGGCGGCGGTCAAGGATGGGTTCCGCTTCTTGAAGGGCAAGCGGAACGTCCAGTCGGTGTTCCTCGCGGACCTGAACGCGATGATCTTCGGATTCCCGATGGCGCTCTTGCCGGCGGTGGCGCTGCATCTCGCTGGTGGCGTCGAGCCGGCGCAGGTGCATTACCTCGGGTTCCTCTACGCGGCTCCGGCCGCGGGAGCGTTCATCGCTACCTTGCTCTCCGGCCGAGCGAAAGATGTTCGTCGGAGAGCAAGGTAGCGATGAATCATCCAGGCTGCGGTCGAGGATCGGTACCGCGGGCGTTTGGAGGGCATCGGCATGGCGGTCTGGGCCACCGGGCCTTCGCTCGGCGACGTCGAGTCCGGCGTGGTCGCGACCCTCACGACCCCCGCGATCTCGATCGTGTCCGGTGGGCTCGTCACGATCGTCGGGATCGGCGTGCTTCGTTGGTTCGCGCCTGGGTTCTGGCGGTACGACGCGCGCCACCCCACGCCGTAACGCTTGCCCCCGGGGGATCCACACTGAGATGCCGCGAACCGCCCGAAGGGGGGGCGATGCTGGCCATCTCGACCGGGTACTACGACACGCTGAAGTTCTTCCACGTGCTCGCGACGATCACGTGGGTGGGGAGCGCGATCCACCCGCAGGCACTCGCGATGAAGGTGATGGGTGAGGGTGACGCAGCGCCTGGCCGCCACCGCCAAGGACATCGGCGATCTCGGCAAGCGGCTGATCACGCCTTCCTCGCGGTGTCGCGCGTCGACGTGATCGTGCTGATCCTGGTCGTTGCGGATATGGTCTTCAAGCCCGGCAGCTGAGCCGGAGTGGCACTCGGTTCACATCTCGACCGGGACGGGCTCCTTGTGGTCCGCCGCAGCCGCGGCGTGGGCTTGTTCCACGGTCTCACGCCCGGGGATGAGCCGGTTCGCGATCACACACGCGATCAGCAGGATGGCGCCGGCGAACACGAGCGCAGGCTGGAACCCCTTCATGAACGCGTCGTTGAATGCCTGATGCAGCCCGGCGCTCTGCGCCGGCGTCAGCCCGATCCCAGCGGTCACGAGGCTCCCGTGCCGAGCGCCCTCGCTGACCGCTGCGAGCTGCTGGGGATCGAGGCCGAGTCCCGCCACGGCTGGTGCGAAAGCGCTCTTGAGCTCTGTCGTCAGGATCGCCCCGAGCAGCGCGATGCCGAGTACGCCCCCGACCTCGCGGCTCGTGTTGGTCATGGCCGATCCCAAACCCGCGCGTTGCGGACCCACCGAGTTCATGACGGCCGCGGTCATAGGCGCCATGGTGGCTCCGAGCCCAACCCCCATCGCGAGGTAGGTCGGGAAGAGCAGCCAGTACGACGTGGTGGGTGTCAGGAGCACGCCAAGCAGCACGAGCCCGACGCCGGTGAGGAGCAGACCGAACGTCATCGGTGCTCGCGACCCGTGCGTGGAGGCGTACCGCCCCGCGTTCGGCGCGGTCGCGATGATCGCGAGCGTCATGGGCAGGAACCCCGCGCCGGACTTGAACGGCGAGTACCCGTGGATGCTCTGCATGTAGATGGTCAGGAAGAAGAACGTGGCGAACATCCCCATCCCCACGCTGAACGCGACCGCGTTGCCGGCGGAGAACGACGGGATCTTGTAATACCGCAGCGGCATCATCGCGTGGGGGTTCCGCAGTTCCCACCAGAGGAACGCGACCAGGAAACCTGCGAACAGGACGAAGGAGCCGATGATCCTGGCGCTGCCCCACCCGAGCTGGTTGGCTTCGATCAGCGCGTAGGTCACGAAGAAGAGTGCCATTGTCCCGAGCACGAGCCCGGTGACGTCGAGCTGGCGCTCAACCTCCGAGACGGACTCGGTGACGGTACGGGTGGCGACGATCAACGCGATGATCCCGATCGGGACGTTCAGGAAGAAGACCGACTCCCAGCCGAGGTGCTCGACCATGTACCCACCCAGCGTCGGGCCGAGGGCCAGGGCGATCCCGGACACACCGGCCCAGATCCCGAGCGCCTTGGCCCGCTCGTTCATCGGGAACGTTACGGTGAGGATGGAGAGGGTCCCCGGCAGCAGCAGCGCGCCGCCGATGCCCTGGAGGGCTCGGAAGGCGATCAGCTGGCCGGGTGTCTGTGACACGCCGCACAGGAACGAGAAGAGCGTGAAGACCGCGACGCCCGTGAGGAACATCTTCTTGCGTCCGTACCGGTCGCCCAGGATCCCCCCGGTGAGCAGGAGCGACGCGAACGCGAGGACGTACCCGTCCACGATCCATTGGAGCTGGCTGAAACCGGCGCCGAGGTCGTTCTTGATGCTCGGAAGGGCAACGTTGACGACCGTATTGTCGAGCATCGCCATCGCGAGGGCGAAGCACATCGTCAACAGCACGATGACCTTCTCGCGTGCGTTGTCCCCTTCGAAGCCGAACATCTGACCTCCTTCGGTTCTGGACTGACGGACGGGCGGTTAGGTGGTCCAACCGGGCCGAGGCCGCGGTTGTTCCCTCAGGTGAGCTTCCGGTACATCCTGATCGCGATCGGGACGAAGACGAGCAGCAGGCCGGCGATCCACACGACCGACGTGATGAGGAGACCCTGCAGGGTCTGCGGGCCGTAGTTGGGCGGGATGGCGACGTCACCGAGCGCCAGGACGCGCGCGGTGTTCGCCCAGACCGTGACCGGGTTGTGTTCAGCGACGGGCTGGATCCACGAGGCCATCCCGATGACCGGCACGAGCGCCGCGCTCACGAACACGATGGGGAAGATGCCGGTGAACATGGCCGCCTGGACGCCCTCGACCTGCTTGATCGCGAGCGCGACCACGGCGGAGATCCATGAGAAGACGAACCCGACCGAGAGCACCAGCGCGATCATCCCGATCGCCCCCACGACACCGTTCTGGAACCTGAACCCGACGAGGTACGCGACGACGATCACGAGGAGCAGCAGGATCAGGTTCTTGGCCACGTCGGAGGTCGTGCGACCGACGAGGACGGCCGAACGGGCCATCGGGAGCGAGCGGAACCGGTCGACGAGGCCCTTCTTCATGTCCTCGGCGAGACCGATCGCGGTGGTCGTCGAGCCGAAGATCGCGTTCTGCACGAAGATGCCCGGCATCAGGAACATCACGTACGTGAAGCCCGGCGGCAGGTTCGCGATGTTCCGGGCGAACACGATCGTGAACAGCAGGACGAACATGATCGGCTGCGCCAACTCGAAGACGAGGGCCGTCGGGATGCGGAGGATCTGCAGCAGGTTCCGGCGCATCACGACCATGCCGTCGGCCACGCCGTACCGGACGCGGGTCGAGAGGTCGACCGCGGCGGACGGCTCGGTGGCAACCCTCATCGTGGGTCCTCCCCACGCGCCCGGCCGCGACGCTTCGTGGCCGCCGCATCCGGATCCTCTTCCTGCTCGGCGGCGTGGCCGGTGAGCGACAGGAACACGTCGTCGAGGGTCGGGCGATGCAGGGCGATGTCGGCGATCGCGATGCTGCCGTCGTCGAGCCGGGGCACGCTGTCGAGCAGTGTCGAGGGACCCGCGCTCCCCACGGGGATCCGGATCCTGCCGGCCTCGTGGTCGAGCGTCGGCTCGCCGGTGCCGATCCCGGCGAGGATCTCGACGATCGTCGCGAGGTCTGCCCGATCCTGGACGTGGAGCTCCAGAACTTCGCCGCCGATCTGGTCCTTGAGCTCGTCCGACGTGCCCTCCGCGATCACCGTGCCCAGGTCGATCACGGCGATCCGGTCGGCGAGGTTGTCGGCCTCCTCGAGGTATTGCGTCGTGAGCAGGATCGTCTTGCCTTCGTTGACCAGCTCACGGATCATCGCCCAGAGGTCCATCCGGCTCCGTGGGTCGAGCCCGGTGGTCGGCTCGTCGAGGAACAGCACGTCGGGGCGGGCGACGAGGCTGGCCGCCACGTCGAGCCGACGCCGCATCCCGCCTGAGTACGTCTTGGCCTGACGGCCGGCAGCGTCGGCGAGCCCGAACCGCTCCAGGATCTCGACGGCGCGTGCTCGGGCTTCCGCGGACGGGAGGTGGTACAGCCGCCCCACCATCTCGATGTTCTCGAGACCGGTAAGGTTCTCGTCGACGGCCGCCGACTGCCCGGCCAGCCCGAAGCGGCTCCGAAGGGCCTCTGCGTCCCGAACGACGTCAAGCCCCACGACCTCGGCCCGGCCGCCATCAGGCAGCAGCAGGGTCGTGAGGATCCGGATCGCAGTGGTCTTGCCCGCCCCATTGGGCCCCAGCAAGCCGAAGACGGTTCCCGGCGCAACATCAAGGTCGATGCCGCGCAATGCCTCTACGGTGCCGAAGCTCTTGACGAGCCCCTCGACGACGATCGCCCCGGCCATCGCAACACCCTACGGCCTCCCGATGACAACGACACATGAACGTTCTTCGAATGTGACGAAGCATGTAACGATGTAATCGCCTCTCGGGAGACCGGGAATGCCCTCGGGAGGCGACATGTTCTTGCAGGTGCGAATCGCTCGATGCGAAAGGAACTTCGATGGCAGATCTAGACACTCTGGCGCTCCCGTTGCTCCCGCTCACCACCGGCGTGGTCCTGCCGGGCATGGTGGTGACGCTCACACTGGAGTCGACCGAAGCCAAGGCAGCGGTCGACGCCGCCGCGGGCGACGTCGACCGCCTCCTCGTGCTCGTGCCTCGACTCGACGGGCGCTATGCGCGCGTCGGGACGATCGCGAAGATCGAGGACCTGGGCAAGATCCGGGGCGGCACGGAGGCGCTCGTGATCCGTGGCCTGACCCGCGCGACGATCGGCGTCGGCGTGGCCGGCACCGGCGAAGCGACGTGGGTTCAGCTCGAGCCCGTCGCGGATGAGCCCGCGTCCGAACGGGCGGAAACGCTCGCCCGCGAGTACCGCGCCACGGTCGAGAGCATCGTCGAAGCGCGCGGCGTCCCCGCCGTCGCCGAGTTCCTCCGGGGGCTGTCGGATCCGGGACAGATCGCGGACATCGCGGGCTATTCGCCCGATCTCTCCTTCGAGCGGAAGGTCGAGGTCCTCGAGACGATCGACGTCGAGCGCAGGCTGGAGCTCGTCCTCGAGTGGGCGAAGGACACGCTCGCCGAGGTGCAGGTGAAGGAGAAGATCCGAGACGAGGTGTCCGACAGCCTGGAACAGCGGCAACGCGAGGCGATCCTGCGCGAGCAGATGGCCGCCATCCGCAAGGAGCTCGGCGAGGACGGCTCGGAGGACGTGATCGAGACGCTCCGCGTCAAGATCACGGAGTCCGGGATGCCGGACGCCGTTCGCGAGCAGGCCGAGCGGGAGCTCGGTCGCCTCGAGCGGACCTCCGAGCAATCGCCCGAGTACGGATGGATCCGGACCTACCTCGACTGGATGACCGAGCTCCCGTGGAACGTGCGCACCGAGGACAACCTGGACATCACCGACGCGCGTCGGATCCTCGATGAGGATCACGAGGGCCTCGGCGACGTCAAGGACCGGATCGTCGAGTACCTGGCGGTCCGCAAGCTCCGAGCGGAGCGCGGGCTCTCGGAGGAAGGCGGACGGGGGTCCGGCGCGATCCTCACGCTCATCGGCCCTCCCGGCGTCGGCAAGACCTCGCTTGGCGAGTCGATCGCGCGCTCGCTCGGACGGAAGTTCGTCCGCGTCTCCCTGGGTGGGGTCCACGACGAAGCCGAGATCCGCGGTCACCGCCGGACGTACGTCGGGGCGCTGCCGGGACGGATCGTGCGAGCCCTGAAGGATGCCGGAACGAAGAACCCGGTCATGATGCTCGATGAGATCGACAAGGTCGGAGCGGACTGGCGTGGGGACCCGTCGTCGGCGCTCCTCGAGGTGCTCGATCCGGCACAGAACCACACGTTCCGCGACCACTACCTCGATGTGGATCTCGATCTGTCCGAGGTGCTGTTCGTCGCCACGGGCAACGTCGTCGAGACGATCCCCGGACCGTTGCTCGACCGCATGGAGGTGCTTCGGCTCGACGGCTACACGGAGGACGAGAAGGTCGCGATCGCCCGGCATCACCTCATGCCGCGGCAGATCGAGCGCAACGGGCTCCGCGAGCACGAGGTGACCGTCACGGACGAAGCGCTCCGCGAGATCGTCGCGTCCTACACGCGGGAAGCGGGCGTGCGGAACCTCGAGCGGGAGCTCGGCAAGACCTTCCGCAAGGTCGCGACCAAGCTCGCCGGCGGCGATGCGACGGCTCCGATCGTCGTCGATCGCGAGGATGTGCGCGGCTACCTGGGGCGCCAGCGGTTCTCGTTCGAGGAGATGGCGGAGCGGACCTCGGTCCCGGGGGTCGCGACGGGGCTCGCGGTGACGGGCACGGGAGGGGACGTCCTGTTCATCGAGGCAACGCGCGAGGACGAGGGCGAGGGGCTGACCCTCACCGGACAGCTCGGCGACGTGATGAAGGAGTCAGCGCAGATCGCGCTGTCGTTCGTCCGATCGCACGCGGCGGAGCTCGGGATCGAACCGGGCCGGCTCACTGGCCGGTTCCACGTCCACGTCCCCGCGGGGGCGGTCCCGAAGGACGGACCGAGCGCGGGGGTCACGATGACGACCGCGCTGGTATCGCTGCTCACCGGCGAGACGGTCAGGCCGGCCGTGGGGATGACCGGCGAGGTCACCCTCCAGGGACGGGTCCTGCCGATCGGCGGCGTGAAGCAGAAGGTGCTCGCGGCGCACCGGGCCGGGCTCACGGAGGTCATCCTGCCGAAGCGGAACGAAGGCGATCTGGACGACGTGCCGGAGCAGGTGCGCGCCGAGATGCGGTTCCACCTTGCCGATGACGTCCGGGACGTCTTGGGCGTGGCGCTCGGCGAGCCGACGCCCTCGTCGCTCACCGCGGCCTGACGATCGGAGGCGCACCACCGGTACCCGGGCCGAGGTCCGCGTACCGGTGGCGCCGTTCGGCGTCGCCTATCCTGGCCTCGCCCGTGCTCGAGCTGATCGATCTCCGACGTCGGTTCGACGATGTCGTCGCGCTCGACGGCGTTTCCTTCGAGGTCCCCGAGGGCCGGATCGTTGGGTTCGTCGGGCGGAACGGGTCGGGCAAGACGACGACGATGCGCATCGCGCTCGGCGTGTTGCACGCCGACGCCGGCCGCGTCCTGTGGCGCGGACGACCGGTAGACCCCGTGACCCGTCGACGCTTCGGCTACATGCCGGAGGAACGCGGGCTCTATCCGAAGATGCGCGTGCGCGAGCAGCTCGTGTACCTGGCGCGGCTGCGCGGCACGCCCAAGGGCGTGGCGCGCAGCCGCGCCACGCAGCTCCTCGAGATCCTCGAGGTCGTGGGCGATCCGAACGATCGCATGGAGACGCTGTCGCTGGGGAACCAGCAACGCGTCCAGCTGGCTGCCGCCCTCGTCCACGAACCCGACGTCCTGGTCCTCGATGAGCCGTTCTCGGGGCTGGACCCGGTCGGCGTCGACGTGCTGGCGGAGGTGCTGCGTGGGCAGGCTCGGGACCGTGGCGTCCCGGTCGTCTTCTCGAGCCATCAGCTGGAGCTGGTCGAACGGCTCTGCGATGAGGTGGTGTTGATCGATCGTGGGCGCATCGTCGCGCGGGGATCGATCCGTGAGCTCCGAGCGATGCGGGCGCGCAACCTCTGGCGGATCGAGGTTCCCGCCGCGACGGATGGATGGTGGGAGGTCGTGCCCGGCGTCTCGCTCGCGGCGCGGGACGACGGGGCGGTCGTCCTGGAGCTGGACGGCGACGCGGATCCGCAGCGCATCCTGGATCTGGCCCGGGCCGAGGGCGACGTCGCGGCGTTCGGACCGGTGCGTCCATCCCTCTCCGAGCTCTTCCGCGAGGTGGTCGCGGAATGAGCTCGGTGCCGACCGACCGCGGCACCTGGCGACTCGTGGCGCGTCGCGACTTCTGGGTGAGGATCCGCGAGCGGAGCTTCTTGATCTCCACGCTGATCAACATCGCCGTGATCTCGATCCTCGTCCTGGCTCGCGCCTCGAGCGCGGTCGGCTCGGGACCGTCGTTCGACCTCGGCTCCGTGGGCTCGTCATCCATCGCGACGGGTGCGTCACAGCTCGGCCACGACGCACAGCCTCCGATCCCGATCCAGGTACACGCCTTCCCCGACCAGGCGGCCGCGAACGCAGCGCTTCGGGATGGCTCGGTGGATGCGGTCGTCGTCGACAACCAGTTGATCGGTTTCACCGACATCCCCGACGTGCTCTCGAGCCTCGTGCAGGCGTCCGCGCGGAACGTTGCCGTGACGGCGCTGCTGGACCGGCACCACGTACCGCAGGAAGAACGCGACGCTGCGAACGACCCGACGCCCCTGACACTCGCCGTCCTGCAGCCGGCTCCGCCTCACCGCAGCGAGAACGCAGCCGTCGCGTTCGTCGGCGTGCTCCTGCTCTACGGGCAGCTCTTCGGGTACGGGATCTGGGTCGCGAGCGGCGTGATCGAAGAGAAGGCCTCGCGGGTCGTCGAGATGCTGCTCTCGGCGATCCGTCCGAAGCAGCTCCTGCTGGGGAAGATCATCGGGATCGGTACGCTCGGGTTGGCGCAGCTGATCGTGATCTCATCGTTCGCGATCGGGCTCGCCTTCGCGACGAACGCCATCGACGTGTCGTCGAGCGCGTTCGGGGCGGCCGGGCTCGTGATCGGCTGGTTCATCCTCGGCTTCGCGTTCTACGCGACGCTGTTCGCTGCGGCCGGATCGTTGGTGACGCGGATGGAGGAGCTCCAGAACGTGATCGTCCCGATCAACCTGACGATCCTCGTCTCGTTCTTCATCTCGATCGGGGCGTTGCAGGATCCGAACGGGCGCCTGCAGGTGATCGCGTCGATCCTCCCCACATCCTCTGCGCTCGCGATGCCCGTGAGGATCGTCCTGGGCGCGGCGCCCGCCTGGCAGATCGTGGTGTCGTTGGTCGCGCTCGTCGGCTCGACCGTCCTCCTGGTGCCCTTCGCCGCCCGGCTGTATTCGGGTGCGGTGCTGCGGACACGTGGCCGGGTCCGGATCCGCGAAGCCTGGCGCGCCGCCGAGTGATCAGGACGTGCCGAAGGCGCGCCGGAACGAGGGCAGTGGCAGCTGCCCGATCGCCAGGACGCGATCGTGGAACTCGCGCAGCGAGAAGGCGGCGCCCTCCCGCTCCCGCGTGGCTTCGCGGGCCTTCTCGATCTCGATCATCCCGACCATGTAGCAGAGCGCTTGCCCCGGCATCCCGATGTAGCGGTCGACCTCGATCGCGGCATCGGTGTGGGTCTGCCCGGCGTCCTCGAGCTTCGCGATGGATGCCTCGCGGGTCCATCCCAGCATGTGGATCCCCGTGTCGGTGATCAGTCTCGCCGCTCGATGCGCCTGGTTGTCGAGCATCCCGAGCCGCTCCCACCCGTCCAGGTAGAGGCCCATCTCGTCCGCGAGTCGCTCGGAGTACAGGCCCCAGCCCTCGCAGTACGCGCTCCCCGCGAACGCGCCGCCGAAGCGACGGAGCGCCGAGCGCCCGGCGGTCTCCTGTTCGAGGGCGATCTGGAAATGGTGCCCGGGGTTCGCCTCGTGGTACGTGACGGAAGCGACGTGGTGCAGGGCGCGATCCGAGAGGTCGTACGCGTTGATGTAATAGATCCCCGGACGTGAGCCGTCTTCCGTCGGCGGGTTGTAGAACGCGAAGGGCTCGTCGGCCTCTCGGAACTCCTCGACCCTGCGGACCTGGCAGTTGGCGCGCGGGAGCCTGCCGAAGAAGCTCGGAGCGATCTCCCAGCTGCGGCGGACCTGATCCTCCGCCATCGCGACCAAGGCTTCAGGGCTCGGAAGCGTGTTCTCCCCGCGAGCGGTCCGATCCGCGATCGCCGCCGCTGGTGTGGGGAACCCGAGCTCCGCCGCCACGACATCCCGCTCGGTCTGGATCTGCTCGAACCGCTCCACCCCGAGCTCATGGACGGTCTTCGGATCGAGATCGAGGCTGGTCCAGCCGAGAACCTCGGCCGCGTACATCTCGGCACCGCCGGGGAGCGCGGACATGCCGATCGTCTGCGTGGACGCGGGGAGGTACTCCTCGCGCACGACGTCGCGGAAGCGCGCATGGGCCGGGTACAGGACCTCGCGGACCGTGGCCGCGATCCGCTCCTTGACCACCGCATCGTCACCCAAGGGGAGCATCGCCGGTGAATCCTCCGGTGCAAGTGCCAGGATCCGATCGAGCTGTGCGAGCGCGCGCTCGGCGACGATCCGGGGCGTGACGACGCCCGTCGCCACCGCCTCCCGCGCGATCTCGATCGCGGCGTCCAGCATCGTGGGGAACGCGCGGAGCCGGGCCTCGTACCGATCGACGCGATCGGGCGTGTCGGCTCGCTGGAGGGAGGCCACCTGGGCGAGCATCGTGCCCGCTCCGTGCATGTGGTTCACGACCTCGAACCGGTCGATCCGTTGCTCGATCCGAGCGAGCGAGCGCTCGCAGATGGCTCGCATCACATCGACATCGGCTCGGTCCGAGTCGTCGAGCGTGTCCGGATCGATCCCGGCCAACGCCTCCAATGCCTGCCGGCAGGCCGTCTCTTCGGCGGCGCGGCCGTCCGCACCGAGGTCCGGGAGCCGGTCGTCGTAGCGCTCGTCGCCGATGAAGGTGCCCATCAGCGGATCCCGCTCGAGGAGCCCTTCCCAATAGTGATCCACGAGGTCGCGGACCTGCTGGCTGGCCATCACCGATATCCCCTCTCGTGCATCACAAGAGCCCCAGCGTACCCGCGCCATCGACCTGGATGGCCGCGCCGGACAGGAAACCGACGTGGCCCGAACACAGGAACGCGGCAACCCGCCCGAAGTCCCCGGGGTCGCCCAGGCGTCCCTGGTGCCCCAGCTGCGTGACGCGATCGGTGGCGTGGAGCCCCGGACAGAGGAGGTTCAGCGTGATCCCGTCGTCGATCAGATCCTCCGCCGCGGTCTTCGCCCATGCCCACAGACCGGTTCGCGCGGCGTTCGAGTACGCGAGGTCGGGGATCGGTTGCTTGACCGCTTGCGAAGTGATGAGCACGATCCGGCCCCACCCTTCCGAACGCAGGTGGGGGAGCGAGGCCTGGACCAGCCTGATCGAGGCGAGCATGTTCGCGTTCACCGCGTCGACCATCCCCTCGTCGGTGACCTCGAGCGCGCGAGCGCGTGGCGGACCGCCGGCGTTGGCGACGAGGATGTCCAAACGTCCGAACCGTTCGACCGTGGCGTCGACGAGCCGCTGCGGCGCGGCGGGCTCGGTGACGTCTGCGGGGAGAGCGAGGATGTCGCCCGAGAGCTCGGTCGCGGTCGCGGCGAGCCGATCGGGATCGCGGGCGCAGATCGCGACACGGCAGCCCTCCGCCGCGAGCGCGGCCGCCGTGCCGCGGCCGAGACCTCTCGACGCGGCGGTGACCAGCGCTACCTTGCCGTCGATCCCGAGGTCCATGGTGGCCGATGCTACCTGTGGAGGGCTAGGCTCGGGCCCGCCGTCGACCGAGCCTCGACCGGAAAGGGCATGGGGCGTGCACAAGCGGAGCGTGGTGGTCGTGCTCGCCTCGCTCGCGTTGGTCGGCGCGTGCAGCCGCACGAAGACCCTCGATGCGAACGACTTGGAGGAGACGCTTCGCGCGAAGATCGAGCAGCAGCTCGGCGCGCACGGGATCACCGTGGATTGCCCCGATGATGAGCCAGCGCAGGCGGGCGCGATCTTCCAGTGCACCGCGACGAGTGCTGAGGGCAAGACCATCACCATCCAGGTCACGCAGACCGACGACCACGGCAACGTGACCTGGAAGGCGACGAACGCCGGATAGGAGCAACGGATGCTGCTGGAGGGGAAGAAGCTGCTGATCACCGGCGTGCTCACGCCGCAATCGATCGCGTTCGCGGCCGCGAAGGCTGCCCAGGAGCAGGGCGCCGAGATCGTCCTGACGAATTTCGGGCGCACGGTCAGCCTCACCCAGAAGACGGCCAAGAGGCTCCCCAGCACTCCGGACGTGCTGGAGATGGACGCCAACTCCGACGAACAGATCGCCGCGGTGTCTGGCGAGCTCCGCCGGCGATGGGGGCGGCTCGACGGGTTCCTCCACGCGATCGCGTTCGCTCCCCAAGATGCCTTGGGGGGGAATTTCCTCCACACCCCTTGGGAAAGCGTCGCGACGGCCGTGCAGACCAGCGCGTTCTCGCTGAAAGCGCTCACGGTCGGCATGCTGCCCTCCATGGAAGAAGGGGGCGCGATCGTGTCGCTCGACTTCGATGCAACCGTGGCCTGGCCGATCTACGACTGGATGGGCGTCGCCAAGGCCGGCCTCGAGGCCGTCACGCGCTACCTCGCGCGCGATCTGGGCCCGAAGGGGATCCGGGTCAACGCGGTGAGCGCGGGCCCGATCAAGACGATGGCGGGCAAGGGCATCCCCGGGTTCGACCAGATCAGCGGCTCATGGGCGCGCCGCGCGCCGCTCGGGTGGGACGTAGAGGATCCGACCCCGGTCGGCAACGCCGTCGCGTTCCTGCTCTCGGACCTGTCATCCGGGATCACGGGTGAGCTCGTGCACGTCGACGGAGGTTTCCACGCGATGGGAACGGATCTGATCTGATCATGGTGCAGGCGCTTCGGCTCACCTCGTTCAGCCACGGCGCCGGCTGCGCATGCAAGCTCGGGCCCCGCGACCTCACTCGGGTGCTCGATCTCCTCGGCCCGACCACGAAGCCGCAGGACGTCCTCGTCTCGGAGGAGACCGGTGATGACGCGGCCGTGTACCGGCTCGCCGATGGCACCGGGCTGGTGCTCACCCTCGACTTCTTCACGCCCCTGGTCGACGACCCGCGCGACTGGGGCCGCATCGCGGCCGCCAACGCGCTCAGCGACGTGTACGCGATGGGCGGGACCCCGCGGCTCGCCCTGAACGTCGCCGGATGGCCGGTCGACGAGCTTCCGCTCGAGCTGCTCGCCGATGTCCTGGCCGGCGCTCGCGAGGTCGCCGTCAGTGCCGGTGCGAGTGTCGTCGGCGGACACACGATCACCACCGAGAGAGAGCCGCTGTTCGGGATGGTGGCCATCGGCTTCGTGGATGCGACCGCGATCGTGCGGAACTCCACCGCCCGGCCGGGGATGCATCTGTACCTCTCCAAACCGATCGGCACCGGGCTCATCACGACGGCGATCAAGCGCGGCCAGACGGACGAACAACACGTCCGGCTCGCCGTGGACACGATGACGGCGCTCAACGCGGACGCGGCCGCCGCGATGGTCTCGGCCGGCGCCGCGGCGGCCACCGACGTCACCGGCTTCGGTCTGCTGGGGCACCTCCGGAAGATGCTCGAAGCGAGCGGGTGCGCCGCGATCGTGGACGCGGGCTCCGTGCCGCTGCTGCCATCCGTTCTCGACCTGGCGCGTCGCGACATCGTCGCGGGCGGGACCAAACGGAACCACGCGTGGCTGCAGGAGGTCACGGCGTGGGGGGACCTCACCACGCCCGAACAGATCGTGCTGGCCGATGCGCAAACGAGCGGAGGACTCCTGGTCGCAGCGAACGGGAGCCCGTCCACGAGGCTGTTCACCGAGATCGGCGAGGTCGTGGCCGGGTCCCCGGGCTCCGTCAGCGTGACCGGACGCGTCCGGGAATAACCGACCCACTGGTAGCATTTGCACCTGCAACAGGCGGCTGCGCCTGGCGGCGACCTTCCGGAGATGATGGTGTCCGAGCTGGACGGTGTCCTCTACAAAGAGATCGTGGAACAGGGGCTCCGAGAGTTCCCGAACGAATGCTGCGGTCTGATCGCGGCGGAGGATGGCGTCCCGGCGAGGGTCTTCCCCATGACGAATGCCGACGCGAGCCCGGCGACGTATCGACTCGACGGCAAGGAGCAACTGAAGGTCTTCGATGAGCTCGACGAGCGGGGGTGGGACCTCTGGGCGATCTACCACTCGCACACGCACTCGGATGCCTACCCGAGCGAGACGGACACGCGGCTCGCGTTCTACCCCGAGGCTCGATACATCGTCGTGTCGCTCGCGGACCGGACCGATCCGATCGCCCGTTCGTTCTGGATCCGCGACGGCGTGATCACGGAGGAGGAGCTCTCGATCGCATGAACGGGTCGACGCCTCCGCGCTTCACCGAGGACCAGGTGCAGCGCTACTCGCGCCATATCATCCTGCCGAACATCGGCGGCAGGGGTCAGCGGAAGCTGCTCGACAGCTCGGTGTTGGTGATCGGCGCCGGCGGACTCGGCTCCCCGGTCGCGATGTATCTGGCGGCCGCCGGCATCGGCAAGCTCGGCATCGTGGACTTCGACCGGGTCGACGTGACCAACCTGCAACGCCAGATCCTCCACACCACCGCCGACGTCGGCCGCTCGAAGGTCGACTCGGCAGTCGAGCACCTCCGAGCGATCAACCCCACGATCGAACCTCGTCAACGATGCGACGCAGTTCATGGGCAAGCCGCTCGTCTACGGCTCGATCTACCAGTTCGAGGGCCAGGCCACGGTCTTCATGCCGGGGCAGGAGACCCCCTGTTACCGATGCCTGTTCCCGGCCCCGCCGCCACCGGGCACCGTCCCGAGCTGCGCCGAGGGTGGCGTGTTCGGGGTCCTTCCGGGTGTGATCGGCTCGATCCAAGCGACCGAGGCGATCAAGATCGCGACGGGGGAGGGCGATACGCTCGAGGGACGCCTCCTCCTGTACGACGCTCTGCATATGGACTTCCAAGAGATGAAGATCCGCTGGGACGCCGACTGCCCCGTTTGTGGCAAAGAGCCGACCATCACGGGGCTGATCGATTACGAGCAGTTCTGCGGCGTCCCCGCCCGACCCATATGAGGAGTTGCTGAACCCGATGCCCGTGACCGTCAAGCTCCCCACGATCCTCCGCAAGTTCGCCGATGACCAGGCGAGGGTGACCGCCGAAGGTGCCACGCTCGGCGAGGTCCTGAAGGATCTCGAATCGCGGTACCCGGGCGTCACGAAGAACGTACTCGCCGACGGTGGCGGACTACATCGCTTCATCAACGTCTACGTGAACGACGAGGATGTGCGCTACTTGGGCTCGCTCGAGACCGCCGTCGCGGACAGGGACGTCGTGTCGATCCTTCCGGCCGTCGCGGGCGGCGCTCCGTAAGGACGGAGATGTTGCGCCGTCCGCTCGGCGAGACCGGGCTCGCGGCCTCTCGGATCGGGCTCGGCCTCGCCGCGCTGGGCCGTCCCGTGTACATCGACGTCGGGCGAGAGTGCGACCTTGGGAAGGAACGGACCCGCACGACGATGGAGGCTCGGTGTCGCGAGGTCCTCGACGCGGCCTACGCCGCCGGCATCCGATACCTGGACGTCGCGCGGTCCTACGGTGATGCGGAAGCGTTCCTCGGCGCGTGGCTCGAGGTACGCGACCCGCCGGACGTCCTCGTGGGATCCAAGTGGGGGTACACCTACGTCGGCGGATGGCGCGTGGATGCGGACGTCCAGGAAGTGAAGGATCTCTCCGTCGATGCGCTCCGACGACAGATCGCGGAGTCGCGGCGGCTGCTCGGCGACCGCCTTTCGCTCTATCAGATCCATTCCGCCACGATCGAGAGCGGTGTGTTCGACGATCACGAAGTGCTCGAGGAGCTCCGCTCGCTCCGGGAGTCAGGCCTGTTCCTCGGGTTCTCCACCAGTGGTCCGAAGCAAGCCGAGGCGATCGCTCGCGGGATCCAAGAGCGTGTCGACGGCGAGCCGCTCTTCTCGACCGTTCAGTCGACGTGGAACGTCTTGGAGCCCTCGGCCGGTCCCGCGTTAGCCGAGGCTCATGCCGAAGGGCGCGGCGTCCTGATCAAAGAGGCGATGGCGAACGGGCGGCTGGCGGCGCCCGAGGGCCCGCTCGTCCGCATCGCCGGCCGGCTCGGGACGACTCCGGATAGGGTCGCGCTCGCGGCCGCCCTCGCCCATCCGTGGGTCGACGTCGTCCTGTCGGGCGCGGTGACGGTTGATCAGGTCCGGAGCAACGCTGTGGCGGTCGACCTCACGCTTCCTGCTGACGCGCTCTCGGAGATGGACGCGTTCGCGCAGCCGCCGGAGCGCTACTGGACGGACCGCGCCGCGCTCCCATGGCGATGAGGGCACGGGCCGCCGGGCATCGGAGGCGGTTCACGACAGGGGAAGGGCGATCGAAGCGGTGAGGCCGCCCCCGGGCGTGGGCTCGAGCCACATCCTGCCGCGCTGCGCCTCGACCAGGGCGCGAGCCAGGGCAAGACCGAGGCCGGCGCCGCCCGTATCCGTGGTTCGCGACGGATCGGCACGGAAGAAGCGCTCGAACGCGCGGTGATGCGCCTCGCCCGGCATCCCCGGCCCGTGATCCTCGATCGTCACCACGGCTTCGTGCGCGCCGTCGAGGTCCCAGCGGATCTCCGCCTCGCCGCCGCCGTGTCGGACGACGTTCTCGAGCACGGCGTCGAGGACCGCTTCCAGCGCGATGCGGTCGGCCGGGACGATCAAGGGGATCGGCGCCGTGCGAGCTGAGGCGGTTGCCGTGCGCGACGCCGCTCCGATGGACGGCCGATCTGCACGTGGCCGCGAGGTCGATCGGGGTCCGGTCCAGCTGGAGTTGGCCACGGTCGGCCCGAGCCAGTTGGAGGAGCCGCTGGGAAAGACCGGTCAGGTGGTCGACCTCGGAGAGCACGTCGGCCCCCAAGGCCGGATCGTGCTGGGTGAGCGTCTCGACCCCGGCGCGGATGTACGCGAGCGGCGTCCTCAGCTCATGGGAGCGTCGGCGGCGAGACCGGCCTGGGCCTCGTAGGACTCCTCCACGGGGCGGAGCGCCCGACCCGCCCACCACCACCCCGCGAGGAGCGTGGCCGCGAGTGCCGCCACGCCACCCCACAGGAACAATGATCGGACCCGGTGGATCAACGCCTCCTCCGGTTCCAACGACCGCCCCGATCGCCGGGCCGACCCGTAACCCCGCTCGAGTCGATCACCGTGGTCGTCGACCGTCCGACGGGCGACGTGATCCTGCCCGCCTGATCCAGCCTGGCGCAGACCGCCGTGGTTGGAGCAAGCTCCACGTGTGGAGATCCGAAGGCTCGGGCCCAACGATGGGGTGGCGCTCGAAGCCGCGGTGCGTGCCTTCCGCGGCTTCGAGCGCCGCCCCAACCCCGCGTTCCTGGCCGACGGGCGCGGCTTCGCGTACGTCGCATCCGACGGCGAGACGGTGGTGGGCTTCGCATGGGGCTCCGCCGTCACGCAGCCCGATGGCGGCCAGCTCCTGCTCCTCGCCGGCCTCCAGGTGGCGGAGGCGGTGCGAGCGACGAAGGTCGGCAAGCAGCTCCTGGATATGTTCGCCGAGGACGGTCGCGCCGCGGGTCTCACCCGGATGTGGATGCTGAGCGACGCCGGTCATCGAGCCGCCAGGCTCCTGTACGACGACGCCGTCGATCCAGGCTTGACCACGATCGATACGCCGTGGTGGGTCTTGGGTTGAGCGCCGCCGTTCGTCGCGGCCACGCAACGGCTGCGGGCCGCGCGCTGAGATAATCCCGGACCGTGCGCTATGACTCGATCCTTGATGCCATCGGGGACACCCCGCTCGTCGGCACCCCTCGGATGTCCTCCGCGCCGGGCGTCCGCATCTGGGCGAAGCTCGAGGGTCAGAACCCCACCGGCTCGACGAAGGATCGGATCGCGCTCGCCATGGTGGAGGCGGCGGAGGCCTCGGGCGAGCTGACGCCCGAGCGGACGATCCTCGAGCCCACCTCTGGGAACACCGGCATCGCGCTCGCGATGGTGGCACGACGCAAGGGGTACAGGCTCACCGTCGTGATCCCGGACAACGCGAGCGAGGAGCGGATCGGTCTCCTTCGCCTCTTCGGCGCCGAGATCGTGTTGTCGGACGGTTCGAAGGGAACGAACGGCTCGATCGAGGTGGCGCGCGCGCTCGCCGCCGACGAGCGGTACTACATGCCGTTCCAGTACGGGAACCCTGCTAACCCAGACGCTCACGAGAAGGGGACGGCGCAGGAGATCATCCGCGATCTTCCGGCTGTCTCGCACTTCGTCGCCGGGATGGGGACCGGCGGGACCCTGACGGGTGTGGGTCGCGGGCTCCACGCCCACAACGAGCAGATCAAGGTCGTCGCCGCCGAACCCGAGCTGGGCGACCTGGTCTATGGTCTCCGTTCGCTCGATGAAGGGTTCATCCCGCCGATCTTCGATCCCGAGCAGATCGACCGGAAGTTCCTGGTGAACGCGGCCGACTCCCTGCGCGCGACGAGGGAGCTCACGGCGCGCGAGGGGATCTTCGCGGGGATCAGCAGCGGCGCGGTGATCCACGTCGCGCAGCGCATCTCCCAGGAGCTCGACGATGGCGACATCGTGTGTCTGCTCCCGGACGGCGGGTGGAAGTACCTGTCGACGCACGCATGGGCGGACGACCTGTCGGCCGCGGAGCGGGGGGTCGAGGAGTCCTTGTGGTGGTAGCCCGTGTCCGATAGCCGGCCGATCGGTGTGTTCGACTCAGGCGTTGGCGGTCTCACGGTGGCGCGGGCGGTCCTCGATCTCCTCCCCAATGAATCGCTGATCTACGTCGGGGATTCGGCCCATTTCCCCTACGGCCCCCGACCGGTGGAGGAGATCCGCGGGTACGCGATGGAGATCGCGGCGGCCCTCGTGGAGCGCGATGTGAAGCTGCTGGTGGTGGCCTGCAACTCGATCGAGGTCTCCGCGATCGGCGACATCGCGGCCGCCCACGGAGTGCCGGTCGTCGGCGTGATCAACCCGGGCGCACGCGCCGCGATCCGCGCGACCCGGAAGGGTGTGGTCGGCGTGATCGGTACGTCGGCGACGATCCTCACGGGCGCCTACCAACGCGCGGTGGGGTCGACGGTCGAGCTGCACGCCGCGGCCTGCCCGGTCTTCGTCGAACACGTCGAACGGGGCGACACCACGTCGGAAGGGTTGCGGACGGCCGCGCGCAGTTATCTTGCACCGCTGAAAGAGGAAGGGATCGACACATTGATCTTGGGCTGCACGCACTACCCGTTGCTCTCGGGACTGCTCCAGCTGGAGCTCGGCCCCAACGTCGTCCTGGTGTCGTCCGCAGAGGAGACGGCGAAGGATGTCTACGCTGAGCTGCTGCGTGCCGGCGGTCTCCGGGAGGAGCCGGATCCTCCGCACCACGAGTTCCTCACGACCGGAGACGCCGGGCCGTTCCGCGACCATGCGGAGCTCTTCCTGGGACGGGAGCTTGCGCACGTGAAGGCCGTCCACATCGAAGCTGGGGGTCGCGCGTGAGGCTCTCGGTCTTGGGTTCCCACGGAACGTGGCCGGGAACGGCGGGGGAGTGCAGCGGTTACCTCGTGACCAGCGGGTCGTTCAATCTCTGGCTCGACGCGGGTACCGGCACCTTCGCTCGACTGCAGGAGCACGTGCCGCCCAGCGACATCGACGCGGTGCTGATCACGCACGGCCACGCGGACCATTTCCTCGACGTCATCCCGGCGTTCTACGCTCGCCATTACGGGGACCTCGGGGAGCCGGGCCTCCCGTTCTACTCACCGACCGGGTTCATGGATCTGGCCGCGTTGCTCGTCTCCGAGAACGGCCGGAACGTGATGGCGGAGGCGTACGCGTTCGATCATCTGGAAGCGGGTCGCGTGGTCGAGATCGGACCCTTCCGCGTGACCTCTTTCGAGATGACCCACATCGGCGTGTACTCACTGGGGTACAGGATCCAAGCGGAGGGGCACACGCTCGCGTACACCGGTGACACGGGCCCCTGCGAGGAAGCCATCGAGCTCGCACGCGGTGCCGACCTGTTCCTGTGCGAGGCGACCTACCAGGACCCGATGGACCACACCTTCTTCCATCTGAGCGCGGAGCAGGCGGCCGAGCACGCGGCCCGAGCCGGCGTGCGCCGGCTGGTGCTGACGCACCTCACCCCGGCGCTCGATCCCGGCGTGTCGCTCGAACAAGCGGCCGGTTTGTTCGATGGTCCGATCGACGTCGCGACGCGCGACGCGGTCTGGGAGGTCGGAAGGTGACCCGTCCCGACGGCCGCGCGGCCGGGGAGCTCCGTCCGGTCACCTACGAGCTGGGCTACCAGGAGTGGGCGAACGGGTCCGTCCTGTTCTCCATGGGCAAGACCCGCGTCCTGTGTGCGGCCACGGTGTCGGAGGACGTGCCGCGATGGCTCCGAGGAACCGGCCGCGGGTGGGTCACGGGCGAATACTCGATGCTGCCCGCGTCGACCCTCGAACGGTCCGGCCGGGAGGTGAACCGGGGACGTCCTGGCGGTCGAACGCAAGAGATCCAGCGTCTGATCGGCAGGGCGCTCAGGAGCGTCACCGAACTCGAACGCCTCGGCGAGCGCACCGTGACGGTCGACTGTGATGTCTTGCTCGCCGACGCGGGAACGAGGACGGCGTCCATCACGGGCGGCTACATCGCCCTCGCCCTCGCGCTCCGCAGCCTGATCGATGGTCCGCCACCTGCCGAGGTGTTGAAGGATTCGGTGGCGGCGGTCTCGGTGGGTCTCGTTGAGGGAGAGCCCCGTCTCGACCTCTGCTACGAGGAGGACGCAGGGGCGGAGGTTGACTGCAACATCGTGATGACTGGCGGCGGGGCGCTCGTCGAGGTTCAGGGAACCGCGGAAGGCTCACCCTTCTCTCGGCGCCAGCTGGACGAGTTGCTCGATCTCGCCGCGGCGGGGATCGCGGAGCTCACGAAGATCCAGGCCGAGGCGCTCGGTATCTGAAGCCGGATGGCGCCCCCGCGACGGATCGCCCTCGCGACCAAGAACGAGCACAAGCTCGTCGAGATCACGCGGATCTGCTCGGACTGGTCTGTGGAGTGGGTCACGATCCGCGATCGCGACCCGGGCACCTTCCCCGACGTCGATGAGATCGGGGATACATACCTGGACAACGCCTCGCTCAAGGCTCGCGCCGTGGCCGACGCCCTGGGGATCCCCGCCCTCGCGGACGACTCCGGCATCGAGGTGGATGCGCTCGGAGGTCGGCCGGGGCCCCGGAGCGCTCGGTTCGCGGGACCGGACGCGACGGACGAACGGAACCTCGCAGAGCTGATCCGCTCGATCAGGGGCATACCTGCAGCCGGCCTCACGGCTCGCTACCGGTGCGTGGCCGCGTCGGTTGCGCCGGGGGGCGGGCTCGTATCCGCGGAGGGTCTTTGCGAGGGAACCCTTACCACTAGACCCCGGGGGAACGGGGGCTTCGGGTACGACCCGATCTTCGTGCCCGTCGGCTGGGACCGGACGATGGCGGAGCTCGAGCCGGACGAGAAGGATCGGATCAGCCATCGCGGGAGGGCGTTCCGCGCGCTCCGGGCGCTCCTGTCGGACGAATGACCCATCGAGCAACGGGCTTACCACCTACCAAACTCAAGGTAGATGGGTGGTCCGCCGAGGACTCAACCGTGGACCTCGATGACCGCGACAGGCGGGCGCTTCCTCTCGAAGCGTTCCTTTCGGGGCGGCCGCCCGCGTACGTCTTGGCGGTGGCCGTCCTGTTCGTCGTCGGTGTCGGCGTCGCCGACTCCCTGATCGGCCCCAACATCTCGATCGCGCCCTTCTACGTGCTTCCCATCCTGATCGCGACCTGGAACCTCGGCCGGGCGTGGGGATTCCTGGTGGCCGGCCTCGCCGCCGTCGCGATGCAACTCGCCCATGTCCGGTCGGTCGAGACGAACGTCCTCGTGCCGTCGTGGAACGCGCTCGTGTGGTACGCGGTGTTCCTGTTCGTCGTCTGGCTGCTGGCGATCATCCGCGACCATGCGAAACGCCAGCGATCGCAGCTGGAATCCCAGGAGGAGGTCTCGGACGACCTGCGCGCGCAGAACGACATGAAGAACACCCTTCTCCACGCGGTCTCGCACGACCTGAAGGGTCCGCTCGCGGGCATCCTGGGCGCCATGCAGAC
>VAXZ01000088.1 GCA_005885035.1 Actinomycetota bacterium
TGCCGGTGTTCTCCTCCTCGGCGATCAGGAGGAACCTATCGGGACTGTGCGCGGCCTGATGAGTCCGCGGGCCGCGTGGCGGCTCGAAGAGCTCGGGTTCGAGCGGACGTACGACTTCGTCGGTGGGAAGACCGCTTGGATCGAGCGAGGCCTGCCTACCGAGGGAACCGGTCCGTTCCTGCTCGTCGCTGGACACCAGGTCCTTCGCCCTGCTACGGCGACCTGCCGACCAGAGACGCGCGCCGGACAGGTGCGGGCTGAACTGGAACCCGGCCCGGACGCGATCTGCGCGGTCACGAACGATCACGCGATCGTCGTCGGACGCGTTCGATGGAAGGACCTAGCCGAGGACGACGACGTTAGGGTCGGGGAGTTCATGCAGCTCGGTCCCGCGACGGTTCGTCCCCGTGAGGAACTCAGGGACTTGGTCGAGCGGATGCGGGCTGCCGGTGTGAAGGCGATCCTCGTTACGTCGGAGAAGGGACGACTCCTCGGGTCGTGAACCGCGACGACGGCGAACGCCTGGTGAAGGAGCGCGAGGGCCACTCACGCACCGCGGAGTCGGTCACCTGATCCCCTTGATGCGGAGGGAGAGAGGGCAGAGAGCGGGAACGGCCACGAACCGGGACCCAGTGACTCCTAGACTTCCGTCCTTGATGCGGCCGCGGGCACGAACCGCATGGTGGGGGCGGGAGCGTAAGGTCCCGATCGCGGTCCGCGCGGATCTGTCCCACATGAGAGGGAATCGGACTCGGGGCGCGGACGTCCGAAGCTGATTGGGTCCGTCCGAAGGGTCGGAGCGAAGGTGGATCCCCGCGAAGAGTTCCTGAGTTCGACGATGGGTGCGATGGACCTCGTCTACAACATCGCGCGCCGGATGGTGCCGAGCGTGGAGGACGCCCAGGACCTCGTGCAGGACACCTACCTCGCGGCGTTCGCGGCGTGGGTGAAGGGTCGCAAGCCTGCCCGCGTGGAGCCATGGCTCGCGACCATATGTCTGAACCTCGCCCGCTCACGATACCGGCGCGACTCTCGGAGACCTCAGGAGGTGCCGATGGAGCTCGCACAGGCGGTGGCCGACCCCTCGGACCCCGAGCGAGAGGCCCTGGCCTCCCTCGATGCCGCGGCGCTCCGCCGAGCGATGTGGGCACTCAAGGAGGGGCAGCGCGTGGCACTCGCGCTCGTCGACATCGCTGGCCTCTCCACCCGCGAAGCGGCTCAGGCGATGGGAACTCCGCGGGGGACGGTACTGTCGCGCCTGCACCGCGGGCGACGCTCGCTCGCGAGGCTCCTCGGTGACCAGGTGAAGGGGAGAGAAGCGTGATCGGCCGGCGCACCCACGACCCCGAGCGCGACGCGGCCCTCTACGTGAGCGGCGAGATGCGGTCAACGGACCGCAGACGTTTCGAGGCCCATCTCCTCAGGTGCGACGATTGTTGGCGCGAGGTCTCGCTCGGTCGGGATGGACGCGGCATGGTCGAGGCGTCCCGCGAGATCGCACCACCGGGGCTCCGCGACGATATCCGTGCTTCGATCTCCGTCGCCCCGGTTCCCCGTCGCCTTCCGCGACGCCTCGCGCTGGTGGCGGCAGTCGTTTCCGTTCTCGCGTTCTCGATCTTCGGCGCGGCGCAGGTCCGCTCACGCCACCAGCCGCCACCGATCGCGGCCGCGCTTACCGCGGCGCGCACGGAAACGCTTGCGACACGTGGGCCCTCGGAACTGCCGGCTCCCAACCTTTCGAGCCAGGGACTGCAACTGGTGATGGGAGAGCTGGTTGATCTCGCCGGGCTCACGTCCGATGCGTTCATGTACCGGAACACGGCCGGTGAGGCGGTGCTGCTGTTTACCTCCGCTATCCCTTTCCCGGTCGCGCACGACGCATCCCGCCTTGTGGTCGGCGTGAACGGCTGGACGGCGCAGTCCGATGGGATGACCCTTGTCTGCGGCGATCGCCCGATGAACTACCTCGTCATCGCGCAGGATCCGTCGCTCGTGGGCCTCGTGCAGCGCGGGCTCGTCACGGAGCCGACACCCAGCTAAAGCTAACGGGACCTCCCGCGGGGAGGGAATCGACCGGCCTTCTTGACGTCTATCTGGGTGAGGGTCCGCCCGGACCGAGAAGGAGGCTGACCGCATGAGTAAGGCGTTCGCAGTTTCGATGATCGTCGGGGTGGTCGTGATCGGCGCCTCAGTCCCGGCCTCCGCCTCGACCGGGAAGGGAAACCTCTTCCACGATGGCGCGGTCGTCGGCACCGTCGTCGTGCCGGTCGGGATCGCGGGGCAAGGGACCGACCCGTTCTACTCGGTCACGAACGGCGCGGCCGGTCAGCTAGGTATCGCCGGCGTGGCGCCGGGAGATGGGCCCTACCACGGAGGCGCCTGGCAGGTGTTCTCGGTGACGTTCGGAGCCGGGGTCACCCCATACGTGCTCACGTCGGATGAGGCCGTGATGGCCGCCCAACAGACAGGCGATGTAACCGTCACACGTACTGCCGCTGCAGACTTCCGGTGTCCGGTCACTGCATGAGTCGCGCGATCGGGAGGGATCCGGCGTGCCGGATCCCTCCCCCCGCTCAGGTCACACCTTCGTCGCTCGGGTCGACCGTCCGAGGAGCGGGAACGCGAGCAGCCCGAAGGCCAGGCCGTAGACGAGGTGCGCGACGAAGAACGGGCCTTTCAACGCGAGCTCCTTGAACTCCGCGTTCGCCCACGGCAGCACGAGGTACCACATGACGAAGTACAAGATCGCGCCACCGGCGATCGAGGCAGCCACGTAGCCCACGTAGTTACCCAAGACCCCGCCGAGCCCTGCGCGGCTGAGTTCCCAGAGGACCAGCGCGAAAGCGATCCCCACCACCGCCGAGAACGCGAAATGCAAGGCCGCGCCGACCACCAGGTGGCTCGCCTGGACCGGTTCGTTCATCGACATCCCCGGGTGCATCATCATGTCCCCGACCATCATGCGGGCATCCGCCCGGTAGACGAACGATGCCATGCAGACGTTCAGCGGCGTCCAGAACCCATCGCCCCTGCTCGCGGAATAGATCATCTGCCACATCGCCATGCCGAGGCCCCCGGCGAGGCCGCCGATCGCACCGACCGCGAACAGACGACCGGACACCGCCTCTCGAGGCTGCGCTGCGGTCTGTTCCATCTCGAACCTCCTCTCCCACGACTACCCCACCCTGATAGGACGCGCGTGCACCAAGCTGATTCCTGGCTCTATCTAGCGTTCTTCCGGAGGGAGGCATCCTCAAAGTGGGAGGACCGCGGAATAGGTTCTCGAGCGGCTCGAGAATGAATCCCGCCCGCAGGGGACCTCGCGCTCATGTCCACAGGCGCCAAGTCGTTCTCCTTAGCACGTGTCAACGCGGGGCTGGGTACGTCTTCGAATGTCGGAGCACGAACTTTTCTCGGGCCTGTGTGACCCTCTGTCTTGGACATGGTGAAAGGGCAGGAACGATTCGCTCATCGCTCATCGCTATTGCGCCGATGTCGCAACGTGCTTAGCGTGGCGTTGAGAGCTGTGTCCCCCCGGATGTTTTTCCCTTGGCCCCGTTCCCCGCCCTCTAGCGGATCGAGAACGAGCGTTCCGCGTCAGAGGGAGGAACCCATGAAGCACGTGATGAAGTGGTCGGTATCGAGGCGGGCACTCCTGCTCGTTGCAGCGGCGATCGTCGGCGCAATGGTGTGGGGAGGGGTCGCATCCGGGACGCCACCGGCCGGCGTCTCCACCAAGACGACCCTGGCCGACGTGACCGTCATCGACACCGTCAAGGCCGATGTGCCGCCGTTGATCAAGTTCCGCACGACGGATCAGGTCGAGGTCGCCCAGTTCAGCAACACGGCGCAACCCGCCGACCCGACCATCGGTCAGGCGGCGTTCTCGTCCGGCTGGCACATGCACACGGGTCCGATCATCATCGCCGTGACGGCCGGCGAACTGACGTTCTACGACCGGGCCGGGGTCGTCGGGTCCGGTTGCCGAGTGACGCACGTCTCGGCGGGCCAGGGGTACTTCGAGACACCCGGCGAGCCGATCCTCGCCCGGAACGAGGGAACCGTGGAGGCCGATTGGACCACTACACAAATCATCCCGGTCGGCGCATCACAGCGCGTGGACGTGACCCCCGGCTTCTGCGGGGTCTCCTGACCATGCTGCGGCGGACCCCGACCGCCTGGAAAGCGGCCGGGGTTCGTCGACGCCAAGGGAACTTGTAGCGATGTCCGGCACAGATCCCCTCTCGTTGACGCGAGGGGCCGCACGTGCTTGCCTGACACACGGCGCGCCATCCCCCGTAGGCGCGATGGGAGGCGGGAAATCACCGCGACGTTCGTTTGCACCGGT
>VAXZ01000089.1 GCA_005885035.1 Actinomycetota bacterium
CATGCCCTTGGCGGCCGCGAACGCTTCGCCGACGTCTTCCGGGGTGAAGTACGAGAGCGCACAACGGTAGACGCGTTCCGCGTCGCTCCGAAGCGCCATCACGAGCATCATGTTCGCGAGGTCGACCGCCTGTCGCCAGGGTGACGGTCTGATCTCCAGGCCGGAGACGTCGATCAGCTGGAGATGTCCCTCGACGACGAGGAGGTTCGCCGGCTTGATGTCCCGATGGGCGAGCCCCGCGTCCCAGAGACGACGGACGAGCTGCATCCCTTCGTCGACGACGTCGTCAGTCACCTCGGCGTGTCCCAGTGTCTGGGCGTTCTCGAAGAACTCCTGGGCGAGGAGATATTCCTCGTTCGGCGTCAGCTCAACGATCCCGTATGAGTGCGCCACCCGGAACCCGTCGTCTTCTAACAGACGCAGCGCGTAGTCCTCGTACGCGATCAGCTTGCGAACCGACGAGAACGATGTCTCATCCTCGAGCCGGCCGTACATGATCGTGCGCACGATGCGGTACCAGCGATCGGACCGAACGTGGCTGTTGGCGAGGATCTTGCCGAAGACATGGCCGCCACCCTCACGGATCATCAGCAGCGGCGTCGAACCGCCCGATCCCTCTTCGCCGAACGATCGCACCGCGGTCACCTCGATCCCGAGTTGGTCGCGCATCGCGTCGATCACGGCGGTGGTCCGGGAGCCGGCGAGATCGAGGTGCGCGCCGGTGCCGCCGCGCCGGTAGGAGACTGGGAAGGACGCCTCCGGCGCCAGCCAGCCGAACGCGACGACGGCCACGGCGAACCCCAGCAAGACCGAATAGAGGCCTGCGAGGGGGTACGTCGTCCCGAGCACCGCCCTCGCTAAGACGACCACGATCGCAAAGGCGGCGGCCGACACGCCCGCGATCCACCGTTGTCGCCCGGAGGGGGCAAGAGACATCACCATCACGCCGAATGTGACCGAGAGCGACGCGATCGCACCGGCCGGAAAGAAATACTGGCCGTTCGTGGGCCGGACGATCACGTCGACGGCCGGCGCCGGCAGATCGAACCGGAGGAGCGTCACGGCGACGTCGACGAACCACATCGCGACGATCGCGACGACGAGGTGACGAAGCCGTCCGTATCGGACCAACACGATGGCCATCGCGACCCGCAGCACGACGATCCCCGTCGACGTGGCGAAGCGATTCAGCACGCGCGACAGGTCCACCAGCCGGTCGGTCCTGAGGTCCGCCCACCACCGAAGCGTTCCCTCCGGAGGGCTGCCGGCGTAGCTCAACCCGAGGATCGCGCCGACGACCATGACGCTCAACAGCAACACCACCGCCCACGGCCACCAGGGGGGATGCGGCAAGGGCGGCGGCTCCCCCGACGGGCGACGGCGACGACCTTCGCCGCGAACCACCGAACCGACCGGCGGCCAGCGACCTTCTTCCGAGGTCTCGGCGCCGGTCATCCGTCGGTAAGACGAGATCGAGGCTCCCAGTCGGGGATCGATCCGGTTTCGTCGACACACTGACATCATCGAGGATGTCGCGCGTGGGTCCAACCGTTCCCCCGGCCGCGACCCCCACGTTCTGATTCGGGTGATCTACGATGAGCTTCCAAACCGGCTCGCAGAAGGGGGATGTCGATGGAGAGGTACCCGCTCATCTCCGAACACGGGCTGATCGGAGATCTGCAGACGTCGGCACTCGTCTCTACCGACGGAACGATCGACTGGTTCTGCGTCCCGCGATTCGACTCTCCGAGCGTCTTCGCCTCGTTGCTCGATGCCGACCGCGGCGGCCGGTTCCGGATCGCTCCCGACCATGTCGACTACGTCACGAAACAGCTGTACTTCCCGGATACCGCCATCCTCATCACGCGGTTCATGACGCCTGACGGCGTGGGCGAGGTCGTCGATTTCATGCCCGTGGACGACCCGGAACTCGCGACGGACAACCACGTGGTGATCCGGCTGGTCCGCGTGGTACGTGGACAGATGGCCTTCGTCGCGGACTGCGAACCCCGCTTCGACTACGGGCGCGCGTCCCACGATGTGACGACGATGGACAACGGCGTCCTGTTCCGATCCAGCGTCCTGGACCTCGCCTTGGGGTCGACGGTTCCGTTGGAGGTGGACGGAAGCGACGTGCGAGCGCGATGGAGCCTGAACGCCGGCCAGATCGGCGGGTTCGTGGTCGAGTCCTCACCGAAGCAGGTCGGCTACCCGTCGATAACGGGGGAACGGGTTCTCGCTGCATTCAACCAGACGGTTCGTTTCTGGCGCGATTGGCTCGCTCGCTCGACCTACGCCGGTCGGTGGCGCGAGTCGATCAACCGGTCGGCGATCACGCTGAAGCTCATGACGTACGCGCCGACAGGAGCGCTCGTCGCAGCGCCGACGACGAGCCTCCCTGAGCAGATCGGCGGCGAGCGGAACTGGGACTACCGGTTCACGTGGGTGCGGGACGCCTCGTTCTCGGTCTACGCGCTGCTCGGGCTGGGATACACGGAGGAGGCGATGGCGTTCCTTCGATGGCTGCGTGATCGGGCGAGCGAACGCGCTGGCACCGACTCCGGGCCACTCAAGATCATGTACCGGATCGACGGGTCGCCGGACCTCCAGGAAGAGATCCTCGATCACCTGAGCGGCTACCGCGACTCCGCGCCGGTGCACATCGGCAACGGCGCCACGGATCAGCTTCAGCTCGACATCTACGGCGAAGCCGTCGACTCGCTATACCTCGG
Organism: Actinomycetota bacterium; assembly: GCA_005885035.1. Lineage (GTDB taxonomy): Bacteria > Actinomycetota > UBA4738 > UBA4738 > HRBIN12 > AC-51. The sequence goes on from VAXZ01000089.1 coordinate 2,733, forward strand.
GATGCGTCGCGGTCTCACGATGGGGCATGACGGCTGGAACGATCTGTGCGTCATCCTCGATTGGCTCTCGGACAACTGGGACCAGCCCGAGGAGGGGATCTGGGAGACCCGCGGCGGCCGAAAGCATTTCACGTACGGGCGGCTCATGTCCTGGGTAGCCTTTGATCGCGCGATCCGGATCGCCGGCGAGCTGGGCCGGCCGGCCGATGTGCCACGCTGGACGGCCGAGCGTGACCGCATCTACCAACAGATCATGGAGCGCGGCTGGAGCAAGGAGCGAGCCGCGTTCGTCCAGCACTACGATGCGAACGTCCTCGATGCGTCGAACCTGCTGATGCCCCTCGTCGCGTTCGTGTCGCCAACGGATCCGAGGTGGCTCTCGACGCTCGAGGCGATGGACGGCGAGCTCGTCTCGGACAGCCTCGTGTATCGATACGACCCGGCCGCGTCCCCGGACGGCCTTCGCGGCTCCGAAGGGACGTTCTCGATCTGTACGTTCTGGTACGTCGACGCGCTGGCTCGGTCCGGCCGCCTCGAGGACGCTCGCCTCACGTTCGAGAAGATGTTGACGTACTCGAACCACCTCGGCCTGTTCGCCGAGGAGATCGGGCCGACCGGAGAACAGCTCGGCAACTTCCCTCAGGCGTTCACGCACCTCTCGATGATCAACGCGGCGATCAACCTCGACGCGCAGCTCGACAAGAGTCCCCGCTGGGTCGACCTTCCTCGCAGGCCGGGCCTCGGGATGCCCCGACCCGAATCGTGAGCGCGGTGAGCGCCGAGCCCGCGAGACAAACATCGCGCGAGAGTGGCGGAACTGGCAGACGCGCCGGACTTAGGAGCCAGTTCACAGACCCTGGTCTCTCCAAGGTCCGGTGTTGCAAACGAGTCTGAGGGCAACGGGCAGGTGATGCAAGGGCCGAAGGTCGTAGCTGATGGGGCCTTCGACTCTCCTGATGGGCCGCTTAGAACGGGTGACCGAGAACGACTTCCAACGGCGCGTTGTCTCTTCGCCAACCAAACCACGGCTTCCGAGACACGAAGACGCTGAAGCGACTCGAAGAGCATTTCGATGTTGGCCAGGAAGACCCGTGGCCAGACACGTCAAGTCGCTTCGCGTGTATTCCTGAAAGTCTCGCTAAGCGAAGGCGTCTTGAACTAGAACGCCAAAACCCCGGTTTCGGTTTGACGAACCACCCGCTTCGTGTTGCAATCCCGAAACCCAGGGGAAGGGGGCCACAAATTGGTCAGGCGCATCCGGCTGCTCTGCTTACTCACCGCCCTCGCAGGGACCACTCTTCTTGTATCGCCTGCTGACGCCAACGTCTCGACAAGTGCCGTCGGCTGTCCGAGTGCGCACTTCATCGTCTGCGGTTCGGGTCAGCAACGGACGCTTCATATCTCCCACACAATCACCGCGGTTCGCCTGCCGAAGACGAGTGCGACGAGCGCCGCAGCCGCAACGAACGACGTCAGTTGTCGATACACAACCGCAAGCTACGTGGACGGCGGTAGCGCAACACAAACGTCCCTCTACGGCGTTGACGACAGGTTGGGAGACAACGTCTATTCGAACATCTCTCAGTTCTTGCCGAGCACAAAGACCGGCTTTGCTTGGGCGAACGTTGGCGTCGAGATATACCTGTATGGCTTCCCCTCAGGGTCCTCTCTCACGTTCAAGTACCCGTGGCATGCCTCCGGCCATCTCTACGCGGATGCCGATTACGGCGCTCACGGAGACGTGAACATCAACGTCATCGCGACCGGATGGGACAAGGAGGCCGGCGTCAAGAATCTCAATAAGGTCTATTCGAATTCGTTGGCCGCCGATGGTATCTATCCCACAGGTAGCTCGAAGGACAGGGCCATCGGTGTCGATTACAATTCGACCACGAACGGTGTGGAGATGGGGACCATCCACAATCAGCACCACTACGTGTCCTACCTGCACGCTCGGACAAACACTGACGTCAACGGACCTGCTTCGGGGATGGGCTCAGGCCATGCAGAGGGGAACTTCTTCAGCACCAACTACACGTATCGAGCGTGGGTCGATAACTTCAGATGGATATTCCATTTGCCCAGTGGATGGTCGATAGGTTGTTGACGGGCCTAGAGAGGAGTCGAACGACGATGCAAGGCGTCAGGGTACTCAGGAATCGACTACGGCTCTCGCTCTTCACGCTGGCCTTCATAGTTGCCCTCATTGTGTTGGCCGCCGCCGCTTCAGCCGATTCGCCTACGCCGACACCTAGCTGTTCGGATGCGACGCACTTCATTTTGTGCGGGTCGGACTCTGGTCTCTCTTTCAACACCAATAACGCAAACACAGCGCCCGCGTCTGCCGCGCCGATTCACACAGGGGGCTGATTCTCGCCAACACGGACACTTTCCGCCGATGAGCCAATTTAATCACCGGTGGCCATTAGCTGCTCCACGAAACCACCCTGCGTGTAAGCTCTGTTGCTGACATGGTAGCGACGGCCAGCGCTTCCTCCGCCCTGTTGGTTTGGACGGGGCTCGCGATATTGCCGCTGCTCATCATCGGACTGCTCGGCGACTCCATTCGGTC
>VAXZ01000096.1 GCA_005885035.1 Actinomycetota bacterium
AGCATGGTGGTGTGATGTACGTGAAGCCGGGGGAGATCGTCTCCCACCTCAAGAACGTTCTGACGACGAGCCCGTGAAGCGGACGCCGCGACGACGATGAGCCCCGGACATCGTGAGAGGATCAGTCTGAAGGAGTGAAGATGGACCCTGAACGGCCCCCGTACTGTCCCGACTGTCCGCCTGACCCAAGCTGACCTCCGAGTGAGCTGATCTCCGAGCGAGCTGACCTCCGGGCGTTCGTCGTCGGTGCGAAGCGCCGTCGCTTAGGGACCGACGCCCGCAAACCTCGTTCGACAAGACCTGGAACGCTACACACACGTACAGTGCACATCCGCCTGCTGGCACCCGGCGCATTTCACCGTGCAATACCTGTCGGAGCCGACGTGCAGGTGTCCGGCGTCGTGTTCGCCCGCTACCGATCCGCAGATCGCGCACTTCCACCCATCCGCTAACCCGCCGCACTTCGCGCACAGCAGGTTCACCGTCTGCCCCATCTTCGCTCCTCTCGCTCGTGCTACCCGAGTGAGGCCGGCTTCCGAAGTCCGGCCGCCCGACCCGGCGAGCTCAACCCTTCCGCAGGGTCAGGATCCCTCGAAGAGCGACGAGGGCTCCGGCCACGAAGATCAGCGTCGCGAGGTAGATCAGCCCTAGGTGACCGAGCGTGTCGAAGTGGTTCGGGTAGTGGGCTGGAAGTGCAATCAGGAGCGCGAGGACTGGTGCCGTCACCGCCCCCACCCATGCCCATGCCTCTCCTCGCCTGACGCCGAAGGCCACGAGGAACAGCACGGCGACGCCGGTCGCCGCGATGAACCCGGACACCGCGATCTGCAGGTGGCTGATGTATTGGAACAAGGACGGGCTGAAGTTCTGGATCGCCTCCTTCCCGACGTTCACTTCGTTCGGGCCGATGCCCAGCTCCAAGAAGCTGTCGGTGAAGTTCCGGATGAGGAAGATCACCGCATAGCCTATGAACCCCACCGCTGCGGCCCCCATCAGCCAGGAGCCGATGCGAAGGTCCCTGTTTACGGCCCCCGGCATAGTCCGATCCGTCGTCATGGTCGCCATCTCGTTCATCTCCTTTTTCTTCTCGTTCGTCTCCCCTCGACCGTTCAAGACGACGGTCGAACGGATCCGATTGCAGTTTGGGGCCGCTGCAATAAAGTCGCCGGCAGCGTCGTCTTGAACTGTCGGAGACATGCATGCGGAATCCGTCATCGCCATGAGCGAGGCAGGCGTCCGAGATCCCACCAAGGAGGCCTTCCAAGAGCTCGTCCTCGCCGAGCTGCCCGCCCTCTACTCGTTGGCGAGGCGGCTGGTACGTGACGGCGCTGAGGATCTGGTCCAGGAGGCGCTGTTGCAGGCTTTCAGAGGTTTCGCCACGCTCAAGGAGGACGCAGCTGCCGGACGCTGGCTCAAGACGATCCTCGTGAACGTCTTCCGAGATCAGCTCCGGAAGCGCTCCAGGACCGTTGACGAACGGCCGATGGGCGACCTGGACGATTTCTCGCTCTACCGGACCCTTGTAGACGAGGACCCTTTTCCGTACTCGGACACGCTCCACCTGGACTTCTTGCAGGGCTTCGATTCCGAGGATCTGCGCGAGGTCCTCATCCGTCTTCCCGACATCTACCGCATCCCACTCGTGCTCCGCTACATGGACGGATTCGCGACCAAGGAGATCGCCCGGTTGATGGATGCTCCCCTCGGCACGATCCTCGCTCGCCTCCACAGAGGGCGTCGTCTGCTCGAGCGCGAGATGTGGACGTACGCGCAAGAAGCTGGACTTCTCACGAAAGAGAGAGCGGAAGATGAGTGACACGAAGGCGATCCCGTGCTCAGAGGCGGTGCGCCAGCTCTGGGACTACCTGGATCACGCGATCCAGCCCGAAGACCAAGAGAAGGTGGAGAAGCATCTCTCCTTCTGTCGGAGGTGCTGCGGGGAGCTCGAGTTCGCCAAGGAGATGCGGGCGTTCCTCGCCACCTCGACCGCGGAGGAGATCCCACCGTACGTGAAGGAGCGCCTCGAGCGCTTCGTGGAAAGGCTGTAGGCGATGGCGAAGGACCTGATGTTCCAGAACGAGATCAAAGAATCTGTGCGGGACGCCTACGCCGGGATCTCAACAGGCGCCGGAGAGACGGTCGCTCGGTGGCTCTATTCGGATGAAGAGCTCGCGGAGGTCCCGACAGGAGCCGTAGCCTGGGCCCTCGGCGTGGGGAACCCCGTCCGGTACGCCGTGTTGCAGCCCGGAGAGGACGTCCTCGATGTCGGCTCAGGGGGCGGGATCGACAGCATCCTCGCGGCTAGGCGTGTCGGCCCGCAGGGGAGCGTGATCGGACTCGACATCTTGGAAGAGATGTGCGAGCGAGGCAGGAGACACGCGACCGAAGCAGGCGTGGACGGCTGGACGCAGTTCCGTCGTGGTGAGATGGAGGATATCCCGATTCCCGATGGGTCCATCGATGTGGTGATCTCCAACGGTGTCATGAACCTCTCGGCCCGGAAGAGCAGGGCGCTCGCGGAGATCTATCGGGTCCTGCGACCCGGCGGGCGGGTCTCGATGGCCGATCTCACCGTCGAGGGGGAGCTACCGCCTGAGATCGCGAACGACCAGAGCGCCTGGGCTGGGTGAGTATCCGGAGCCATGGCGGAGCGTGTCTTCGCCGCGAAGCTTCAAGGGGTGGGGTTCGAAGACGTGTGGGTGGGCGGGCATCGTCCATCCGGCATCGACGAGGCCTCGCATTACCCCCTCTTCACCGAGGAAGTCATCGAACTCATGAGGAAAACGTTGCCTCCGGAGCGCCATGATCACATCGCGACCGGGGTGATCGTGAAGGCCCGGAAGCCGTCGCTCGGCTGATCCGACCGATCCGAGTCACGTTGACTCCGGCTCATCACGTCGGCGTGTCGGTCGGGTGCGCCCTCGATCTCACGATGGAAGCCTCGGCGACGTAGAGGTGGAACATCAGCGGCTCGAAGGTCCACAATCTGACGCGATGCCTACCTGTGCTACCTGCGGCGCTCCTGTTCCCGAGGCCGCACGCTTCTGCCCGACCTGCGCCGCGCCGGTAAGCACCGGTCCCGACCAAAGCGAACGGAAGCTGGCAACGGTCGTCTTCGCCGATCTGGTGGGCTCGACCGAGCTCGGCAGTTCACTGGACCCGGAGCGAACGAGGGCGATGCTCGATCGCTTCTACGAAGCCATGGCCGCCGAGATCGAAACTGCCGGCGGGACCATCGAAAAGTTCGTCGGCGACGCCGTGATGGCCGTGTTCGGTGCCCCATCATCGCTCGAGGATCACGCCGAGCGCGCGCTTCACGGGGCGCTGGCGATGCAGCGGCGTCTGCACGATCTCTTCGGCGAGACGCTCGCGCTACGGATCGGGGTCAACACGGGTGAGGTCGTCGTCGGCAAGCCGCGCGAAGGGAGCTCCTTCGTCACGGGCGATCCGGTCAACGTGGCAGCGCGACTGGAGCAAGCCGCGGAGCCGGGCGAGGTCCTCGTCGGCGAGCGAACGGTCGCGACCGCGCGTGGCGCGTTCGAGTTCGGGGAAGCTCAGACGATCGAGGCCAAGGGGAAGCCGGGAGGGGTCGAGTGCCGACGCCTCGTACGCGGACTTTCGCTCATGCGTCCGCGCGGTGTCGGAGGCCTTCGCCGCGCCTTCGTCGGCCGTGACGAAGAGATGGAGGTGCTCGAGCGAGCCTACGCGGAGATCGAGGACCGGCGGGAACCACAACTCGTAACGATCCTCGGGGATGCGGGGGTCGGCAAGACAAGGATCGTGCGCGAATTCTGGGAAGGGCTGGGGGACCGCTCGCCCGAGACG
>VAXZ01000097.1 GCA_005885035.1 Actinomycetota bacterium
GAACCCGGCGGCACTCGGCGTCCTTGGTCGGAGAAAAGCGTCCGCGAAGGTACGATCGGGGCGTCATCGCTCGGACGCTACCACCGGCCCCTGACCAGTGAAGGTGATCGTGATCGTGCCGTGCTGGTCCGTCCGCCAGATCTGCGCCCCCACCCCGTCCAGCTCCGCGAGCGCGTTCGCGTTGGGATGCCCGTACGGGTTCGGTTGGCCAACACTGATCACGGCGATCTCCGGATCGAGCGCGTCGATGAACGCGGGCAGTGATGTGTCGCCGCCGTGGTGCGGGACGCGCAGCACGTCGATGTCCGGGACGAGCCCGGCGTCCAGCATGACCTGTTGCGCCTCACGCTCCGCACACCCCGTCATCAGCAGGGTCGTGCCGGCCGCGTCGAGCAGCAGCACCACCGAGTCGTTGTTCGGATCGGAATGCGAACCCTGCCAGCATCGGTCCGGCCCGAGGACGTGGAACGCCAGATCGCCGACCGTGATGGTCTCGCCGAGACGGGCCGACCGGACCGGGACGCCGGCGACCGCCAGCGCCTGCTCGAGCGGGAACATCACCTCGGTGTGGTGGTGGCAGGCAGGGTCGTAGTAGACGCCGACGGGGAACCGCGCGAGCACCATGGGCATCCCGGCGATGTGGTCGACGTGCGCGTGCGTCGCGATGATCGCGTCCAGACGCTTGATGCCGAGCGCCTCGAGCTTCTGGGCCACCAGGTCTTGATCGGGCCCGGCGTCGATCAGGACGGTGGCACCGCTCGGGCTCTGGATCAACGTGGCATCCCCCTGACCGATGTCGAGGAACCGCGCCGTGATGTTCGGAGGCGGCCCCGAGCCGATCGCCGTCGACCACACGACGAGCGGCAGGGCGGCGACCACGAAGACCATGGCCGGCCGTGGGAGCCGTCTGCCCGAGCGCAGCCACCAGGCGACCACCACGAAGACCGCGGCCCCGACCACGAGGACGGACGGACCGCCGCCCGTGGTGATCCACGCGACCGGGGCCTTCGCGAGGAGGCTCGCAACGAACCGGAGGTATCGCATCGGGACGAGTGCGAGGAGCGAGACGAGCTTTCCGAGCGGGAGCCAGACGAGCCCGAGCACCGATGCGGCGATCCCGAGGAGCAGGGCCGGCGAGACGGCCGGGAACGCGGCGAGGTTCGCGAGGATCGTCACGCCCGGGACCTCATGGAAATGGAAGAGCAGCAGTGGCGTGACGCCGATCTGCGCGGCCGTCGTGGTTCCGGCGGCCAGGGCGACGGGACGCGGAAGGAACCGCTGCATCCGGTCCGCGAGCGGCGACGCTAACGCCACCATCCCGGCGGTGGCCGCGACCGACAGCTGGAAGCCGATCGCGTAGACGAGCCATGGGTCGAGGACGAGCAGGAAGAGGACGGCGATGGCAAGGACGACGCCGGCGGCGCGCGGCCTGCCGAGCAACACACCCGTCAGCGCGATGGTCGCCATCACGCCGGCGCGGAGCACCGATGGCTCAGCGCCGGTGAGCACGACGAAGAGCAGGACCGTACCCATCCCCAGCGAGAACCGCGGGATGCGGCCGAGCCCGACCGCGCCCGCGAACGCGAGGACCGGTGCGAGCACCATGACGACGTTCTCCCCCGACACGACGAGCAGATGGCTCAAGCCGGTCGATTGGAACGCACGCGTCGTGACCGGATCGAGCCTGGACGCGTCCCCGAGGACGAGGCCGAGCAGGAGTCCGTCTTCGGGCGGCGGGAAGATCCGTTGGATCGTGGAACCCACGAAGGCGCGCACCACCTGGGTCAGATGGACGAACGGGTTCGGTGCGGGTCCGAGGCGCGACACCTCGGCGACGCGAAGCACGACGGCGAGCCCCCGCCGGTGCAACGCGTCGGCGAAGTCGGGTTCGTCGGGGATCTGGAGGCCTCCGCGGAGCTCGAGCTGATCGGCGCGCACGGCCGCGGGACGATCGCCGTCGCCGTCGACCCAGACGGTCTCCCGGACCGAGGCAGCGCCACCGCGCCACGCCACCCGTGTGACATCGACGAGCGCGTGCCAGCCGACCGCGCTCGAGACCGGATCCTCCCGGAGCGTCCCGACCACCGTGACGGAGCGAGGCGCGAGGCGTCCGAGGAGCGAGGTCTCCCGGCGCGCCTGCGCGATGCCGCCCCAGCCGACGCCGCACATGAAGACGCCGACGATCAGCAGCGCGAGGGCGGCGAGGGGGCCGCGGCGACCGTCGGTCGCCGCGGCCGAGACGGCGACCACCGCCGCGGGGTCGCCGCGGGTGAGACCGGCTCGTCCGAGCGGGTCTCCGCGGCGGGTTCCGGGAGCGGCGACCCAGGACGCTGCGAGGATCGCGACACCGACGGCGAGCCAGGCCCACGCGGGCCACGTCTGGAGCGCGCCGGGCCGGCCGTCCCACGCCAGGAGGCCGGCCCAGAACGCCCCGGCCGCGAGCGGCGCTCCCCAGGCCCCCACGGGATCACACCGTCACCTGGGGTCGCAGCTTCTCGAGGGTCGCCGGTCCGATCCCCGACACCTCGTCCAGCTGGTCGACCGACGTGAACGGTCCCTGATCGGTCCGGTACTGGATGATGGCGGCGGCGAGCGCGGGGCCGACGCCGTTCAGCGTCTCGAGGGTCGGTTCGTCGGCGGTATTGATGTTGACGAGCGCGGCCCCACCGGTCCCGGTGCCACCAGCCGCGACGCCGCCCGCGGACGTGCCTTCCTTGGGCACCAAGATCTGCTGGCCGTCGGCGAGCGGCGCCGCGAGGTTGAGGAGCGTCAGGTCGGCGCCGCCGCGCGCACCCCCGGCGCGCTGGACGGCGTCGATCACCCGCGAACCCGGCTGGAACTGATAGACGCCAGGACGGCGGACCCACCCGGTCACATCGACGATCAGATCCGCCGGAGGGCTCGCCGAGGCGCCCGGCGAGCCCGTCACCCCCGGGGCACCCGACACGGATCCGTTGGACGCGAACACCGGAGCCGGTGTCTCCGCGACCTGGATGGGCTTGGGCAGCGAGCGCGAGTACCAGAGCCCGACGCCCGCGAGCGTGGCGACGAGCACCACTACCAACCCCGCCAGCTCCCCGCGCGACAGCGAGTCCAGGCGTTCCCTGATGGCCATGCGGCGAGGCTAGGGTCGGTGCGTCGGCTCCGCCGTGACGGCGGTCACGTCGAAGGGCGAGAGCCGCGCTGAGGATCCGGGGGCTCAGCCGGCGGTGACGAAGTTCACGAGCTTCGGCTCGCGCACGATCTCCTTCAGCACCTCGCGACCGGCGAGCGCTCGCCGCGCGCCCTCGGCTGCCCGAGCGGCCGCGAGCGCGTCCTGCTCCGAGATGCCGGCCGGAACCTCCAGCTTGTCACGCAACCTGCCGTCGACCTGAACGATCATCGTGACGAGCTCCTCGACGGTCATCGCCGGGTCGAACGACGGCCACGACGCGACCCACGTCGAGGACGCCTCGCCCAGGTCGACCCGCCACAGCTCCTCCGCCGCGAACGGCGCGAACGGCGCGAGCATCAGCGTGAGCGCGCGGGCGGCGCCGCCCGCGGCGCCGCCCGCGTCCAGCGTCGCGCGCATCTCGTTCGTCAATACCATCAACTTCGAGATCGCCGTGTTGAACCGGAACCGATCCATATCCTCCGTCACGCCCTTGATCGTCTTCTGGGTGAGGCGCACGAGCTCCACCGGTTCCTCGGCGTCCGAGCCTCGGTCGACAGCGTCACCGACGGCGGCGAAGACGCGACCCAGCCACGACGTC
>VAXZ01000066.1 GCA_005885035.1 Actinomycetota bacterium
GCCTCACAGATCCGACGGGACGCCGAGGAGGATGTCAAGGCGCGCCGGGACGAGATCGCGCGGCTTGAACGTCGGATCTCCGAAACCGAGGATGAGCTCCGAGCCCGGACCCGCAAGCTGGACGAACGGGTGATGGAGCTCACCGAACGCGACGAGCGGCTGCAAGAGGTGCGCGCACGTCTCGAGAAGGCGGCCGAGCAGCATCGGATCCAACTCGAACGCGTCGCGGGGATGACCTCGTCCGAGGCGCGCGAACAGCTCCTCGCGGCCCTTATCGATGATGCGAAGCGCGCCTCCATGGCGCAGGTCCGTGAGATCGAGCAGATCGCGCGCGAGGAGGGAGAGGAGCGCGCTCGGAAGATCGTGACCATCGCCATCCAGCGCGTCGCATCCGAGCAGACGGCGGAGTCGACCGTCAGCGTGTTCACCTTGCCGAGCGAAGACATGAAGGGACGGATCATCGGGCGTGAGGGTCGCAACATCCGAGCATTCGAGGCGACGACCGGCGTGAACCTGATCATCGACGACACCCCCGAGGCCGTGGTCCTCAGCAGCTTCGATCCCGTCCGGCGGGAGGCTGCCAGGCTCTCGCTCGAGAAGCTCGTGCAGGACGGAAGGATCCATCCCGCCCGGATCGAGGAGGTCCACGAGCGATCCCTCGCCGAGATCGACGATCGGATCCGCCGGGCAGGCGAGGACGCGGTGGCGGAGGTCGGTATCACGGACATCCACCCCGAGATGATCAAGCTCCTGGGCCGGCTCCAGTACCGGACCAGCTACGGTCAGAACGTGCTGAAGCATCTGGTGGAATCGGCCCACATCGCGTCGGCGTTGTCGGCGGAGCTGGGGCTCGATCCCGCCATCGCCAAGCGCGGTGCGTTCCTGCACGACATCGGCAAGGCCGTCACGCACGAGGTGGAGGGATCGCACGCGATCATCGGCGCCGAGATCGCCCGCCGCATGAAGGAGGATCCCGAGGTCGTCCATTGCATCGAGTCGCATCACGGCGAGGTGGAGCAGCGGACGATGTAGCTCATTCCCCGGGGTCGAGAAGGTCTACGCGATGCAAGCGGGGCGCGAGGTCCGGGTCCTGGTCCAACCCGAGTCGATCGACGACCTCGCCGCACAGGTGATCGCGCGCGACATCGCGAAACAGGTCGAGGAAGAGCTCCAGTACCCCGGCCAGATCAAGATCACGGTGGTCCGCGAGATCCGCGCGACCGAGTACGCCCGGTAGCCGGGTAGCCTGAGGTCCGATGGAGCAGAAGTACCTGATCCGCACCTTCGGGTGCCAGATGAACGAGCACGATTCCGAGCGGATCGGCGGTTTGCTGCTGTCCGACGGGATGTCCCCGACGGACGATGCTTCGGATGCGCGTGTGATCGTGCTGAACACGTGCGCCATCCGCGAGAACGCGGATAACAAGCTGTACGGGAACCTCGGACATCTGAAACCGCTCAAGGATCGACGGCCGGATCTCAGGATCGTCGTCGCGGGCTGCCTGGCGCAGAAGGACCAGGGGCTGATCCAACGGAAGGCGCCTTGGGTCGACGTCGTGATCGGGACGCACGCGCTGCCGCATCTGCTCGACCTCCTCCGGCGCGCCGAGATCGACGGCCCCCAGATGGACGTCCACGAGTACACGGAAACGTTCCCGAGCGCGTTGCCGGCCGCACGGGCGGACGACATCCGAGCGTGGGTCTCCGTAGCGGTGGGCTGCGACAACGCATGCACGTTCTGCATCGTTCCCCTCGTGCGGGGACCACAACGGTCTCGATCGATCGGAGAGATCCTCGCCGAGGTGCAGGACCTCGCCGCGCACGGGGTGGTGGAGGTCACGCTGCTGGGCCAGAACGTCAACACCTACGGCCGGGACCTGACGGTGCCCGGTTCGCCTCGGCGACCGCTGTTCGCTCGGCTCCTGCGGGAGGTGGACGGCGTGGCGGGGATCCGCAGGATCCGGTTCACGTCGCCCCACCCGCACGACTTCACGGGCGACGTGATCGATGCCATGGCGGAGAGCGAGCACGTCTGCGAGCACATCCATTTCCCGCTCCAGTCGGGGTCGGACCGCGTCCTGCGGGCGATGCAGCGTTCGTACCGCCGCGAGCGGTACCTGGAGTGGCTGGCACGCATCCGGAGCACCATCCCCGGCATCGCCGTCTCGACCGACATCATCGTGGGGTTCCCCGGGGAGTCCGAGCGGGACTTCGCGGACACGCTGGACGTGGTCCGGCGGGCTCGGTTCGACAGCGCCTACATGTTCCAGTACTCGCCCCGACCCGGGACACGGGCGGCCACGATGGAAGATCAGGTCGCGAAGGAGGTCGTCCAGGAACGTTTCGATCGACTCGTCGTCCTGCAGGAGCAGGTGTCACTCGAGAAGAACCGAGCGGAGGTGGGACGGACCTTCGAGGTCCTGGTCGAGGGGGAGGGGAAGCGAGGCGGGTCGACCCAGGCGCGAACGCGGACCAACAGGATCGTGCACCTGGTCGACCCGTTGGAACGGGGCAGTTTCGCGGATGTGCGCGTGACCGCCGCGTCGGCTCATCACCTGACCGGAGAGGTCGTCTCGGCGCCGGAACCGCTCGTCGTCTGAGGGCCGATGGCGATGCTCGCCCTCGTTGGGCCGACCGCCAGCGGCAAGTCCGACGCGGCGCTCGCGATCGCGCCGCGCCTCGGGGCCGAGGTCGTTTCGGTCGACTCCATGCTCGTGTACCGAGGGATGGACATCGGCACCGCGAAGCCCACGATCGAACAGCGGGCCGTCGTGCCGCACCACCTGTTGGATCTGGCCGAGCCGTCGGAACGGTTCACCGTCGCCCGGTACCAAGAGCTCGCACGGGGCGCGCTGCGCTCGATCGCCCGCCCGCTGCTGGTCGGCGGCTCCGGCCTGTACCTCCGTGCCGTAGTCGACGATCTCGCGTTCCCACCGGAGGATCCCGTCGTGCGGGCTTCCCTCGAAGCCGAGGCCGACGACCTCGGGGCGGATGCCCTGTACCATCGGCTGGCCGACACGGATCCCGTGGCCGCCGCGCGCATCGAGCCCGGCAACGTTCGTCGGATCATCCGCGCGCTCGAGGTGACCGCGATCAGTGGCTCGCCGTTCAGCTCCTTCGCGACGGCGTGGGATCGCTACGACGCCGACCGGGTACGTGCCGCCGGCATCCGGATGAACCGGGAGGCGCGGAGGATCCGGATCGGCGAGCGGGTGCTCGCCATGCTGCGGAACGGCTGGCTGGACGAGGTCCAAGGGTTGCTCGATCGCGGCTTCGGCGGGTGGATCACCGCCTCCCGGGCGATCGGCTACGCGGAGCTGGCGGAGCACCTCGACGGTAGGGTCTCGCTCGATGAAGCCGCGGAGCGCACCGTGAAACGGACCCGGGAGCTCGCGCGACGCCAGATGGCGTGGTTCCGCCGCGATCCACGGATCCGGTGGTTCGACGTCGGCGTGGGCGGTGCGTCGGAGGTCGCGGACGATGTCTGCGCCTACCTGGGGTCGGCGTGACGGACGCCCTGCGCTTCTCGAAGTATCAGGCGGCGGGGAACGACTTCCTGATCCTCGATGGGCTCGATGGTCCGGTGGCCGACGTCGACGTCCCGGCGCTTTGCGACCGCTGGGTGGGTGCAGGCGCCGACGGCGTGATCCGGGTCCGGCCCGGCGCTGGGGTTCCCTTCCGATTCGACCTCACGAACGCCGACGGCTCACGCGCCGAGATGTCGGGCAACGGCGTGCGATGCTTGGCAGCCTACCTCCGGGAGCGCGGGCGTCTGGACGTCGACGAGGTCGACGTCGAGACGCCCGCGGGCATCCGCCACGTGACGGTACATCTCGACGGTTCTCGCGTCGTGCGCGCGACCGTCGAGATGGGGACGCCGAACTTCACGAAGGCGGCGATCCCGATGTTCGGGCCGGCGTGGGAGACGTTCCTCCTCCAGCCGTTCGATGTCGGGGGTGGGCTCACGTTCCCGGCATCGGCGCTGAGCATGGGCAACCCGCACCTGGTCGTGTTCGTGGACGAGGATCCCGAGCGCTACCACCTGGAGCACATCGGGCCGGCGCTCGAGCACCACGAGCTGTTCCCCGAGCGCACCAACGTCGAGCTCGTTCGGGTCGCCGACGGCGAAACGCGCGTCCGCGTATGGGAGCGCGGTGTCGGCGAGACGCTCGCCTGCGGGACGGGGGCCTGCGCGGTCGCGGTCGCTGCGAACGAGGCAGGACTGACCCCGCCCACGGTGAGCGTCACGTTCCGCGGGGGCCCGCTGCGGGTGGAGCGATGCGAGGACGGGCGTGTGCTGCTCGAAGGGCCGGTGAACCACGTCTACGACGGGGTGACCGATCCCCTCGAGCTTCGTTGAGCGCGCTCCAGCCCGTGACCTCGCGGTACGCTCAGGCGATCGACCCGACGAGACGAGGGAGATGACCGGCACCCACCGCTCACCCGGGATGCGGAGCGTCGCGCCCTACCCGTTCGAGGAGCTCGATCGACGGGTCGCGCGGGCCGCGGCGGAAGGCCGGGAGCTGATCGACTTCGGCGTCGGGGATCCGCGCGAGGAGACGCCGGCGTTCATCCGCGAGGCGCTCGTCCACGCGCTGGAGCCGGTGTCGAACTACCCTCGTGCCGCCGGTCTCCCGGAGCTCCGTGACGCAATCGCGGCGTGGGTCGAGCGACGGTTCGGTTCGCACGTGGACCCCGACACCGAGATCCTGCCGGTCCTCGGATCGAAGGAGATCGTGTTCTCGCTCGCCCAGCTCGTGCTCGATCCACCGCAGGGCAAGGACCTGGTGATCACGACGGCACCGGGGTATCCGATCCCCGAGCGAGGGGCTCGCTTCACCGGCGGCGACGTCGTGCGGTCGCCGCTCGTCGCGGAGCGGGCGTTCCTCCCCGACCTGGAGCGGATCCCCGAGGAGGTATGGTCACGCGCGGCGATCCTCTGGATCAACTATCCGAACAACCCGACCGGCGCGGTCGCTCCTGTCGCGTTCTTCGCGGAGGCGGCCGAGCGATGTCGCGAACACGACGTGTTGCTCGCATCGGACGAGGCGTACTCGGAGCTATGGTTCGGAGCTGGCCCGCCGCCAGGGGCGCTCCAGCTGCCGGACCGGACGAACGTCCTCGCGATCAACACGCTGTCGAAGCGCTCGTCGATGACGGGATACCGGAGCGGGTTCGTCGCGGGCGACCCCGCGCTGATCGCGGACCTCAAGCGGCTGCGCCCGGCGACCGGCGTCACGCCGCAGGAGTTCATCCAGCGGGCATCGGTGGCCGCGTGGCGCGACGAGGTCCACGTGGAGGAGAACCGAGCGCGGTACCGGCGGAAGCGCGACCTGCTGCTCGAGGTCTTCGAGCGGCACGGGGTCCACGTCGCGGGGAGTGTCGCCACGTTCTACCTCTGGGTGCGCGTGCCCACAGCCGAGACGTCGTTGGAGTGGGCGCTGCGTCTCCTGGACCGCGGCGGCGTCGTCGTCGCCCCGGGATCCTTCTTCGGGCCCGACGGAGAGGGGTTCGTCCGGATGGCGATGGTGCCCCCGGTCGAAGCGTGCGAACGAGCCGCGTCGACGTTGGATGAACTCCTCGCCGAGGTCCGAACGTGAACGACGTGCAGGAGCTCAGGGAACGGATCGAACGCAGCTGGACCGATGTGTCCGAGGACTCCTCTGCCCCGATCGACGCCCCCGCCGTGGAGGCGACGATCGACCTCCTCGACGGTGGATCCGTGCGCGTCGCCGAGCCCGATCGTGGACGCGACGGTTCCTGGCAGGTGAACGCCTGGGTGAGACAAGCGGTGCTTCTGTACTTCCGTGTCCGCGGGCTCGAGACCTCGGAGGTGGGGCCGTTCGAGTATCACGACAAGCTCCCCCTGAAGCACGGCTACGAGGCACAGGGGGTGCGCGTCGTCCCCCCGGCGACGGTCCGCTTCGGGGCGCACCTGGAACCCGGCGTGGTGCTGATGCCGAGCTACGTGAACATCGGGGCGTACGTGGGGGCCGGAACGATGGTCGACACGTGGGCGACGGTCGGCTCGTGCGCGCAGATCGGTGCGAACGTCCACCTCTCCGGAGGCGTCGGGATCGGCGGGGTCCTCGAGCCGCTGCAGGCGGTCCCCGTCGTGATCGAAGACGACGCCTTCATCGGCTCGCGGTGCATCGTGGTCGAGGGCGTCCACATCGGGCGCGGGGCGGTCCTGGGTGCGGGGGTGGTGCTCACCGGGAACACCCCCGTGATCGATCCGCGCGGACCGGAACCGGTGGAGCATCGTGGGCGCGTCCCGACCGGCGCGATCGTCGTCCCCGGCACCCGTCCGCGATCGTTCCCGGCGGGGGAGTACGCGATGCCCTGCGGCCTCGTGATCGGGGACCGAAGTGAGGCGACCGACGACAAGATCGGTCTCAACGACCTGCTTCGCGATGCGGGATCGTCGATGAGCTGATGCCGGACGCGCGAACCACACCCCCGTTGCGCCCCACCGACCGGATCGTCGAGTCGCCGATCGCGGCGACCTGGCGCTCCGTCGCGCAGGAGCGCGCCGTCCTGGTCGGTGTCGGGCCCGGGATCCAGGAAGAGGATCTGGACGAGCTGGCGGCGCTCGCCGACTCCGCGGGCGCGGAGCCGGTCGGACGCCTGATCCAGAGCCGCTCGAACCCCGACCCCCAGTTCTGGATCGGTAAGGGGAAGGTCGACGACCTGCACGGTCTGGTCCACGCTGCCGGGGCCGAGCTCGTCATCTTCGATGACGAGCTCGCCCCCGGCACCCTGCGTTCGCTCGAGGCTCGGCTGAAGGTCAAGGTGGTGGACCGCACCGCGCTGATCCTCGACATCTTCGCTCTGCACGCGAACTCGAAGGAGGGCAAGGCGCAGGTCGAGCTCGCCCAGCTGAACTACCTGCTTCCTCGACTCCGGGGCTGGGGCGAGGCGATGAGCCGGCTCGGAGGCGGGATCGGGACCCGGGGCCCGGGGGAGACGAAGCTGGAGGTCGACCGTCAGCACATCCGTCGACGGATCACCAAGCTTCGACGAGACGTGAGGGATCTGCGCAAGGAGCGCGACGTCAAGCGGGCGCGCCGGCAGAAGTCGAACCTCCCGCAGATCGCGATCGTCGGGTACACGAACGCGGGGAAGTCGACGCTGATGCGTCGACTCACCGGCGCCGACGTGATCGTTGCGGATCAGCTCTTCGCTACGCTCGATCCGACGACCCGTCGGATCGATCTCCCCGGCGGACGCCACGCGACGATCAGCGACACCGTCGGGTTCGTCTCGAAACTCCCCCACGACCTGGTCGAGGCGTTCCGGTCCACGCTCGAAGAGGTCACCCTCTCGGACCTGCTCCTGCACGTCGCGGACGCTTCCTCTCCGGAAGTGGAGGGCCAGATCGAGGCGGTCCGGCGGGTGCTGGAGGAGATCGGGGCTGCCCACATGCCCGAGGTCGTGGCGCTCAACAAGATCGACCGGTTGCGGGGAAGCGAGCGAGCGCGTCTCGCGACACGGTTCCCGGGATCCGCCTCGGTCTCGGCCATCACCGGTGAGGGTGTCGAGGGACTGCTCGAGGCGGTCGGGACGACGACGCCCGATCCGCCCGTGGAGGTGGAGGTGCTGATCCCGTGGGCGCGCGGGGACCTGGTCGCGATGCTCTACGACGAGGCAGAGGTCCTGAAGGCGGAGGCGGAGCCGGACGGCACACGGGTGCGGGCCCGGGTAGGGCTCCGCGAGCTGGCCGCCGTCCGCGCCTACGCGGTGGGGGCGGGAGGTCGCTCCGCCACGGGGGAACCGATCGACCAGAGCTTGGGATCGTCCCAGTGACCCGTGATCACCGTGTCGGGGTTTTGCCCGCGGGTGGTCGCGAAGCGGAGAGCGAGCAGGTGCAGCCGGGCGACGAGGGGGATCTGCGCGAGGACACCGGGGAGCGGTGAGGGCTCGGGGAGCCGGCTCACGCCGATCCCCTCGGCTTCCGCCGCTCGAGCCACTCCCTCGACGAGACCGTCGTCGTCGGGGGTCGTCAACGCGAGCACGTGGTCCTGCGGGGTGAGCGGTACCGCCGTTCCATGGAGGAAGAACTCGGCGTCGTAACCCTCCGCCAGCACTCGAGCCGCCTCGCGCACCTTGAGCGCTCCCTCACGCGCCGTGACCGAGGTGTGGCCGGCCCCGACGATCGTGAGGACCCGACCGGGGAGCGGAACCGACTCCGTCCCGCCGGACTCGAGCGCGTTGCGGACGCTTCCGGGGACGAGCGCCAGTTTGTCGGCGGTGATCGTGTCGGCTCCCATCGCCGAGGCGAGCATGCCGAGCGCGAGCAGCGCGGTCGTGTAGCTCACCGTGTAGGTCTCGGAGGTCTCCTTCTCGACGGTCTGGATCGCGTCGTTGAACGGGGAGCCCTCGCGGCAGATCGTCACGGTCTGCAGACCCGCCGAGAAGGCGAGCGCGCGCGCGGCGAGGGCGTACGCGGTCTCACCGGTGTGCGTGATGACCACGACCCCATCCTGCGGGCCTACGATCGGCGCATTCTTCACGAACTGCATCGAAGACACGGAGTGCGCCGACCGTCCCGCGTCCTGGAGCATCGCCGCTCCCAGGTTGGCCGCGTGCTGGCTGGTGCCCGTCCCGACCACCCAGATACGCCGGACGCGATGGAGGGCCTCGGCCGCGGCGTGGACCTGTGCCTTGACCGAGCCGGACGTGAGGACGCGTTCGAGCTGCTCGGGTTGCGAACGGATCTGCTGTTCGAGGTGCGTAGCGTATGGCGACATCAGGAAGGCTCCTCGGGGATCCGGTGCTGGGAGCCTAGCCGACTTCAGAGGCGCCTGAGAACGGCGACGACCTTTCCCAAGATCGTTCCGTCGGTCATCTCGAACGGCTCGAGCGAGGGGTTCTCGGGGATCAGCATCACGCGGGGCCCATCGTGCCCCAGTCGCTTGACCGTCGCTTCGTCCTCGGCTGGGCCGGGAAGGAGTGCCGCCACGATGTCGCCGTCGGTGGCCGAGCCGTGGCTCTGCACCACCACGACGTCCCCATCGAGGATCCCGGCATCGATCATGGACGTGCCGCTCACCCGAAGGGCGAAATGGTCGCCGCCGCGGACGAATCCGGCGGGCACCGAGAGGTACTCCTCGATGTGTTCGCTCGCGAGGGTGGGCTGGCCGGCCGCGATCCGTCCGAGCACGGGAACGACCGTCGCCTCGACCCGAGCGTCGGACGCCAGGGTCATGGCCCGCGGCTTCGTCGGGTCCTTCTTGAGGAGC
Source organism: Actinomycetota bacterium (assembly GCA_005885035.1). Lineage (GTDB taxonomy): Bacteria > Actinomycetota > UBA4738 > UBA4738 > HRBIN12 > AC-51. The sequence goes on from VAXZ01000066.1 coordinate 9,243, forward strand.
CCGGCGCGTTCGAGGTTGGCGAGTTGGGCATGGACCGAGGAGGACGAGGTCAGTCCGACGGCGTCCCCGATCTCGCGCACCGTGGGCGGGTAGCCGCGTTCCCGCACCGTCTCGGCGATGAAGTCCACGATCCGCTGCTGGCGGGGTGTGATGTCAGACACCGTGGCTACCCTCCTTCTCCATGGAGCGGACGCTAGCACCGGGCCGGGGCGGACACAAACATATGTTCGATTCGGGCCTTGACACCGAACGTACGTTCGGGCACAGTCGGGAGGTGAGCCGGAGCCACCTGCGACGCCGTCGCATCGTTGCAAGCGCACTGCTTGCGCTCGCGCTCTGGGTGTCGGTGCCCGCCGTGTCCGCCGCGGTCACGGGCCGTTCGTCCCGGCGGGCCGACGTTGCGGATCGGTACGTGGTCCGGGCCGGGGATACTTTGTGGAGCATCGCCATCAGCCGAGCCCCCGGCAGCGACCCGCGGCGGGTGGTCCAGGCGATCGTCGACTCGAACCAGGTGGATGCGGGGACGCTCGTGCCGGGGCAGGTCCTCGTCATCCCGGCTTGACGGTTGACGGCCCACCATGCTGCGGGTACGGTTCGCGCCGCCACTACATCTTGTGGCCCGTACGCATGCGCTGCCCTTGGTGCCAGGCCGACGACGACCGTGTGGTCGACTCACGTCCTGCCGACGGCGGCGGCTCGATCCGCCGGCGTCGCGAGTGCACGACCTGCGGACGTCGGTTCACCACCTTCGAACGGATCGAGGAGGTGGGGTTGGTCGTCGCCAAGCGGGATGGGAGCTCCGAGCCGTTCGACCGCGAGAAGCTCGCGGCCGGGATCCGCAAGGCCTTCGCCGGCCGGCCCACCTCACCATCGCAGATCGAGCAGATGGTGGGCCGGATCGAGACACGGGTGCGCCGCAAGGGGCCCGACGTGGCGTCCCAGCAGGTCGGCAGCGAGGTCCTCGCCATGCTCCAGAAGGTCGACGAGGTCGCTTACCTGAGGTACGCCAGCGTGTACAAGGACTTCCAAGGCACAGCGGACTTCCAGCGCGAGCTGGGGATGCTCCTCGAGAAGAAAGAGCCGGCCAGGAAGCGGACCCGTTAGCCTGTCGGTGGGAGCCCCGGCGGCTGGGCTCGGTGGTCGGATCTCGTCGGCTGCGAGATACTAGATGTAGTGGTCGCGGACGAATCTGTCCACTACCCCTTGACGTCGGCGGCCACCCGGTCCATGATGCCCAGACGCGAATGACAGGTCTGTAACTACATCGTTGAGGGTTCGTTCGCGGCGGAAGGAGGGGAACACGTGGCGACTCGCGAGGGAGACGTCGAGGTGATCCGTGAGGGGCTCACCTTCAAGCGGTTCTTCACGCAGGAGGGGACGCATCCGTTCGATCAGGTCGAATGGGAGACCAGGGATGCGGTGATCCCTAACTACAAGGAGGGTGGGAACGCCTTCGAGCAACGCGACGTCGAGTTCCCTCGCTCGTGGTCACAGAACGCGACGAACATCGTCGCGCAGAAGTACTTCCGCGGGACCCTGGGGACGCCTCAGCGTGAGTCCTCCGTTCGGCAGCTCGTCGCTCGAGTCGTCGACACGATCACCGGCTGGGGTCGGAAGAACGCGTACTTCGCGTCCGAGCACGACGCGCAGGTCTTCGCCGATGAGCTCACGCATCTCCTGGTGAACCAGATGGCGGCCTTCAACTCGCCTGTGTGGTTCAACGTCGGAGTCGCCGACACGCCGCAGCAGTGCAGCGCGTGCTTCATCCTCGCGGTGGACGACCACATGTCTTCCATCCTCAACTGGTACGTGGAGGAGGGGACCATCTTCAAGGGTGGATCGGGTTCCGGCATCAACCTGTCGAGACTTCGGTCGTCCAAGGAAGGACTCGCCGGCGGCGGGACGGCTTCCGGGCCGGTCAGTTTCATGCGCGGCGCGGACGCCTCGGCCGGGACCATCAAGTCGGGCGGGAAGACGCGTCGGGCGGCCAAGATGGTCATCCTCGACGCCGATCATCCGGACGTTCGCGACTTCATCTGGTGCAAGGCGACCGAGGAGAAGAAGGCCCGGGCGCTCCGCGACGCAGGCTTCGACATGGATCTGGACGGCCGCGACAGCTACTCGGTCCAATACCAGAACGCCAACAACTCGGTGCGCGTCACCGACGAGTTCATGCAGGCGGTCCTGGAGGACCGCGACTGGAAGCTCAAGGCGGTGACCACAGGGGAGACCCTGGAGACCACGCGGGCCCGCGATCTCATGCGCGACATAGCGCTGGCGGCGTGGGAATGCGCCGACCCCGGCATGCAGTACGACACCACCATCAACGAGTGGCACACCTGCCCGGCCAGCGGCCGGATCAACGCCTCCAACCCATGCAGCGAGTACATGCACCTGGACAACAGCGCCTGCAACCTGGCGAGCCTGAACCTGATGAAGTTCCTCGACGCCGACGGTAACTTCGACGTCCGGAGCTTCCGGCGTGCCACGGAGATCGTCTTCACGGCCCAGGAGATCGTGGTGGGCGAGTCCGACTATCCCACCGACAAGATCGGTGAGAATGCTCGGGCCTTCCGTCAGCTCGGACTCGGCTACGCCAACCTCGGCGCTCTGCTGATGGCGCGCGGCCTTCCCTACGACTCAGACCAGGGCCGTGCGTGGGCCGGGGCCATCACGGCGATCATGACCGGGTGGGCGTACCGCACCAGCGCGCGGATCGCCGAGGTGACCGGACCGTTCGCCGGCTATGCGTCCAACGCCGACGCGATGCTTCGCGTGATGCGCAAGCACCGTGCGGCGGCGGATCAGATCGATGCGGAGCTGGTGCCCGAAGGGATGCTCTCCGCGGCCAAGCAGTCCTGGGACGAGGCGATCGCCCTCGGCGAGCAGCACGGGTACCGCAACGCCCAGGCGAGCGTGCTGGCTCCGACCGGCACGATCGGACTGATGATGGATTGCGACACGACGGGCATCGAGCCCGAGCTTGCGCTCGTCAAGACGAAGAAGCTCGTCGGGGGCGGCACGATGCAATTCGTCAACCAGACCGTGCCTCGTGCGCTCGCGAAGCTGGGGTACGACGCGGTGCAGACGGACGACATCGTCGCCTACATCGCGGAGCACAACTCCGTCGCGGATGCGCCACACCTCAAGACCGAGCACTACCCGGTGTTCCACACGGCGATGGGGGAGCAGCCCATCCATTACATGGGTCACGTACGGATGATGGCCGCGGCGCAGCCCTACATCTCCGGCGCCATCTCTAAGACCGTCAACATGCCCGAGGAGGCCACTGTCGAGGAGGTCGAGGAGCTCTTCGTGGAGAGTTGGCGGCTCGGACTCAAGGCCGTCGCGATCTACCGTGACAACTGCAAGGTGGCCCAGCCGCTGTCGGCGGACAAGAGGAAGACCGCGGAAGCGCCCGAGGCCGAGCCGGCCGTGCTGGCGTGGTCCGCCAAGAAGCGGCTCCCGCAGTCGCGCCCCGCGCTGACCACCTCGTTCCGCGTCGGCGACGCCGAAGGGTACGTGACCGCCGGCTCGTATCCGGACAACGGTCTCGGCGAGATCTTCCTCAAGGCTTCCAAGCAGGGATCGACCCTGTCGGGGATCATGGATGCCTTCTCGATCGCGGTGTCGGTGGGGCTCCAGTACGGCGTGCCGCTCGAGGACTACGCCTCGAAGTTCATCAATATGAAGTTCGAGCCGAGCGGGATGACGAACGACCCCGACATACGGTTCGCCTCGTCCATCGTCGACTACGTCTTCCGTCGCCTGGCACTCGACCACCTCACGTGGGAGCAGCGCGAAGCGCTCGGGATCCGGTCGATCCAGGAGCGGACCGAGGAGGCGGAGGGGAAGATCGCGGAGCTCGATGCGGATACCGCTCCGGCACCAGCGCCTGTTGCGCAACCGACCGAGCCGGTCGAGCGACCGACGGCAAGGGTCTTGGACGCGCCGCTCTGTTACCAGTGCGGCTCGAAGATGCAGCCCGCCGGCTCGTGCTACGTGTGCGGCACCTGCGGCAGCACGTCCGGCTGCTCGTAGACTTCGGCGGGTGACGGGTGAACCGGCCGCGAGGCTGCTCGGGCTCCATCACGTCCAGCTGGCCATGCCTCCGGGCGAGGAAGAAGACGCAGTCAAGTTCTACGGCGCGATACTCGGGCTGACCCAGGTGGACAAGCCGCCGGAGCTTGCGCCGCGTGGCGGCGTCTGGTTCCGGACCGGGGGGCTCGAGGTGCACCTCGGGATCGAGGAGCCGTTCACGCCGGCTCGCAAGGCCCATCCCGCCTTCCTCGTCCAGGATCTGGAGACCCTTCGCGAGCGGATCGAGCTCGCTGGCTACAGGGTGACCGACGACGTGCCGCTCGAAGGGTTCCATCGCTGTCACGTCCGCGATCCGTTCGGCAACCGTCTCGAGTTGGTCGAGCCGTCCTGACCGATGGATCTGCCGTTCAAGCGTCTGCGGCCGGAGGGGTCGCTGCCGTCGGCGCAGCACTCCGGCGACGCGGGTCTCGACCTCCGCGCGGCGATTGACGCCACCGTCAAGCCAGGGGAGCGGGTCATGGTGCCGACCGGCGTGGCCGTCGCGATCCCCGACGGGCACGCGGGGCTGGTGCTTCCGCGCAGCGGTCTCGCGACCACACACGGATTGACCCTCTCGAACTCCCCGGGCTTGATCGATGCGGGCTACCGAGGAGAAGTGATCTGTTCGGTCGTGAACCTCGATCGGGACGAGGCGGTCGAGATCCGCACGGGCGACCGGATCGCCCAGCTGGTGATCGTCGCGATCCCGTCAGTGTCGCCGAGATGGGCCGACGATCTGCCCGAGAGCGGCCGGGGGGAAGGTGGGTTCGGCTCGACAGGGATGGATTGATCGCCTCGTCGCCGGTGCCTACGGAGCGGTTGAAGGTCTCGGAACGGGCTCCTAGGATGGATGAGCACGCGGACGTGGCTCAGTTGGTAGAGCACCACCTTGCCAAGGTGGGGGTCGCGGGTTCGAATCCCGTCGTCCGCTCCAAGGTCCACCAGCGGAAACGCCGCTCCCGCCCGGCCCCGGAATCGCCGAGCGACTAGCCATTCCACTAGGGCCGTTCGTTGAGGGCGTTCAGTGGGCCCGCTTCGGGAGCGCGCATGGACGCTAGTCGTCGATGGTCACTCACACAAGGACCGGGCCACGAGCGAGCCAGGGCCAGGCTTGACGCATGAAGCGTTTCATGGGCCGGGTTGGTGGCTTCGTCAAGGGACTCGCA
>VAXZ01000067.1 GCA_005885035.1 Actinomycetota bacterium
CGGCGGTCGCGGTCGCGCAAGAGATCGTTCGGCGGCTCAATACCGCGGGCCTGGCGTCGCCGGCCCGGCTCCGCGGCCTCTTGCAACCGCCGGAGCCGGTCGCAACCGAAGAGGACCCGGTGCCTGCGCCATGAGACCGCGACCGGAGAACCCGCTGATCGTGGCGATCGACGTCTCCGACCTGGGGGAGGCCGTGGCCCTCGTCGAGGCGTTGGCGCCGCACACGGCGATGCTGAAGGTCGGGCTCGAGCTCTTCTGGGCGCACGGCCCTGAGGCGGTCCGTCTGGTCGCGGGGCGGGCGCCGGTCTTCGTCGACTGCAAGCTGCACGACATCCCCACCACCGTCGAGCGCGCGAGCGCGAACGTCGCCCGGCTCGGGGTGCGGATGTTCAACGTGCATGCCTTGGGCGGCGAGGCGATGATGCGGGCGGCGCGCGAGGGTGCCCGACGAGGAGCCGATGCCTCGGGCAAGCCGGTGCCGCTCGTGCTCGGGGTGACGGTTCTGTCGTCGCACGGTGGCGAGGGGCTCGCGTCGCCGGCGTCGCTCGCGTGGGAGGCGAAGGAAGCCGGGCTCGACGGCGTGGTCGTCTCCGGTGAGGATGTTCGGGATGTTCGCGACGCGTGCGGCGAGGACTTCGTGCTCGCCGTGCCGGGGATCCGACCCGAAGGATCGAACGGCCACGACCAGGTGCGCGTGCTGACACCGGCGGCTGCGATCGAGCGCGGCGCCGACTATCTCATCGTCGGACGCTCCATCACCGACGCGGCCGATCCCGTCGGTGTCGCACGCGGGATCCTGCGTTCCGCGCACTGAATCCGCAGGCCACACGGTTCGTTTCGCGTTTGTCCCGGTCACAGGCCGTGCGTATACTCCCCGGGTTCCCGACCTTCCACCGAACGAAGGAGTATGTCGATGGCTCTTCCCGTGCTCACCCCCGAACAGCGCGCGCAGGCGCTTGCCAAAGCAGCGGAGGCTCGCAAGAAGCGCGCGGAGGTCAAAGGGGAGCTGAAGTCGGGGAAGCGAACGCTCGCCGATGTGCTGAAGACGGCGGGTGATGACGGCACGCTAGGCAAGATGAAGGTTTCGACCGTGCTCGAGTCATTGCCGGGTGTCGGCAAGGTGCGCGCGCAGAAGATCATGGAAGAGCTGGACATCTCCGCGAGCCGTCGCGTGCGCGGGCTCGGTTCGAAGCAGCGTGAGCTCTTGCTCGACAAGTTCGGGAAGAAGTAGCGGCGTCGCCTCGTGCATCGAGGCACGCTGATCGTCATCACCGGCCCCTCCGGGGTCGGGAAGGGAACCGTGATCCAACGGTTGCTGTCCCGGATCGCGGAGAGGCCGGCGCTTTCCGTGTCCGTCACGACCAGGGCCCCCCGTCCAGGCGAGACCGAGGGCGTCCACTATCACTTCGTGACGGACCTGGAGTTCGACCGGATGATCGCGGATGGCTCCCTCCTGGAGTGGGCGGAGATCGTCGGGCACCGCTCGGGAACGCCGCGCCGACCCGTCGAACAGCTGCTCGCCGCGGGTCGGGACGTGATCTTGGAGATCGACGTGAAGGGCGCCGAACAGGTGCGCGAGCGAGTGCCCGATGCCCTCCTGATCTTCCTCGAGCCACCATCGCTCGATGTCCTCGAGGAGCGGCTGCGGGGTCGCGGGACCGAGACCGAGGCGATGATCGAGGACCGTCTGCGGCTGGCGGCCCGCGAGGTGGGCGAGGCGTCGTGGTTCCACGCCGTCGTGGTGAACGACGACGCCGATCGCGCCGCGGACGAGGTCGCTGCTATCATCGAGGCATCCCGCACCGTCTGACCTGCCCGAGAACACGGACTGGAGCGCCTTCCGATGATCGAACCGAAGATCGACGAACTGCTGGCCACCGTCGACTCCAAGTACACGTTGGTGATCCTGTCGGCCAAGCGTGCACGCGAGATCAACTCGTACTACAACCAGCTCGGTGAGGGGCGAGGCGAGTTCGTCCCGCCGCTCGTCGAGTCGGGCCTGCGGAACAAGCCTCTCTCGATCGCCCTCGAGGAGATCGCCGAGAGCAAGATCGACTACGAGCGCCTCGAGGAGATCACCGAGGTCGACTGACGTGCCCGAGCCACGCGGTCGCCGTGTGTTGCTCGGTGTAACCGGTGGCGTCGCGGCGTACAAGTCCGCGCTCCTCGCACGCCTGCTCTCCGAAGCGGGTATGGACGTCACGGCCGTCCTCACCGACTCGGCGACCCGATTCGTCGGACCCGAGACCTTCTCGGCCTTGACCGGTCACTCCGCCTACGTTTCCCTCTGGGATCGTCCGGGCGAGATCCTCCACGTTCGTTTGGCGCACGAGACCGACGTCGCGGTCGTTGCGCCGTGTACGGCGAACACGATCGCGAAGCTCGCGCAGGGCCTCGCCGACGACCTCCTCGCTTCGACCTTGCTCGAGTACGACGGCCCGCTGGTCCTCGCACCGGCGATGCATCCGGGGATGTGGGGTGCGGTTGCCACGCAGACCAATGTCGCAACGCTTTCGTCGCGTGGCGTGCGGTTCGTCGGGCCGGTCGACGGTCCCCTCGCGCACGGCGACATCGGCCCCGGTCGGATGAGCGAGCCCGCGGAGATCGCGGACGCCGTCTTCGCGGCCGTCCGGCCCCGCGATCTCGACGGAACACGCGTCCTCGTCACGGCCGGGCCGACCCACGAGCCGATCGATCCGGTCCGCTATATCGGCAACCGGTCGAGCGGGAAGATGGGTGTCGCGATCGCGCGTGAAGCGGCCGCTCGAGGCGCCGAGGTCACGTTGGTGCTCGGTCCCGCCACCATCGCGCCTCCACCGGCCGTGGAGGTTATCCGGGTCCAGACGGCCGATGAGATGCGTTCGGCGGTGATCGATCGGTTCACCGCGGCCGATGCGGTCGTGATGGCTGCCGCGGTGGCGGACTTCCGTCCGAAGGCGCCGAACGATCGGAAGATGAAGAAAGACGCAGGCGTCCCCGACCTGATGCTGGAGCCGACCCCGGACATCCTGGGCGAGCTGGGGGAGCGGAGACGGTCCGGTCAGGTCCTCGTGGGCTTCGCGGCGGAGACCGATGATGTGGAGGAGGCGGGTCGCGCGAAGCTGCGGAGCAAGCACCTCGATGCGCTCGTGGCGAACAGGGTCGGCCGGGAGGGCACCGGGTTCGGCAGCGAGAGGAACGACGCGACGATCCTGGTGGCCGGCGGGCGGGACGTGCCGATGCGGATCTGGTCGAAGGCAGAGCTCGCTTCGGCCGTCTGCGACCTCATCGTCCGGTTCCTGACGGGCCCCGGGGTCGCCGGTAGACTCGGGCGATCATGAGCAAGGGCTACCTGTTCTCATCCGAATCCGTGACCGAGGGACACCCCGACAAGCTCGCCGACCAGATCAGCGATGCCGTTCTGGATGCGATGCTCGCCAAGGATCCGAACAGCCGCGTCGCGTGCGAGACCCTGGTGACGACGGGGGTCGTCTTCGTTTCCGGCGAGATCACCACCGAGGGGTACGTCGACATCCCGTCGGTCGTCCGGAACACCGTGGTCGAGGTCGGCTACACGGATGCTCGGTTCGGGCTCGACGGCTACACCTGCGGTGTGATCACCGCGATCCAAGAGCAGTCGCCCGACATCGCGATCGGGGTGGAGCACGCGCTCGAGGAGCGTGAGGAGCATTCGCTCGATGCGCTGGACATGCTCGGTGCGGGCGACCAGGGGATGATGTTCGGGTACGCATGTCGCGAGACCGACGAGCTTATGCCGTTGCCGATCGCCTTGGCCCACCGTCTCGCCCGGCGACTGTCCGACGTCCGCAAGGCCGGCATCGTTCCGTACCTGCGCCCCGACGGCAAGAGTCAGGTCTCGGTTGAGTACGTCGACGGCAAGCCGACACGGGTCGACACCGTATTGATCAGCGCACAGCACCGGGAGGAGGTCGACGTCGAGACGCTCCTTCGCCCGGATGTCGAGGCCGAGGTGATCGATCCAGTGTTCCGCGAGTTCCCGGAGCTCACCACCGAAGGCGTGAGGGTGCTCGTGAATCCCACGGGGCGGTTCGAGGTCGGCGGACCGAAGGCGGATACCGGCCTCACGGGCCGCAAGATCATCGTCGACTCGTACGGCGGGATGGCGCCGCACGGCGGCGGCGCCTTCAGCGGGAAGGACCCGACGAAGGTCGACCGCTCCGGCGCGTACATGACGAGGTACGTCGCCAAGAACGTGGTGGCGGCCGGACTGGCGGACAGGTGTCTCCTGCAGGTCGCGTACGCGATCGGCACGGCGCATCCGGTGTCGCTGATGGTCGATAGCTCCGGGACCGAACAGGTGGATCCCGGAAAGCTCCAGGCGGCGATCTGGGAGATCTTCGACTTCCGCCCGGCGGCGATCATCCGGGACCTGGATCTGGCTCGTCCGATCTACCAGGAGACGGCCGCCTACGGGCATTTCGGGCGCAAGGAGTTCCCCTGGGAGGCCACGGATCGCGTCGACGCGCTCCGGAGCGCCGTCGACGCCTGAGGCGCTCTCCGGCCCGGTCGCGGTCTGCATCGACCGACCGGTCCTCTCGCTCGACCGGCCGTTCACGTACACGCTCCCGGCCGAGCTCGGTGCGGGGGTCGGCTCGTACGTCCGCGTCCGGTTCCACGGCAAGCTGACGCGCGCGTGGATCGTCGGCACCGCCGACGAGCTTCCGGTTCGGATGCTCCCGGTGACGCGGCTCGTGTCGGCGGTTCGGTTCTTCGATGAACCGATGCTCCAGCTCGCGAGGTGGATCAGCGAGCGATACGTCGCGCCGCTCGCGACGGTGCTCGGTGTGCTTTCGCCGCCGCGGGTAGCGGGTGAAGAGGCCGACCTCACCCAGACCGTCGACGATCGCGCGCAGCGACCGGAGGTCCCGAAGGGGCCGGGTGCTCCGCCGGCCCCGGCAACGCTCTCCGGATATCGGGGTGGACCCGAGCTGATCCGAGCGATCGGCGGGGCCACGGGAGCGTTCATCCTGCGGCCGGCGCCCGAGGATGAGCAGGCCGCCGCCGTCCACGCCGTGCGGGAATGTCTCGCCCGTGGACGGCGCGCGATCGTTGTGGTGCCCGAGGCGGCACCGGTGCCCGCGACGGCGGGCGCGCTTCGCGCGGTCTTCGGCGACCGGATCTGTCTCTACCTCGGGGGCGACAAGCGGCAGCGCTACCGTGACTGGCTCGGCCTGCGCGATGGCCGCTACGACGTCGTCGTCGGGACACGCCCCGCGGTGTTCGCGCCGTTGCGCGACGTCGGGCTTGTGTACGTGTCCCGGGAATCCCACGCCGCGCATCGAGACGATCGCGCTCCGTACCATCACGTCCGGGACGTCGCGCTGCAGCGGACCCGACTTTCCGGCGGCACGTGCGTGCTCGCCGCCCTCTGCCCGACCGGGGAGGCCTCGGCGCTCGGCATACCGGTCGTGACGCCCGCCGATCGCCGGTGGCCCGTGGTCGAGGTCGTTCGTCCCGGACCCGAGGGGAGGGCACCCCGGCTCGTGCAGGCGCTCCGCTCGGTCCGTCGGGCATTCATCTACGCGCCCGTGCCGGGCTACGGGGTCGCCGAGATCTGCCGCGCGTGCGGCCAACCCGCCTCCTGTGCGTCGTGCGGCGGGCTTCTCCGCGCCGAGTCGGGACAGGTGCGGTGCATCGTGTGCTCCTCCGTGGGGGTCTGCGCCGTCTGCGGTGGCACGCGGTTCGGGATCCGGCGCGGGGGCGCCGAGCGCGTCGAAGGATGGGCGACCCGGAGCGCATCCGTCCCCGTCGCGAGGCCGTCCCGCCCGAGGTTGCCGAAGCCGACCGGGGAGATCGTCGTGGGTGGCGCCGAGCTCGTCCGCGATCTCGGCCCGGGGGAGCTGGATCTCGTCGCCGTGCTGGACGCGGATGCGGCTGCCCGCCGGCCGGGCTTGGCCGCGCGCGAGCGCGCCCTGGCGATCTGGATGGAGGCGGTCGGATGGGCCCGGCCGGCGGGCCGCGCCATCGTGCAGAGCTCGCATCCGTCGGATCCCGCGGTGCAGGCGCTCGTCCGTGGGAACCCTGACCGGTTCCTCGCCCGCGAGCGAGAACAGCGCGCCGCCGCCGGGTTCCCGGTCGGTGCGCCCGTGTTCCGGGTGATCGGGGGAGAGGGCCTGGAGTCCGCGCTCGCCGAGCACGAACCGTTGACATCGCTGGTCACGACGCTCGGAGACCGAACGATATGCTTGCTCGCGCTCGAGGCTGGAAGGGTCCCGGCTTTCGGCCGGGCGATGCGCGATCTGGCGGTCGGGGGGGTCGTGGAGCGCGTCGAGGCGGAGCCGCATCTGTAGGAGTGGGATCATGATCGTGCCCATCCGGACACTCGGTGACCCCGTCCTGCGCGAGCATTCGAAGCCCGTGTCCGATTTCGATCGGAAGCTCCATCTGCTGTGCGACGACATGCTCGAGACGATGTACGCGGCGCCCGGGGTCGGGCTCGCGGGGCCCCAGGTCGGGATCACGCTCCGCCTGTTCGTGTTCGACGACGGAGAGACCGGGCCGACGTTCATCGCCAACCCCGTCCTGCTCGATCCATCGGGAACGGTGGTGGAAGAGGAGGGGTGCTTGTCGATCCCCGGTCCCTATCACCCGACGCCCCGATCGGAGCGGATCCGATGTCGCGGGCAGGATGTGAAAGGCCAGGACCTCGAGATGGACGGGGAAGGGTTGCTGGCGCGGATCTTCCAGCACGAGACCGATCATCTCGACGGCATGCTCTACATCGATCGCCTGGATGAGGCGGGTCGTCGCGAGGTGTTGGCCGACCTCCGGCGGCTCGAGCTGGGTCTCCAGGAGCCGCGGGCACGAAGGCGTCCGGAGTGAATCGTCGCCTATCCTGCCCCGCGTGACCGTCCGCGTCGTGTTCCTCGGCAACGACCGGTTGTCCGTGCCCCCGCTCGAGGCGATCATCGGCGAACCTGATCTCGATCCGGTGCTGATCGTCACGAACCCCGCGAAGCCGGCGGGCCGCGGTTCCCATCCCACCCGCACGCCGGTCGCGGAGGCCGCGGCGCGTGCGCAGCTGCCGTTGCTCGAGGCCGAGAGCCTCCGCGCGGGCTCGTCGCTCGAGGCTCTCCTCGCGGCCGCGCCCGATGTCGTGGTCGTCGTCGCCTACGGCGAGATCCTCCAGCGGGAGGTGCTCGAGGCGGGCGGGTTCGGCGCCCTCAACCTGCACTTCTCCTTGTTGCCGAGGTGGCGGGGCGCGGCTCCGGTCCAGCACGCCTTGCTGGCGGGTGACGAGGTCACCGGCGTGACGGTGATGCGCATGGATGAAGGCCTCGACACCGGCCCCATCCTCAATCAGCTCGAGGAGCGGATCCGACCCGAGGACGACGCCGGGTCGTTGGGCGCGCGCCTCGCCCACAACGGGGGGATGCTGCTCGTCGGTGTGCTCCGTATGTTGCCGACGGGAGGCGTCCCCGCGAGACCGCAGGACGATCGTCTGGCCACGTGGGCGCCCCGGCTGCTCGCGGAGGACCGGGTCGTCGATTGGACGCTGCCGGCGGACACGATCGTCCGTCGTGTTCGCGCGCTCGCGCCGGACCCGGGCGCGACGACGAGGTTCCGAGGTGAACCGCTCAAGGTGATCGCCGCGGGTGTGGATCACGACTCGTCACGACGGGACGTTCCCGGGACGGTCATCGGGACCGACCGTCGGGGCGTCCTCGTCGCGAGCGGGCAGGGTGGCGTCCGGCTGGTCGAGGTCGCCCCGGCCGGGCGGAAACGGATGGCCGCATCCGCATGGGCGCGCGGCGCGAGGTTCGTCGGCGACGATCGGCTGGGATGAACCCGCGGCCGGGGCCGACGGCACGCTCCGTCGCACTCGAGGCGATCCGCAGGGTGGTCGACGAAGGCGCGTACTCGAACCTGCTGGTGCCGGCGTTGCTCGGCCGCTCGGGTTTGGACGGGCGGGATCGGGCGTTCGCTGCGGAGCTAGCGTACGGGACGCTTCGGCGCCTGATCCCCCTCGATCACGCGATCGAAGCTCGCTCGAGCAGGCCGATCGCCCGCATGACGCCGGGAGCGAGGAACGCGATCCGGTTGGGTGCCTACCAGATCGCGTACACCTCCGTACCGGCGCACGCGGCGGTCGGCGAAACCGTCGGGCTGGTCGGCCCCCGGGAGCGAGCCTTCGTTAACGCCGTCCTCCGTCGGGTCGCGGACGACCCGCCGCCGCCGGCCGAGGGCGACGATGACGACGCCGTGAGCCACCGGACCGGGCTCGCGCCGTGGGCGGTGCGGGAGCTCAGGCGTCTGGTCGGCGCCGAGACCGAGGCCGCGGCCGCGGCGTTCGCCGATCGTGGGGGACTCTGCATCCGTGCGAACAGCCCCCGGGTCGAGATCGGCTCGCTGATCCAGGCGTTGCGCGACGATGGCCGCGACCCGCGGCCATCGTCGCTCGATCCCGAGTGCGTCCTGCTCGACGGCGGGGACCCCACCACCCTCCCCGGCTTCCGGGAAGGGTGGTTCGCGATCCAGGACCATGCCTCGGCGTTCGTCGTACGCGTCCTCGACCCCCGTCCGGGTGAGCACATCGCGGACGTCTGCGCCGCGCCGGGTGGGAAGGCGCTGCACGCGGCGGCGCTCGTGAGGGCCTCGGGCGCAGGCGCGGTGGTCGCGGCCGATCGGAGCGAGCGGCGGGTCGGGCTGATCCGGCGCCAGGCGCGACGTCTGGACCTTTCGCCGTTGCTCGTGGTGCACGACGCCACACAGCCGGCCCTCGCCCATGGCTTCGATCGCGTGCTCGTGGATGCCCCGTGCAGCGGGATCGGGTCGGCACGTCGCCGGCCGGAGCTCCTGTGGAGGGTCGACGAGAATCGGCTCACGACCCTCGCCGGCCGGCAGCTCCGTCTCGTGGAAGCGGCAGCCGACCTCGTGCGGCCCGGTGGTCGATTGGTCTACTCGGTCTGCACCTTCCCGAGGGCCGAGACGGAGGCGGTCTGCGATGCGCTGCTTCGCTCGCGCGGGGATCTCCGACCGCTCGCAACCGCGGGTCCGAACGGCACCTCGGAGCGGCATCGTCTGTGGCCGCACCGTGACGGCTCGGACGGCATGTTCGTGGCCGCGTTCTCCCGATCCAGCGCGATCGCGGCTGGTTGAGGGCGCGGATGCGACGGGTACGATACGCGCGTCATGGGCAAGCTCTCGGCATCGATCCTGGCCTCGGATCTGGCGCGCCTGGGCGAAGAAGTGAAGCTGGTCGAGCCGTATGCCGAGGTCATCCATGTGGACATCATGGATGGGCACTTCGTGCCTCCGATCGCGCTCGGGGCGGTCGTCGTACGGAGCCTCCGCCCCGTGACGGAACGTCTGCTGCACGGCCACCTCATGGTCGACGCGCCCGAGGCGTACTTCGACGAGCTCCGCGAAGCCGGCCTCGACCGGGTGAGCTTCCATCTCGAGGCGGTACCGGATCCGGGTCCAGCGATCCGCAAGGCGCGTGATGCCGGTCTGGGGGTCGGTCTGACCCTGAACCTCGAGACGTCCCTCGAGGCCGCCACGCCCTACCTCGAGGAGATCGACGACCTGATGCTGATGAGCATCCGTCCTGGGTGGTCGTTCCAGCAGCTCAACCCCGAGGTGTACCCACGTTTGGCAGCAGCGCGCGCTCAGATCGACCGGCGGAACCCCGCCGTCGATCTGGAGATCGACGGCGGGGTGAAGGTCGAGAACGCCGCCCGCGCCATCGACGCGGGCGCGAACGTCTTGGTCGCCGCGTCGGGCGTCTTCGCACAGCCGGACCCGGCGGCGGCGGCACGCGCCCTCGCCGAGATCGCGGCGGACGAACCGGCCCGACCGACCGGAAAGGTTCACTGAGGTGCCGGAGACGATCCTCGTGGTGGACGACGATCCGGACATCGCGCGATTCGTCGAGGTGAACCTGCGCTCCGCCGGATACGAGGTCGCGGTTGCCGGGGACGGCGAGGAAGCGCTGGACCGTGCGGCCGAACTGCGGCCGGATCTCGTCCTCCTCGATGTGATGATGCCGAGGATCGATGGCTTCGAGGTCGCACAGCGTCTTCGACGGAGCCCGCAGACGGCCAATACCAGCATCATCATGTTGACCGCCAAGGCCCTATCGGCCGACAAGGTCACGGGTCTGCAGTCCGGAGCGGACGACTACATCATCAAGCCGTTCGACCCGATCGAGCTCCTGGCCCGTGTCAAGGGCACGCTCCGTCGCGCGAAGGAGATGCGGAACCTGTCCCCCTTGACCGGTCTGCCGGGGAACATCCGGATCCAGGAGGAGATCGAGCGACAGGTTCGGGAGGCCCGGCCCTTCGCCGTGTTGTACTGCGATCTGGACAACTTCAAGGCGTACAACGACCAGAAGGGGTTCGTCCGTGGCGACCGGTTGATCCAGGCCGTCGCGAGGATCATCCAGGACGCCGTCGTCGAGCACGTCGGGACCGACGGGTTCGTGGGTCACGTGGGCGGGGACGACTTCGTCGCGGTCCTCGCTCCCGAGCCTTCGGAGGACGTCGCCAAGCGCATCTGCGAGCGCTTCGACGAAGCGCGTTCCGAGTTCTACGAGCCGGAGGACCTCGAGCGCGGATTCGTCCGCGTCGAGGACCGCAAGGGCGTCCTCCAAGACATCCCCCTGGTGGCGATCTCGGTGGGGATCGCGAGCACCGACCGGAGGCAGTTCGCCCATTACGGCGAGGCCGTGGCCGTCGCGACCGAGATGAAGTCGTTCGCCAAGCGCCAGCCGGGCTCCAGCTACGCCGTCGACCGCCGCGCCGTGTAACCGCCTCGGCGCGTCTTGGCCTCCGTTCGGGGGACTCCTATACTCGGGGAAAGCCTGTTTCCGGGGCGGGGTGGAACTCCCCACCGGCGGTGACAGTCCGCGACCCCACGACCGCCAGCCGTGGGTGGACCCGGTGCGATACCGGGACCGACCGTGAGAGTCGGGATGGGAGGAACGGGCGCGATCGATGCCTGCCGCATCCGCGGTGGCGCCCGACGTGTCGTTCCCGCCCCGGTGAGGGGGGCGGATGGAACGACACGAAGCGGATATGCGCCGAGCGCTCGAGCTCGCGGAGCGGGGGTGGGGCCGCGTCTCTCCGAACCCGCTGGTCGGTGCCGTCGTGCGGTCGTCCGCCGGCGACATGGTCGGCGAGGGCTGGCATGAAGGGCCGGGGACGCCGCACGCCGAAGCGGTGGCACTCGCCCAGGCCGGGGCCGACGCGCGCGGTGCCACCGTCGTCAGCACGCTCGAGCCTTGCAACCGGTTCGGACGCACGCCTCCCTGCACCACGGCGCTGATCGACGCGGGCGTCGCCCGAGTGATCGTCGGCGCGACCGATCCCGATCTCGGTGACGGGACCCCTGGCATCGCGGAGCTGCGTGGTGCCGGCGTCGAGGTCGTGACCGGCGTGCTTGGCGCCGAGTGCCGGGAGCTCAATGAGGCGTTCGAGCGGCACGTGCTGACCGGGAGGCCGTTCGTGATTCTCAAGGCGGCGTCGTCGCTCGATGGGAAGACCGCCGCGGCGGACGGATCGTCGAGGTGGATCACGTCCGACGAAGCGCGTGCGGACGTCCAGCGCCTCCGCGCCTGGTCCGACGCCGTGGTGGTGGGCTCCGGAACCGTCATCACCGACGATCCCTCCCTCACCGTCCGCGACAGACGCTACGCGGACGCACGTCCGCCGCGACGGGTCGTCGTGGACTCCACCGGGAGGATCGGCGCAAGGGCTCGGGTGTTCGATGGGCCGGCACCGACGCTGGTCGCCACCACCGACCGGACCCCGCACGATCGCCTGTCCGCATGGGAGGAGGCCGGCGCCGAGGTCGTGATCATCGATCGGGACGACGCCGGACGGGTGTCGGTCCCTGGGCTGCTCGATGCGCTCGGGAAGCGCGACGTGCAGGGCATGCTGGTCGAGGGCGGTGCGCGGCTGGCGTGGGCCCTCGTCGATGGGGGCCACGTGGACCGGTTCGTGTTGTACCTGGCGCCGAAGGTGATCGGCGGCGAGCACGCGCCAGGGATGGTCGCCGGCGCGGGGTTCATCCCGGTGGATGCGGCCATCCGGTTGGCGTTCGAACGGGTCGAGCGCATCGGCCCCGATCTCAAGGTGGTGGCGCGTGTTCACGGGCATCGTTGAGGAACGAGGCCGGGTCGCGGTGGCGGGGAACGGCCATCTCGTGGTCGAAGCCCGCACCGTCGTGCACGACAGCGACGTCGGGGCGTCCGTGTCTGTCAACGGCGTGTGCCTCACCGTCGTGGAGCGTACGGACGCGTCACTCCGCTTCGATCTGTCGGAACAGACGCTCGAGCGCACGTGTCTCCGAGACATCCGTCCCGGCGATCCCGTGAACCTGGAGCGCCCGGTCACGCTGGTGACGCGGCTGGGAGGGCACCTGGTGCAAGGGCATGTGGATGGAGTAGGCGAAGTGACCCGCGTGGACGTCGACGCCACCGGCGGTGCGCGCGTGTCGCTCAAGGTGCCGGCGGAGCTGTCGCGATACCTCGTCGAGCGGGGTTCGATCGCGATCGATGGAGTGAGCCTGACGATCGCGGCCGTGGATGGCGAGGAGATCACGGTCGCGCTGATCCCGCACACGCTGGCCGTGACGACGCTCGGGTTCGCGGCCCCCGGACGGCAGGTGAACGTCGAGGCGGACGTGATCGCGCGATACGTGGAACGATCGATGGAAAGGTCCGGACGATGAGCGAGCAGCTTGAGGAGGCCGACGCGACGCCTGCGGTCTTCGACACCATCGAGGGGGCGATCGAAGACCTCCGCGAGGGGAAGATCGTCCTCGTGGTCGACGATGCCGACCGTGAGAACGAGGGCGACTTCATCATCGCGGCCGAACGGTGCACACCGGAAGCCGTGAACTTCATGGTGACCCACGGCCGTGGGATCGTGTGCCTTCCGGTCGCCGGGTGGCGCCTGGACGAGCTTCAGATCCCGCAGATGGTGAGCTCGAACGGCGGTGACGAGACCGCGTTCACGGTCTCGATCGACTATGCCCCCTCCACCACGACCGGGACCAGCGCCTACGATCGGTCCGCGACCGCCCGCGCGATCGCCGATCTGGACACCAAGCCCCAGGAGTTCCTGAAACCCGGCCACGTTTTCCCGCTCCGAGCGAAGGAGGGCGGCGTGCTACGGCGCGCGGGGCACACGGAGGCCGCGGTCGACCTCGCCACGCTTGCGGGCATGTTCCCGGCCGGCGTGATCTGCGAGGTGATGAACCCCGACGGCTCGATGGCGAGGCTGCCCGAGTTGATCCGTGTGGCGCGCGATCATCGGCTCAAGCTCATCTCCATCGCGGATCTGATCGAGTACCGACGGAAGCGCGAGGTGCTGGTGGAGCGGGTCGCCGAGGCCACGATCCCTACCGGCTGGGGCGAGTTCCGCGCCTACGCCTACGAGAGCCTGGTCGACGGGAGGACCCACGTCGCTGGAACGGGCCTTCGAGCTGATCGGCGCGGAAGGGCGAGGTGTCGTCCTGTACATCCGCGGACACGAAGGCCGCGCGATCGGGCTGAGGCACAAGCTGCGCGCCTACGAGCTGCAGGAGCAAGGACGTGACACGGTCGAAGCGAACATCGAACTGGGGTTCGCGGCGGATCAGCGAGAGTACGGGATCGGGGCGCAGATCCTCGTCGATCTCGGGGTGCGGACGATGCGCTTGCTGACGAACAACCCGGACAAGCGAGCCGGGCTCGAGGGCTACGGCCTGTCCATCGCCGAACGGATACCGCTCGAGATCGAACCGACCTCCCACAACATCGGGTACCTGCGGACGAAGGCCCAGAAGCTCGGCCATCTGCTGGACGTGCCCGGAGACCTCGGATGAACGTCCTCCGCGGCGAGACGCTCGGGGCGGGGCGACGGGTCGCGATCGTGGCCTCGAGGTTCAACGAGCTCGTGACCTCGAGACTCGTGGAGGGCGCCTGCGGCGGCCTGTCGCATCACGGCGTGGTCCCCGAGGACGTGACGCTCGCGTGGGTGCCCGGCGCTTTCGAGATCCCGCTCGTCGCGCGCCGCCTGGCCGAGTCGGGCCGGTTCGACGCTCTGATCTGCCTCGGAGCCGTGATCCGCGGAGAGACCTCGCACTTCGACCTGATCGCGGCAGAGGTGGCTCGCGGCGTCTCGGAGGTCGGGCGAACGACCGGGGTTCCCTGCATCTTCGAGGTCCTCGCGACGGACGACCTCGCACAAGCGCTGGCTCGCGCCGGCGGGGAGCACGGGAACAAGGGATGGGAGGCCGCCGGGTCGGCGCTCGAGATGGCCTCCTTGATGCGTTCGCTCCCGGCGAGGGCGGGTGCCGGATGATCGTCGACCGGCCATGGGGCCGCCTGGCCACGTACGCGCTCAATCAGCCGGCGACGGTCCGCATCGTGACCGTCAATCCCGGAGCGCGCACGGGCGCTCACTACCATCGCCTGCGCGAAGAGATGTGGATCGTGTTGGATCCCGGACTCACGGTCGAGATCGGGAACAGGGTCGTGGACGCTTCCGCCGGCGAGGAGTTCACGGTTCCGGCTGAGGAGGCGCACCGGGTGCGCTGCAGCGGGCCTGAGCCGGGGAGGATCCTGCAGGTCGCGTTCGGCTATTCGAGCGAGGACGATCGGCTCCTGGTGGAGGACGCCGACGCCGACGACGAATGGTAGGTCCCGTGCTCCCGCGTCACGGTCGACGGGCGTCCACATCGACCCCTATACTTCCCGGGCGCGAAGAGCGTTGCTGCGTTCCTCATGCACCGGCTTCAGCCGGTGCTCGTTCGTCATAGGAGGTGATGCGGGGTCTCAACGGATCCGCGTATCAACGACAGGATCAGGTCTCCACGGGTCCGACTCGTCGGGGCCGACGGTTCACAGATCGGCGTGGTGGACACGCGTGAAGCGCTC
Source organism: Actinomycetota bacterium (assembly GCA_005885035.1). Taxonomy (GTDB): domain Bacteria; phylum Actinomycetota; class UBA4738; order UBA4738; family HRBIN12; genus AC-51. The sequence continues at coordinate 14,885 of VAXZ01000067.1, forward strand.
CGTCAGGCGCGTGAGCTGGATCTGGACCTCGTTGAGGTAGCGCCGCAGGCTGATCCACCCGTGTGTCGGATCATGGACTACGGCAAGTTCAAGTACGAGCGAGATGTCCGCCAGAAGGAAGCGCGCAAGAAGCAATCGCGCACCGGGCTGAAAGAGATCAAGTTCCGCCCGAAGATCGACCCGCACGACTACGCCACGAAGAAGGGGCACGTCACGCGGTTCCTCGAGGCGGGGAACAAGGTCAAGATCACGATCATGTTCCGTGGGCGAGAGATGGCGCACACGGATCTGGGTCGCAGGATCCTCGATCGTCTCGTCTCCGACCTCGGCGAACTGGTCGTCGTTGAATCGATGCCGAAGCAGGAGGGGCGCAACATGATCATGGTGATAAGCCCCAACAAGCGGCATCTCGAGGCACTCGCGAAGGAACGGGCACGCCAGGCGAGGGAGCAGATGGTCTCGGCCGTCGCCCCCGCGCCCGATCCGGTCGTCGGATCGGAGCCTCAGCTGGACGAGCTGCACGCGGAACCGGCCGCCGCATCGGACGAAGGGTAGATCGGACATGCCGAAGACGAAGACCCACCGCGCGACCGCGAAGCGCTTCCGCGTGACCCGCAAGGGCAAGGTGCTCCACCGGAAGGCGACCGGGAACCACATGCTCACCAAGAAGAGCGGCAGTCGGCGGCGCCGCGTCGAAGGCATGGCCGAGGTCACCGCGACCAAAGAGCAGAAGAAGCTGAAGCGCTTGCTGGTGAGGTAACGACATGGCACGGGTCAAACGTTCGGTCCACGCGAAGAAGAAGCGCCGCGTGGTGCTCAAGGCTGCCAAGGGCTACACGGGCAGTCGCCGGATCCGGTACCGGATCGCCAAGGAGCAGGTTCGGCACTCCGGCGTCTACGCGTACCGCGATCGTCGCGACCGCAAGGGTCAGTTCCGTCGACTGTGGATCGCTCGGATCAACGCCGCGGTCCGGCCGCACGGTCTGTCGTACTCGAGATTCATCAATGGGCTGAAGACGGCCGGGATCGAGGTCGACCGCAAGATCCTCGCGGATCTCGCCGTGAACGACCCGACGGCCTTCGCATCACTCGTCCAGACGGCCAAGGAAGCATCCGAAGCGCCGGCGGCCTGAAGCCGGCTTTCCATCGGTCAGCATCGCCCTTCCCGCCGAACGTAGACTCACCTATCCGGGAGCGCCGCCGCGCGGAGGGTCGTTCGTTTGCTCACCAGCCTCAAGAACCCGAAGGTCGCCGCGGCCGCTCGCCTGAAGAAGGACGCCGCCCGGGAACGCGACCGATCGTTCCTCGTCGAGGGGGCTCAGGGGATCTCCGAAGCGATCGATCGTGAACCTCCGGGGATCGTCGCCCTCCTCGTCGTCGACCCGCTGGATCCGCTCGCGGTCCGGGGGTCGCAGCGGGGCGTCGAGGTCAGTCACGTCAGTCCGGATGTCCTTCGGAAGCTGACCTCCACCGTCACACCCCAAGGGATCGTGGGTATCGCCCCCTACGTGGACGTCGTGCTCTCGGCGGTGCCCCGAACAGACCCCTCATGCGTGAGCGTGCTGCACGAGGTGCGCGATCCGGGGAACGCCGGGACGGTCCTTCGATCCGCCGACGCAGCCGGTGCATCGGCCGTGGTGTTCACCTCCTCATCCGTCGACGTCTACAACCCCAAGACCGTCCGGGCGTCGGCGGGATCGCTCTTCCACCTTCCCGTCGTCCGCGGGGTCCCAACCCCGGAGGTGATCGAGTCGCTTCGCGAGAGCGGCTTCCGCACCTTCGCGATGGACACGGACGGTTCGGAGAACCTATACGGGTTGGATCTGGGTGGCCGGGTGGCGTTCGTGTTCGGGAACGAGGCCCACGGCCTGCCGCAGGAGATCGTGCGGCTCGCCGACGCGACCGTCCGCGTTCCGCACGCCGGCCGCGCCGAATCGCTGAACCTCGCTGCGGCGGCGACCGTGTGTCTGTTCGAATGGGCGCGCCGTCGCGTCGGCAAGGGCGCCGCGCTCGAGGCACTGATCGCCGCGGCCGCCCACGATATCCGCTCGCCGCTCACGGCGATGAAAGGCTTCGGGTACGCCCTGGAGAAGCGTTGGGCGCAGCTCGACGACGACCAACGAGAGTTGATGCTCCGCGGCATCGTGCACGACGCCGATCGGATGGACCAGATCCTGCGGATGCTCGTGGATGCGGCACGGGTCGCCGCTGGGTCCTTGGAACTGTTCCCCGACCAGACCGACGTGGCCGACATCGCGGTCGCGATCGGTGAGCTCCTCGGTCGCGATCCGGAGCATCCTCCGGTCGTGTGGTCCGGTGACCCGGGGCCCTACTTCGTGGATCCCGCACGACTGAAGACCACACTTCTGTCCTACGAGGAGGCGCTGGCGTGGTGGGCGGGGGAGGGTCCGACCACGATCGGCGCCGAACGGCGCGATGGGAGCCTGCACGTGTGGGCGTCGCGAGCAGGCGCCACGATCGATGCTGCCAGCGCCGAGGAACTCTTCCTGCCGCGCAAGCCCGGCGCCGGCGGCGGAAGCAAGATCGGGCTCTACGTTGCTCGCGCGGTCGCCGAGGCGCAGGGCGGGCGCGCTTGGGCGGATGTCGCTGGGGACACGTTGTCGTTCCACGTGGAGCTGCCGCTCCCGCGCTGATCGATCCGCCCAAGGCGGATGGGACCGCCCCGGTAGACTCGGCGGACCGATGGACCCGTCCGAGCTGCTCCGCACCCTTGAGACGGAACGCGCGCACGGTCGCGACCTGTTCGCTTCGGCCGCATCCCTCGAAGAGTTGGACGCGGCGAACACCGCGGTGCTCGGGCGCAAGTCCCGGCTCGGCGAGGTCCAACGCGCGCTGGGCACGCTCGAAGAAGCGCGACGTCGCGAGTTGGGCAAGGCCGTCAACGAGGTCCGCGCCGAGCTGGCGGCCGCGCTGGAGGCTCGCAGGAACGCGCTGACCGTGGATGCGGAGTCCGCGTTGCTGGCCGCGGATGCCATCGACATGACCCTCCCCGGGCGGCGCGGACCCGAAGGGTCGGTCCACCCCTTGACGCTCGTCGAGGACGAGATCGTGGGTCTGTTCCTTCGACTCGGCTATCGCGTTGCCGAGGGTCCGGAGATCGAGGACGATTGGCACAACTTCCAGGCGCTCAACATCCCCGAGGACCACCCGGCGCGAACGATGAAGGACTCCCTCTACGTGTCGATCCCCGGTCACCCCGAACTCTTGCTCCGCACCGAGACATCGGCGGTGCAGATCCGCACGATGCAGTCGCAGCCGCCCCCTGTCTACATCGTCGCCCCCGGCCGCGTGTATCGGCGCGAGACGCCCGACGCAACTCACTTGGCCGTGTTCCACCAGGTGGAGGCGCTCGTGGTCGATGAGGGGATCACGTTCGCCGATCTCAAGGGCACGCTGGAGGCGATGGCGCAGGGGCTGTTCGGCGAGGACCGGAAGATCCGGTTCACGCCGTCCTACTTCCCCTTCGTCGAACCCGGCGCCCAGATCGGGGTCACCTGTTTCCGTTGCGGCGGGGTCGGCTGTCCGACCTGTGGGAACGGGTGGATCGAGTTGCTCGGAGCCGGCATGGTGCATCCGAAGGTGCTCGAGAACTGTGGATACGACAGCGAGCGGTACACGGGGTTCGCCTTCGGCCTCGGGATCGAGCGGGTCGCGATCCTCAAGTACGAGATCCCCGATATGCGGCTTCTGATCGAAGGCGACGTTCGGTTCCTCGAGCGCTTCGGGGCCGCGTGATGCGCGTCCCGCTCACCTGGCTCCGCGAGTTCGCGCCGACGGATCTGGGAGCCGAGCAGCTCGCGGAGATCCTGATCCCCCGGGGGGTGCTGATCGAGGCGGTCGAGTGTCCCTGGGAGGGACTCGATGGCGTGGTCGTCGTGCGGGTCCTCGAGGTCCGCGACCACCCGAACTCGGACAAGCTCTGCGTGGCGCGGATCCAACATGGATCGGGGGAAGCCGAGCTGGTCGTCGGGGTTCGCAACATGGCCCCCGGCGATCTCGTCCCGTGGGCACCGCCGGGCGCACGCGTGCCGGTCCTCACCGAGCCGCTGGCCACGCGCCGGGTCCGGGGGGTCGACTCGAACGGCATGCTGTGCTCGCCACGTGAGCTCGCGATCAGCCAGGACCACAGCGGCATCCTCATCCTCGACCAGGAGGAGCTCCGCGTCGGGGACGATCTGAAGCGAGGGCTCGGCCTTGACGAGGCCGTCTTCGACATCGAGGTCGAACCCAACCGTCCCGACTTCCTCAGCGTCTACGGCGTTGCGCGCGAGGCGGCGGCCGCGACCGGAGTGAAGCTCGTTCCCCTGGACACGTCGGTGGACGAGATGACCGACGCCGTCGCCGACGCGGTGACCGTGCGGATCGACGATCCCGCGGGTTGTCCGAGGTACGTCGCCCGGGCGGTCCGAGGGGTGGCGCATCGGCCGTCCCCGCTCGGCGTTCAGGCCCGGTTGACGGCCTGTGGCGTCCGACCGATCGACGCCGTCGTGGATGCGACCAACTACGCGATGCTCGAGACCGGTCAGCCGATGCACGCCTTCGATCTGGATCGGCTTGCCGGCCCCGGGATCGTCGTGCGGAAGGCCTCCGACGGCGAGCGGCTGCTAACCCTGGACGACGTGGAACGGACCCTCACGACCAAGGACCTGCTGATCTGTGACGCGGAGAAGCCCGTGGCGCTTGCCGGCGTGATGGGTGGACGAACCTCGGAGGTGTCCGAGGAGACCGCGGACGTGCTGCTCGAGAGCGCCTACTTCGCGCGGAGCGGCGTTCTGCTTACCGCACGCCGGTTCGATCTGCACACGGAAGCGTCCCACCGGTTCGAACGCGGGACCGATCCGGAAGCGTGCTCCGGTGCGGCCGCACGATCGGCTACGCCGTTCCGGCCGCGGGGGCGACGTCGGTGTTCCACAGCCTCGGGATGACGACCCGCCTCGAAGGTGACCGGCTCGAGGTCGAGATCCCCGGCTACCGCACGGACATCGAACGTGAGGTTGATCTGATCGAGGAGGTCGTTCGGGTCGAGGGGTACGACAACGTCGGGGCGACGCTCCCGAGGGCCCCGCATCCGGGCGGCGTGCCGGATGGCTACGCGTTCGCCCGCCGGGTCAAGGGCGCGCTCGCGCGAACTGGCCTCCGGGAGGTCCGCCCGGTCCCGTTCGATGCCGCGTCCGATCTCGCCCTGTTCGGCGACACGGACGCGATCCCCGTCACGAACCCTTTGCGCGCGGAGGAAGGGTTCCTGCGAACCAGGTTGACGCCGGGGTTGCTGCACGCCGTCGCGCTGAACCAGTCCCGAGGGGTGGATACCGTGCGGATCTTCGAGGTGGGCACGACGTTCCGCCTTGCGCACCCCTTCGTCGAGATCCGCAAGGCCGGATTCGCGTTGTGCGGGGGCGACGGCAAGGGCTGGTGGAGCGAGCGACGCCCGCTGGACGTGCTGGACGCGAAAGGGGTCTTGGAGTCGCTGCTGGACGACTTGGGGGTAGCCGACTGGTCCCTCGCCGATGCACCGGACGGCCCGTTCCACCCGGGGCGCTCCGCGCGGATCGTGATCGATGGATCACACGCTGGGGTGCTCGGGGAGATCCACCCACGCGTCGCGGAGGCGCTCGACATCACCGGCCGTGTTGCGGTGGGGGTCCTCGGGCTTCGCGCCCTGGAAGGCGGCGCCCGCGGTCCGTTTGGCTTGACCGACGTTCCTCCGCGCTTCCCACCGGTCCATCGGGATCTCGCCTTCATCGTGGAGGCCGCGACGCCGGCCGGCGCCGTGCACGAGGCACTGCGCCGTGCCGGAGGCACGCTCCTCGCCTCGAGCTCTCTCTTCGACGTCTACGTGGGGGATCCGCTCCCTTCGGGAACGAAGGGCCTCGCGTTCTCGCTCGATCTCCGAGCCCCCGACAGGACGCTGCGAGACGAGGAGGCCCAGGAAGCCGTCGACCGGATCGTCGAGGAGCTCGGGCGGACGTTCGGCGCGAAGCTGCGGACGGGGTAGCCGCCGGCGTCGCCGCCGCGGACTAGACTTCGGCACCCATGCCGCGCGAGTACCTCCGGGACTACCTCTCCGTCGACGACCTGGGTCCGGCCGAGCTCCTGCACCTCCTCGACGTCGCGGATGCGCTCAAGGCGGATCGGACGCTCCAGCAGGACGCGCTCGCCGGCATGACCGTTGCGTTGCTCTTCGAGAAGGCCTCGACCCGGACCCGGGTCTCTTTCGAGGTTGGCATCGGGCAGCTCGGCGGGCGTCCGCTCACCCTGTCGGGAACGGATCTGCAGCTCGGACGTGGAGAGACGATCGAGGACACGGGCCGGGTCCTTTCGCGCTACGTGGACGCGATCGTCCTGCGGACGTTCGAGCAGGAGCGCTTGGAGGTCCTGGCCGAGGCCGCGACCGTGCCCGTGATCAACTCCCTCTCCGATTTCGAACATCCCTGTCAGGCGCTCGCGGATCTCATGACCATCCGCGAGCGCCTGGGCTCCTTGTCCGGAAAGGTCCTCGCGTACGTGGGAGACGGGAACAACGTGGCGCATTCCTTGCTCCTCGCCGGCGCGAAGACCGGGATGACGGTTCGGATCGCAGCTCCTGCCGGCTTCGAACCTATCCCGCAGGTGGTGCAGCGGGCGTCGGAGATCGCGGAGGAGACCGGGGGCGCGATCGAGATGCTCGCGGACCCGCAGACGGCGGTGAAAGGGGCGCACGTGCTCTACACCGACGTGTGGGCGAGCATGGGCCAAGAGGGAGAGGCCGACGCACGAGCGCTGGTCTTCGGTCCGTATCAGGTGAATCAGGCACTGCTCGACCTGGCGCATCCATCGGCGATCGTCCTGCACTGTTTGCCGGCGCACCGCGGACAGGAGATCACCGACGAGGTCATCGACGGGCCGCGATCGGCGGTCTGGGATCAGGCCGAGGATCGCCTGCATTCCCAGAAGGCCCTCCTCTTGGTCCTGTTCGATCTCGCCTGAGGGACGGTCGGGATGACCCGTTCCAACGACGACGTCGCGCACGTGCTGACCGAGTTCGCCGACCTCTTGGCGATCGTGGCGAACGACCCCTTCAAGCCTCGTGCGTACGAGAAGGCAGCGCGAGCGGTCGGTGGGTTCCCGGATGAGCTGCGGGACCTCGACGACGCCGGGATCCGCGCGATCCCGAACGTGGGGAAGTCGATCGCCGAGAAGGTTCGAAGCGTGCTCGATACGGGAACGTTCCCCGAGCTCGAGGAACTGCGAGGGCAGGTTCCGTCCGGTGTCCGAGCCATGACCGCGATCCCCGGGTTCGGCCCGAAGAAGGCGATGGTCGTGTACCGAGAGCTCGGGATCGATGGCCTCGAGGAGTTGGTGGCGGCGGCTCGAGACGGCCGCCTCCGGGGGCTCAAGGGGTTCTCGGCGAAGACCGAGGAGAACGTGCTCCAGGCCGTCCAGCGCGCCCAACGCGATACCGGCAGGGTCACGATCGATATCGCGATGGGGGTGGCGGAGGCCCTCCTCGAGCGTCTCCGGGCGATCCCCGATGTTCGGCGGGCCGATCTCGCGGGCTCGTTGCGGCGGATGGCCGAGACGGTCGGCGACGTCGATCTGTTGGTCGCAAGCGGGTCACCGGCTCCGATCATGGATGCCTTCACGGGGTACGAAGACGTGGAACAGATCCTCGCGCGGGGCGAGACGAAGTCCTCGGTCGTGACCCGCTCCGGCCTCCAGGTGGATCTTCGGGTGATCCCCAACGAGGCGTGGGGCGCGGCGATGATCTATTTCACCGGGTCGAAGGCGCATAACGTGCGGATCCGGGAGATGGCCGTCCGCAAGGGTCTCAAGCTGAACGAGTACGGGCTCTTCGAGGTGGAGACCGACGCGTTGATCGCCGCGGAGACCGAGCGCGACGTCTACGAACGGCTCGGGCTGCCGTTCATCGAACCGACGTTGCGGGAGGATGGTGGCGAGATCGAAGCTGCCCTGGCCGGCGAGCTCCCACGGGTCGTGACCTTGGAACAGATGCGCGGCGACCTGCACACGCACACCGATCTTACCGACGGCGTCGCGACCCTCGAACAGATGCTTGCGGCGGCGACCGGCAAACGCTACGCCTACTACGCCGTGACGGACCATGCGCCGAACCTGGCGATGCAGCGGATGACAAACCAGAAGATGGTCGCTCAGCGAGCGAAACTGAGGACGCTCCAGGATCGCTACCCACGGATGACCTTGCTGCACGGAACGGAGCTGAACATCGATCCCGACGGAGGGGTCGACTGGCCGGCTTCGTTCCTGAAGGGGTTCGACCTCACGGTGGCCTCGATCCACTCCCACTTCACGCAGTCACGCCAGGCGATGACCCGCCGGATGATCCGAGCGATGGAGAACCCCCACGTCAACGTGATCGGCCATCCCACGACGCGGAAGATCGGACGGCGCGATCCGGTGGACCTCGACCTGGACGCGGTGTTCGAGGCGGCGGCCCGGACCGGAACCGCGCTGGAGATCGACGCGTATCCGGACCGCCTGGATCTCCGGGACGAGCACGTCCGGCGGGCGCGTCGCTACGGCGTTCGGTTCTCGATCGACACCGACGCGCACGCGGTCGGCCACCTCGACGCGATGCGCTACGGGATCGGCGTCGCCCAGCGAGGATGGCTGACGAAGGACGACGTGATCGATGCCTGGCCGCTCACGAAGCTCCGCCGGTTCCTCCGGAAGGGCCCGTGACGACGCGACTGCCCCGCCGATCGTTCGCGCGATCCGCGACCGAGGTCGCGCCGGAGCTCCTGGGTCACATCCTCGCGCGGCGGCTCCCGGACGGCGTTGTCCTCCGTGCGCGGATCGTCGAAACGGAGGCTTACGATCAGAATGACCCGGCGAGTCATGCCTACCGGGGTCGCACCCCACGCGTCCGTGTCATGTTCGGACCTCCCGGACATCTCTACGTGTACTTCACCTACGGTATGCACCACTGCATGAACGTGGTGACCGGTCCGGTTGGGACGGCAAGCGCGGTCTTGCTCAGAGCGGCGCAGCCGCTCGAAGGGATGGAACGGATGTCGATCCGCAGGCGCACGGATCGCGTGCGCGACCTCTGCCGTGGGCCGGCCCGCCTCGCCCAAGCGTTCGACGTCGACCGAAGTCTCGATGGTGCTGACCTTGTGCGGGGGAGCGAGATCTGGATCGAACGGGGCCCGGGCGCCTCCGCCGCGAGCATCCGCCGCGGCCCTCGCGTCGGGATCCGGGTCGGGACCGACCTGCCCTGGCGCTTCTGGATCGACGGTCCGTGGGTGTCGGTCAGCCGGCCGGCGGCGGTGCTTTCGCCACGGTGACCGTGATCGTGGCCGTCTGGAAGTCGGGCACCCCGCCCGCCGGCACCTGATAGATGATCGTCCCCGGGGGTTGCGTGCTCGCTTCGGTTCGCACCTGCACGTAGAAGCCGCTCTGTTGGAGGGTCGCGAGCCCCTCTGCCTGTGCGAACCCGACGACCGACGGCACGATGACCTTCTGGTGCGAGGTCGGGGTCGTGCAGATCTGATCAGGCTCGGTCCCGGCGATGAAATGCAGGACCTCGACATCTATCGGCAGCGTGTACTCGTTCGGCAAGCAATAGGGGTGCTGCGTCACGTCGACCGCAACGGAGAGGTAGCGCACCTCGGGGGTCGGGAACGATTCCGCCGGCATCCCCGCCGTGGCCCTGAGCATCAGGACGCGCCAGATCTGCGCCGGGAAGGTCCCTCCGAATACGGTGATTCGGGTTCGCGGAGGTTCCATCGGGATCTGTCCTTGGTGGAACCCGACCCAGATAGCCGCGGTCAATTGGGGCACGGAGCCGATGAACCACGCGTTGTCGTGGTTGTCATCGGTCCCGGTCTTCCCGATCTGCGGCCGCCCGATGTTGGCTGCGGTTCCGGTGCCGTACAGGACCGTGTCCTGCAGGATCCCATCCGCGGCCGCCGCCACATCGGGACCGACGACCTGCTGCGGGCGCGGGTCCGCCTGCCACACGAGGTTGCCGTTGGCGTCGGACACCGTCATGACCGGCACGGGGTCGACATGACGTCCGCCCGTCGCGAGCGTTCCGTACGCGCTCGCCATCTCGAGCGTGTTCGCCTCGTTGGATCCGAGGACCGCGGACAGGTAAGGCTGCAACGGCGTGCTCGGGTTCGCGACCTTCGAGCAACACCGCATCCCCATCCGTCGCGCCGTCTCGACCACCGCCTCCGGGGTCAGGCGCTCGATCAGCTGGGCGTACACGGTGTTCACCGAGTAGACCGTCGCCGACCTGAGGCTCAAGGTGCCGTACCCGTTGCCCTCCGCGTTCGTCACGTGCCAGTACCCGCCGTCCGGGAGCGGGACGTCGATCGAGGAAGGCGCCGCGAACGTCGTGTCGGGAGAGATCCCGTGCTCGAGCGCGGTCACCAACGCGAACGCCTTGAAGGCGGATCCGGTCTGTCTGCCCGACCCACCGATCCCGGTCGCGAGGTTCACCCGCCCGGCCGCGTCGTTCGCCCAATAATCCGCGTCCTTGCCACCGACCATGGCTCGGACGTACCCGGTGCGAGGATCGAGGACGGTGACGGCAGCATCGGGGTCGGACGGATACGTGAGGACGCTCGACACGGCGTCCTGGGCGGCCGCCTGGACGCCGGGGTCGAGCGTCGTCGTGATCCGCAGGCCGCCCGCGAACAGCAACCGATAACGATCGTCGTACGTCTTGCCGAAAGCCGGGTTCGTCAGGAACCAGCGCTTGAAGTAGTCCACGAAATATGGATAGGGGTAGCGCAGCTCGGTACGGTCGCGCCGCAGCACGATCCTCTCGTGAACGGCCTCGCGGTACTGCTTCCCGGCGATGTATCCCTGTTCCCGCATCAGTCGGAGGACGACGTTGCGTCTGCCGATGGCGGAAGAACGACGAACGAAGGGATCGAAATGGTTGGGCGCGGTGATGAGCCCGGCGAGCATCGCGCACTCGGCGAGTGTCAGATCGCTCGCATCGACGCCGATGTAGGTCTTGGCCGCGGCTTGGATCCCGTAGGCCCCCTCACCGAAGTACACCGTGTTCAGGTACCGCGTGAGGATCTCCTGTTTCGAGAGCCGGTCCTCGAGTTGCCATGCCAGGAGGGCTTCATCGACCTTCCGGCCGAAGCTCTGATCGTCGCCGACGTAGAGGTTCTTCACGAGCTGCTGGGTGATGGTCGAACCGCCCTCGACGACATGTCCGCTCCGAAGATCGTTGACCGCGGCCCGCAGGATCGCTTCGGGGTCGACGCCATGGTGCGTGTAGAAGCGTCGGTCCTCGATCGCAACGACCGCGTCTCGGATGTTCTGCGTCATCTGCGCGCTCGTGAGTGCGACCCGGTTCTCGGTCGCATGCAGCGCGGTGATCAGCGATCCGTCCGACGCGTACAAGAAGGACGTCTGGGCGAGAGGCCGGACATGGTAGTCCTGCAATCGCGGCGGGCTACACGCGACCATCCCGCAGGCGAAGCAAGCGAGCACGACACAGGCGGCGAGGGGTCCCCGGACCTTCCGCATACGGAGCGAAGCGTACCCCTGAACCTGAACGTTCTTGCGGAGGCGCTTGGTAGCATCGCGACGCCATGGCCGATGATGCCCTCGCGAGGCTGCAGAGCGGGGCCGCGGAGATCGCTCCCGAGGGCGGGCTAGTGGAGAAGCTCTCGCTGGGGAGACCGCTGCGCGTCAAGCTCGGTCTGGACCCGACCGCTCCCGTGGTCACGCTCGGCTGGGCGGTCGTCCTTCGGAAGCTGCGTGAGTTCCAGGATGCGGGACACCAGGCGGTCCTGATCGTCGGGGATTTCACCGCGCGTGTCGGTGATCCGTCGGGGAGGTCATCGACCCGGCCGACGCTCTCCAAGGAGCAAGTCGATGCGTTCGCCGACCGATTGCTGTCCCAGTTGTGGAAGGTGATCGATCGTGATCGGGTCGCGCTCCGACGCAACTCGGAGTGGCTGGAACCACTGGGCGTCGAAGACGTGCTTCGCTTGACGGCGTCCACCACGGTGGCGCGGATGGTGGAGCTCGGGGGCACCGACCAGCTCTTCAACCTGCTCGTCGGGCGCGAGCTGCAGAAGGATGTCGGGCAGGATCCGCAGATCGCCCTGACGATGCCGTTGCTCGAGGGGCTGGATGGCGTTCAGAAGATGAGCCAGTCGCTCGGGAACTACGTCGGAGTAGACGAGCCGCCGGAGAACATGTTCGGCAAGCTCATGTCGATCCCCGACGGCGTGATCGCTCGGTACGAGCTCCTCTGCACGGATCTCGGCCCAGAGGACAACGTCCGAGTCGTGGCGGGCTTGGCCGATGGCTCGCTGCACCCGAACACGGAGAAGCGGCGGATGGCAAGGGCCATCGTGGACCTTTACCACGGAGCCGGGTCGGGGGAGGTGGCCGAGCGGCGCTTCGATCTCGTTCACAAGCAGCATCGGATCCCGGGGGACGTACAGGATGTCCGGCTGCCCAAGAGCGTCTTCCGGGAGGAGCAGGACGGTTCGTGGATCGTCCACGTCCCCGCGCTCCTGGAAGCCATGGGGCTCGTGAGCAGCCGCTCGGAAGCGAGGCGGCTCCTGGCGCAGGGTGGTGTTCGGATGAACGGGCAGCCGCAACCGGCCGAGGATCTCCCGATCGAGGGCGAGCCCCCAGGTCCGATGGCCGGCTCGGTCTGGCAGGTCGGTCGGCGACGCTTCGCGCGGTTCGCGGGCCTCACAGACTGATCTGCGCGCGAACGGGTGTTCGAACGGGATGCTCCGGTTGACGCCTCGGGGGGGGCTGCTAGTCTCTCCTTCGGCGCGGCCCCCTGCGCGAGGACGTACACCTGCGCGGGGAGTCTCGCGTCCGCTCGGACCTTGAGAACTGAACAGCGTGTGAAGCCAGTGACCTCGTCACTCCGAGGCCGGTTCGCCGTGTCCTCGGCTTGACGACCGTACACAACGAGAACCGTTCCGTGATTTGCTTGCGGGGCGGGTCAGGAGGCCGGCCGAAGGTGCCTCTTCGGTCGGCCGACTCCAGAAGACAGCGAAGCCGGCCTTCAGGCCGGACGAGCGATCTCTACGGAGAGTTTGATCCTGGCTCAGGACGAACGCTGGCGGCGCGCCTAACACATGCAAGTCGAACGGTGAACAGAGCTTCGGCTCTGGGATCAGTGGCGAACGGGTGCGTAACACGTGGGCAACCTGCCCCAGACCCTGGGATAACCCCGGGAAACCGGAGCTAATACCGGATACTCCGACCGAACCGCATGGCTCGGCCGGGAAAGGTCCGCCGGTCTGGGATGGGCCCGCGGCCTATCAGCTTGTTGGTGAGGTAACGGCTCACCAAGGCGACGACGGGTAGCTGGTCTGAGAGGACGACCAGCCACACTGGGACTGAGATACGGCCCAGACTCCTACGGGAGGCAGCAGTGGGGAATCTTGCACAATGGGCGAAAGCCTGATGCAGCGACGCCGCGTGAGGGATGAAGGCCTTCGGGTTGTAAACCTCTTTCGGCAGGGACGAAGCGATATCGTGACGGTACCTGCAGAAGAAGCCTCGGCTAACTACGTGCCAGCAGCCGCGGTAAGACGTAGGAGGCGAGCGTTGTCCGGATTCATTGGGCGTAAAGAGCGCGCAGGCGGCTTGGTAAGTCGGATGTGAAATCCCGAGGCTCAACCTCGGGTCTGCATCCGATACTGCCCGGCTAGAGGTAGGTAGGGGAGATCGGAATTCCTGGTGTAGCGGTGAAATGCGCAGATATCAGGAGGAACACCGGTGGCGAAGGCGGATCTCTGGGCCTTACCTGACGCTCAGGCGCGAAAGCTAGGGGAGCGAACTGGATTAGATACCCAGGTAGTCCTAGCCGTAAACGTTGGGTGCTAGGTGTGGGCGGACATCGACCCCGTCCGTGCCGAAGCTAACGCATTAAGCACCCCGCCTGGGGAGTACGGCCGCAAGGCTAAAACTCAAAGGAATTGACGGGGCCCCGCACAAGCGGCGGAGCATGTTGCTTAATTCGATGCAACGCGAAGAACCTTACCTGGGCTTGACATGCAGGGTGAAACCCGTGAAAGCGGGCGCTCTTCGGAGCCTGCACAGGTGGTGCATGGCTGTCGTCAGCTCGTGCCGTGAGGTGTTGCCTTAAGTGGCGCAACGAGCGCAACCCCTGTCCTTAGTTGCCAGCGGATCATGCCGGGAACTCTAGGGAGACTGCCGGTGCCAAACCGGAGGAAGGTGGGGATGACGTCAAGTCATCATGCCCCTTACGTCCAGGGCTGCAAACATGCTACAATGCTCGGTACAAAGGGCTGCGATCCCGCAAGGGGGAGCGAATCCCAAAAAGCCGGGCTCAGTTCGGATCGGGGTCTGCAACCCGACCCCGTGAAGTTGGAGTCGCTAGTAATCGCAGATCAGCACTGCTGCGGTGAATACGTTCCCGGGGCTTGTACACACCGCCCGTCACACCACGAAAGTGGGCAACACCCGAAGCCGGTGGCCTAACCCTTGTGGAGGGAGCCGTCGAAGGTGGGGCTCGCGATTGGGGTGAAGTCGTAACAAGGTAGCCGTACCGGAAGGTGCGGCTGGATCACCTCCTTTCTAAGGAGCCTTTTGGCACTCCGATCCTCATGATCCACCTCGAGGTATCGGGAGACTCCAGGTCGATCGCTGGCTGCCCGTCTCATGCATCGGCGTGAGCGGCACACGCTGTTCAGCTTTGAGGGTGCGAGCCCTCGGGCACCTTGAGAACTCGATAGCGAGCGCGAGCATCTACAACAGTCAAGTTATGAAGGGCTTACGGTGGATGCCTTGGCGCCAGGAGCCGATGAAGGACGTGTCAGGCTGCGAAAAGCTTCGGGGAGCTGCCGAGAGAGCTTTGATCCGGAGATGTCCGAATGGGGAAACCCGGCCGGGGTCATGCCCGGTCACCCGTCGCTGAACACATAGGCGATGAGGAGGGAACCGCCCGAAGTGAAACATCTCAGTAGGGCGAGGAAGAGAAAGCAACCGCGACTCCCCTAGTAGCGGCGAGCGAACGGGGAACAGCCTAAACCGGTGCGGTGGAAAGCCCGACGGCGTTGCCGTGCCGGTGTCGTGGGACCCACAAGGATCCTCGTCGGAAGATCCAAGGAGTGACAAAACCGATATCTAGACGAAGGCCATGGAAAGGGCCGCCGCAGAAGGTAACAGCCCTGTAGTCGAAAGGTGATCGGTCTCCTCGTGGGGATCCCGAGTAGCACGGGACCCCTGAAATCCCGTGTGAATCTGGGGGGCCCACCCCCTAAGGCTAAGCACTCCCTGGCGACCGATAGTGAACCAGTACCGTGAGGGAAAGGTGAAAAGCACCCCGGGAGGGGAGTGAAATAGCACCTGAAACCGTGAGCCTACAAGCAGTCGGAGCCCGTTCCTGGGTAACCAGGGCGGGTGACGGCGTGCCTTTTGAAGAATGAGCCGGCGAGTTAGCGGTACGTGGCGAGGTTAACCGTTCTCGGGTAGCCGAAGCGAAAGCGAGTCTGAAACAGGCGAACAGTCGCGTGCTCTAGACCCGAAGCCGAGTGATCTACCCATGGGCAGGTTGAAGCGAGGGTAAGACCTCGTGGAGGACCGAACCCACCAGGGTTGAAAACCTGGGGGATGACCTGTGGGTAGGGGTGAAAGGCCAATCAAACTCGGTGATAGCTGGTTCTCCCCGAAATGCCTTTAGGGGCAGCCTCGGGCGTTCTCCAACGGAGGTAGAGCACTGATTGGGCTAGGGGGCCTACAAGCTTACCGACCTCAGTCAAACTCCGAATGCCGTCGGACCACAGCCCGGGAGTGAGGGCGCGGGGGCTAAGCTCCGTGTCCGAGAGGGAAACAACCCAGATCGCCAGCTAAGGTCCCTAAGTTCGTGCTAAGTGGGTAAGGATGTGAGATCGCGAAGACAACCAGGAGGTTGGCTTAGAAGCAGCCACCCTTGAAAGAGTGCGTAATAGCTCACTGGTCAAGTGGTCTTGCGCCGACGATGTAACGGGGCTCAAGCACGACACCGAAGCTGCGGGATCCGTCGTATCACCCGGCCCTCGAGGGCAGCCTCGTGGGTCCAGGTGGGTGGATCGGTAGGGGAGCGTTCCCACGCGGGTGAAGCGGCGGGGTAACCCAGCCGTGGATGCGTGGGAAGTGAGAATGCCGGCATGAGTAGCGAAAGACGGGGGAGGAGCCCGTCCGCCGAATGCCCAAGGGTTCCTGGGGAAGGTTCATCCGCCCAGGGTTAGTCGGGACCTAAGCCGAGGCCGAGAGGCGTAGGCGATGGACGACAGGTTGATATTCCTGTACCACCTTGACCGCGCCCAGGCCGGATCCGAGGCACTAAGGGAACCCCTTCGGGGGCTACCGACCAACTCGGTAGTAGGCCAGCGATGGGGGGACGCAGGAAGGTAGCTCGACCCAGGCGTTGGTTGACCTGGGGCAAGTGTGTAGGGAGGCTTCCCAGGCAAATCCGGGAGGTCACCATCCTGAGACACGATGCCGAGCCGTTCAGGCGAAGCGAGTGATCCTCTACTGCCGAGAAAAACCTCTAGCGAGTGATCAAGGTGCCCGTACCCCAAACCAACGCAGGTGGGCACGTAGAGAATACGAAGGCGATCGAGAAAACCCTGGTCAAGGAACTCGGCAAATCGCGTCCGTAACTTCGGGAGAAGGACGACCGCGGTAGGGTGAAGGACTTCGCGTCCGGAGCTCGAAGCGGTGACACAGACCAGGCCCAAGCGACTGTTTACTAAAAACACAGGTCCGTGCGAAGTCGTAAGACGATGTATACGGACTGACGCCTGCCCGGTGCCGGAACGTTAAGGGGAGAGGTCAGTGGCTTCGGCCGCGAAGCTTTGAACCTAAGCGCCGGTAAACGGCGGCGGTAACTATAACCGTCCTAAGGTAGCGAAATTCCTTGTCAGGTAAGTTCTGACCTGCACGAATGGCGTAACGACTTGGGCACTGTCTCGACCAGGGACTCGGCGAAATTGCAATACGAGTAAAGATGCTCGTTACCCGCGGAAGGACGGAAAGACCCCGGGACCTTTACTGCAGCTTGATGTTGGGTTCTGGCATGTGTTGCGTAGGATAGGTGGGAGGCGTCGAAGCGGAGCTTCCGGGCTTCGTGGAGCCAACCTTGAAATACCACCCTTCACTAGTTGGGACTCTAACCCAGGCCCGTGATCCGGGTCGGGGACAGCGTCTGGTGGGCAGTTTAACTGGGGCGGTTGCCTCCTAAAATGTAACGGAGGCGCCCAAAGGTTCCCTCAGCCTGGTTGGCAATCAGGCGTCGAGTGCAAGGGCACAAGGGAGCTTGACTGCGAGATCGACGGATCGAGCAGGAGCGAAAGCTGGGCCTAGTGATCCGACGGCTCCATGTGGAAGGGCCGTCGCTCAACGGATAAAAGGTACCCCGGGGATAACAGGCTGATCCTACCCAAGAGTCCATATCGACGGTAGGGTTTGGCACCTCGATGTCGGCTCGTCTCATCCTGGGGCTGGAGCAGGTCCCAAGGGTCGGGCTGTTCGCCCGTTAAAGAGGCACGCGAGCTGGGTTTAGAACGTCGTGAGACAGTTCGGTCCCTATCCTCCGTGGGCGTAGGAGGCTTGACGGGAGCTGCCCCTAGTACGAGAGGACCGGGGCGGACGAACCTCTAGTGTGCCAGTTGTCGCGCCAGCGGCACGGCTGGTTGGCTACGTTCGGAAGGGATAAGCGCTGAAAGCATCTAAGTGCGAAGCCCACCCGGAGATGAGGCCTCCCACTGGGAGACCAGGTAAGGGCCCTGGAAGACCACCAGGTTGATAGGCGGGACGTGGAAGCACGGCAACGTGTGGAGCTGACCCGTACTAATAGCCCGAGGACTTGACCCTATTTGCTCGCGCTCGCTATCGCGGTTCCCGAGCTCTGCTCGAGGGCTGCATCCTCACCATCGTCCGGCCGATCGGACACCGCGTTTCGGTGGTCATGGCGGAGGGGGAACACCCGGTCCCATCCCGAACCCGGCAGTTAAGCCCTCCAGCGCCGATGGTACTGCCCGGGCGACCGGGTGGGAGAGTAGGTCGCCGCCGAGACATCTTCGAAGGGGCCGCCCGCGCATCCGCGCGGGCGGCCCCTCGCTTTCGATTACCCTCGATGACACATGCCCAGGTCCTTGCAACCGCGCGCCGGGGGTCGACCGCACGGGACGCCACCCAAGTACGTCGATCTGGCTCCCGACGTGCTCGAGGAGCTCCGCCGCTCGACCCGACCGACCGCCCAGCGTGACGCGATCGCCCGGCTCTCCCGCGCGATCGAGCTCCTCGAGCGGGGTGACGCCGGTGCCGCCGTCAGCGAGGCCGCGAAGGCGAAGGCGTTGTCCTCACGCTCCTCGTCCGTCCGCGAGGTGCTCGGCCTCGCACTCTACGGACAAGGTCGCTTCCAGGAGGCGGTGAAGGAGCTCAAGGCATACCGGCGTATGTCCGGACGCAACGACCAGAACCACGTGATCGCCGATTCGCTCCGAGGTGTCGGGAAGCCGCGGGAAGCGGTTCCGCTGGCCGATGAAGCGCTCCACGACAAGAAGGTCCCGAACGAGGTCAAAGCCGAGGCCGTGATCGTGGCCGCCTCCGCGCTGGCCGACGAAGGCCGCTACGCGGAAGCCCTCGCTTTCATCGGCCGGGCGAAGACCCGAGACGACGTCGCGGAGCCTTACACGCTTCGAATCTGGTACGTGAAGGGCGACATCCTCGAGCGCGCGGGTCGTTCGCGGGAGGCTGCTGCGGAGTTCCGTAAGGTCGTGCGGCACGACCAGTCGGCGTTCGACGCTGCCGAACGGTTGGCCAACCTGAGCTGACCCCTGGTGAAGACCGACCCGGGTCAGGTCGGGGCGCCCTCACGCTCCCACCGTTTCCGCCAATAGCGAGCGAGCCCCTCGGCGTTCATCCGGATCGATCCGATCGCGTCGTAGCGGCCGATATCGAACGGGAGACCCGAATCGCTCTCATATTCCATCCGCGCCTGCTCGACGAGCTCACGCTCGAGGGCATCCATGCTCGTTCTCGGCTGGCGTGCGAGGCGTACTCGAACCGTCTCGGCCCACGCGCGGATCCTCTCAACCCCGCGCGCGAAGCCCTCGTCGGGATCGGCCACGATCCCGAAATGCGATGCCATCAGCCGGGTCGGCCGGCGTTCCCGCATGCGGGCGATGCTCTCGATCGCGGCCTCGAGGTCCGCCTCGGGTGGCGGGAGTGCCGGCCGGTAGCAGTCGGCCCACGGGAGGTGGGATCCGATCGCCTCGCCGGTGAACATCGCCCCGCTCGAAGACTCGTGCAGCGCAACATGATGCGTCGCGTGGCCGGGTGTGAAGATGACGTCGAGGCCGCGGCCGCCGATGGTGATCGTCTCGCCGTCCGCGATCGGCCGAACGCGCTCCGCGGGGCACGGCAGCGTTTCGCCGTAGAACACACGCATGCGAGCTTCGCCGTACGTTCGCGCCGTGCTCGCGATCAAGCGCGTCGGATCGAGGACGTGCTGCCTGCCCCGTTCGTGGACCCACAGCGTCGCGTTCGGGAACCGCCGGAGCAGCTCGCCCGCGCCGCCGGCGTGATCCATGTGGATGTGCGTCACGACGATGTGAGCGAGGTCGCGCGATCCGATCCCGAGCGCATCGAGTGCGGCGAGCACCACCGGACCATCGGCGCCGGGACCGGACTCCACGAGACACGGCTCGTCGGACTCGATCAGGTACACGGCGTTGAGCTCCCGTTGGCCCGCCATGCCGGTGTCGATCGTGCGGATGCCGTCCGCGGCCGGCGGATGGTTGTTCACCTGGATGCCCACGGCGAGGGAGTGTCGCACAGCCGTGTCAGTGACGGTCGGTATGGTCCGAGGCGAAAGGGGGAGCCATGGTCACGGTGAACGTCGTGGTATTGGCGGGCAGCGTCGCCGCGGATCCGGTGCAGCGCCGGATGCCGTCCGGTGACGAGGTCACCGAGCTCCGGCTCTCCGTTCCGGAGGCAGGCAAGCGCCTCCTCCCCTTGCCGATCGCCGCCTGGCACGCGACGGTCGGTGTGCAGGCACTCGACGGCATCGCCAAGGGCGATCGGGTGCTGGTGCACGGGCAGCTCGTCCGCCGCTTCTATCGGAGCGGGGCCGGTGCGCGCAGTCTGACGGAGGTGGTGGCGTCGGGTATCAAGAAGCTTGAAGAGCCCGCGGCGTCGGTCTGATCCTCATCGGCCAACCGGTTCGTCGACCGGCATGAGGATCATCCCCGTCCGCGGCTTCGGCCAGAAGAAGGTCGACTTCCGGGGGAGTCGACCGCCCCGCTGGACCACCGCGCGCACGCGGCCGGGGGTCGTGCCCGGCAGCAGGTACGCGGCGATCGCGGACCCGTTCCGGACGGCAGCGTCGGCGTCCTCGGCCACGTGGGTGAACCGGAGCGCGTCGCCCGGTGCGACCGTACCGGAGATGGAGGTCGTCTGCGCCTGCGAGTGCTTGCGCCAGATCCGGGGCGGGCCGCCCTCCGGTCGGTCGGTCGCCGCCGATCTGGATGCGGTGGTACGGAAGGACCGGCACCTCCTGGGTTCCGGCGTCGACCACGAGGGCAAGGATCCGGTCCCACGGCCCCGTGCCCTCCGCTGCGCGACGCTCGTCGCGGTACGCCAGCGCGGTCGCGTACCGATGATGGCCATCGGCGATCAGGAGCGATTCGTCGCCGAGCCACGAGGTGACATCCTCTTCGCCGTCGATCGCCCACATCCGATGCTCGACACCCTCGTCGTCGCGGACGATCGCGATCGGACGGGTTTCCGCCGTCCGATCGAGGAGTTCGTTGAGCCGCTCGCAGGGACCGGTGATCGTCCCGTAGATCGGCGAGAGGTGCGTCTTAGTGGCGCGAAGCAGTCGCAACCGGTCCTCGATCGGTCCGGGCATCGTCTGTTCGTGCGGCAGGACTGTTCCACCCCACGGCTCCAGCTCGAGGGCGCCCACGAGCCCGCGGAGGAGGCGGGTGATCCCGCGAACCCGGTAGCGCAGCTCGTAGCCGTAGTAGCGCGGGGCGTCCGGTGCCGTGAGCACCCCCGAGGCGCTCCAGTCCGCGAGGAGGGAAGCGGCCGTGGCGTACCCGGGGACCGCTCCATCGCCGACGGCGCCGCCCGTCAGATCGATGTGCACGATGTTGTAGGGGCTGCGTGCGCGAAGCCCTTCTTGATCGGACTCGCTGATAACGTCGTATGGCGGAGCCGTCAGTTGTTCCCAAGGCCCCGCGACGGAAGGGTCGTACACCAGACCGCGGAAGGGGGAGATGCGTGGCACCCGCTCTGTATAGCAGGCACGAACAACCGGCACCTGCGTACGAGCTGTATTCGCGTGGACGCGCGATGCTGCACGACGGGCACCCCCATGCCGCGGCCCTGATCCTCGGGCGCGCGAAGCTCCTCGAGCCCGACAAGGCGTCGATCCGCGAGGCGCTCGGCCGAGCTCTCTTCATGTCCGGGCGCGCGACACGCGCGAGGCGGGAGTTCGCGAAGGCGGTAGCCCTGAACCCCTCCGACGACTATGCGCATTTCGCGCTCGCCCTGGCGTGCGAGCGGACCGGCCAACGCCAACGTGCCCTCGGTCACGCGAAGCTCGCCAACGCCCTGGCTCCCGGCGTCTCGGACTACGAGCGAGTGGTGGCACGCCTGTCCGGCGGCGGCCGCCAGTGACCGACGCTGCATGATCGCCGATCGGTACGACGCCTTCCTGTTCGACCTCGACGGTGTGCTCTATCGAGGCGCCGAACCGATCGAAGGAGCCGCCCGAACGGTAGCGGCCCTCCGGAACCTCGGAAAAGGCCTGGCCTTCATGACGAACAACTCCTCCCGGACGCCCGAAGCGATCGTCGCGCACCTCACCGCGATCGGGATCGAAGCTCGGCCGGTCGAGGTCGAGACGTCGGCGCTCACGACCGCGGAGCTGCTCCGCAGCCGCGCGGTCGTGAGCGCCTACGTCGTGGGTGATGAGGGACTCCGCACGGCTCTCGCCGCCGCGGGGCTCACGCTCCTCGACGGAGGCGCAGCCGATGCCGAGACCGTCGTGGTCGGCTGGGACCGGGGATTCGACTACGCGGAGCTCGCCACCGCGTGCGTCTTGATCCAGCGGGGAGCATCACTCATCGCTTCGAACGCGGACGCGTCGTACCCCGTTGAGGATGGGCTCGTGCTCCCGGGTGCCGGCGCGATCCTCGCTGCGATCCAGACGGCGACCGGGGCGAACGCCGAGGTGGTGGGCAAGCCGAACGCGCCGATCTTCCGAGCCGCGCTGGCGCGGGCCGGTGGCGGCAGACCGTTGGTGATCGGCGATCGACTCGATACCGACATCGACGGCGCACGACGACTCGGCTGGGATGCGCTCCTGGTCCTCACGGGTATCACGACCGAAACCGACCTTCGTGGTGCCGGCCCGAAACCGACCTACGTCGCGGAGCGGCTGGACCGGCTGGTGGAGCAGGACTGACGGAACGGCACGGTGGCCACCATCGGTATGCTGGTCGCGAACCCCCTCACCCACGGAGGTGCACGATGACCAGGGTCGATGACATGCGGAAGGCGCTCGAGGCGACGATCGGCAACCTGACCCCGGCCCGAGCGCAGGAGCTCGCGAAGGGCTTCCTCGAGCCGGGCGCCGCGAAGGAGCAGATCGCCAAGACGGCCGCCGACATGATGGAGTGGTCGCAGCGCAACCGCCAGCGGCTTCGCTCGGGGATCCAGGATGAGATCAAGGTCCAGATGCGCCAGATGGGTGTGGCGACCCAGGACGAGCTCGACGCCCTGCGCAAACGTGTCCGTGAGCTCGAGCGCGCAGCCGGCATGACGGCGTCGGGGCGCAAGCGCAACGCCGCGAAGAAGACGCCGGCGAAGCGCGCCTCCACCAGGAAGTCCGCCGCGAAGACCACGACCAGCGGGAACGCGTAGCGAGCCTCGGGACGATGGGTCGCCGGCGCCTGGACGCGGAGCTGGTGCGTCGCGGGCTCGCGGCCAGCCGGTCCCAGGCGCGAGAGGCCGTGAGCGCCGGTCGCGTCACGGTCGCGGGGATCACCACGACCAAGGCTGCATCGCTCGTCGCGGATGACGCGCCCGTCGCGCTGTCGGGGCCTGCACCGTCCTTCGTCTCCCGCGGGGGCGACAAGTTGGCCGCGGCGCTCGATCGGTTCGCGGTTGCTCCCGCGGGGCGCGATTGCCTCGATGCCGGTGCATCCACCGGCGGATTCACGGACTGTCTTCTTCAGCGCGGAGCCGCGCGTGTGATCGCGGTCGACGTCGGGTACGGCCAGCTCTCGTGGAGCCTCAGGACGGACCCGCGCGTGACGGTGATGGAGCGGACGAACGTCCGGGACCTCACGTCCTCGATGCTGGCGTACGTCCCCAACCTCCTGGTGGCGGATCTCTCCTTCATCTCGCTCCGGCTGGTGCTCCCGGTCTTGGCGAAGCTGGCAGGGCCGGCATCGACCTTCGTCGTCCTGGTGAAGCCCCAGTTCGAGGCGGGGCGAGCGCACGTGGGTCGTGGTGGCGTCGTCCGCGACCCGGACGTGTGGCGAAGCGCCCTCTGGGGGGTGTTTGAGGCCGCCCGCTCGGCGTCGCTCGAGCCGCTGAACGTGATGGCGTCGCCGCTGCCGGGACCCGCCGGCAACGTGGAGTTCCCGCTGCACCTCGCCGCCGGATCGCCTCCGTCGCCGGTGGACCTCGACGGCGCGGTGGGCGAAGGGGAGGCGCTCCTGCGATGACCTCCGTCGGCTTCGTGATCCACGCGGGGAGACCCGCGGCGGTGGATGCCGCGGAGCGACTGCGGGCGTCGTTGGAGGAGGACGGGATCTCCTGCGTTGAACTCAGAGGGGGCGCCGCCGACGTCGACCTGGTGGTCGCCGTCGGCGGCGACGGAACCTTCCTCCGGGGAGCCTACGTTGCGGCGCAGGCCGACTCGCCGGTCCTCGGCGTCAAGGTGGGCCGTCTTGGCTTCCTCACCGAGGTGGAGCCGCCGGAAGCGGCACCACTGATCCGCGAGGCGCTCGAAGGTCGAGCGGCGATCGAGGAGCGACTGGCCGTGGTGGCCGAGCCCGGCAGCGGCGATCCCTTCCCGCCGCAGTGGGCGATGAACGAGATCATGGTGGAGAAGCGGGCCAGGCACCGGCTGATCCGCCTCCAGGTTGCCGTCGATGGCGAGTACGTCACGACGTTCTCGGCCGACGGCGTGATCGTGGCGACGCCGACCGGTTCCACCGCGTATTCGTT
>VAXZ01000120.1 GCA_005885035.1 Actinomycetota bacterium
AAGCGACCCCGCAGCTCCTTCATCCGGTTCCAAACGACGATGCCGAACGAGCGCTGGCAGGCCGACATCACCCACTGGCGCCTGGCCGACGACACGGAGATCGAGATCTTGAACGTGATCGACGATCACTCCCGGTTCCTCATCGCCTCGGTCGCGAGGCGGATCTTCAAGGCTGCCGACGTCGTCGCGTCGTTCCACGGAGCGGCTTCGACCCACGGGTTGCCGGCCTCGCTGCTCACGGACAACGGGGCGGTGTTCACGGCGGTGCCCCGCAAGGGCCTGTGCGCGATCGAGCTCGAGACCGCCGCGCTCGGGATCCGTTACCTGCACTCGAGCCCCTATCACCCGCAGACCTGCGGCAAGGTCGAGCGCCTGCACCAGACGCTGAAACGCTGGCTCGCCAAGCACGACCCGGCGGCAACGATCGAGGATCTCCAAGCGGAGCTCGACCGGTTCCGCGCCTACTACGACGACGTGAGGCCGCACCGAGCGATCGATCGGCACACCCCGTCGGAGGCGTTCGTCGCACGTCCGAAGGCGTCGCCGTCCATGCCAGGTGTGCCGGTGTCTTCGCACGTGCGCGTGCGTCGGGACAAGATCGACCTCACCGGGGTGATCACGCTTCGCCACAACTCACGGCTTCATCACATCGGCCTCGGGAGACGCCTCTCCGGCACGAGGGTGCTCGCGCTCGTCGACGGCCTTCGCGTGCGGGTCATCACCGAGGACGGTGAGCTGATCAGGGAGCTGATCCTGGCTCCGAGCCGGGACTACCAGCCGCACGGTCGGACCTGACGTGGAACGATGTCCCGATACACGTCGGCACGATGTCGCGAGACATCACAATGGTGCCCCCGGGAGGAATCGAACCTCCGACACACGGTTTAGGAAACCGATGCTCTTCTCCACTGAGCTACGGGGGCCGAGGGCGTCGGCGCGTCGCGTAGCGAGTCTATCGAGGTCATCAGCGGATCTATCAACGCTTCTGAGTGAGTGAGCCCGGCGTCAGCCGCGGGCTCGCAGCGCGGCTTCGATCTCGTCGAGGTGTTCGTCGCGGTGGTCGTCACGGCCTGGGTTGATCGGGCTGTCGGGGTCATGCGGCCACAGCCGGTCCAGTGGGAGTTCCGCCACGCGCGCATCGGTCTGCTCGGCGATCCGCAGCGCGAACTCCGCAGCGTCTCTCGGCGGGATCGCGTGGATCAGGGGACGGGTCGAGTCGTTGAGCCAGTCGCCGTCGGGTTCGGCGTCGCCCGGCGCCCACGGTTCGCCGCGATCGATCTTGTCGGCGAGCACCAGGACGCGGATGTCCCAGTACGCGATGTGCCCGAGCACGCCGGCGACTGTCCAGTACTCGTTCACGGGAGCTTTGAGGGCGTCGTCGTCCAGACCTTCGACAAGTGCGCGCATGCGCTCCCGCTCGCGGGTGTTCGCCTCGATGTAGGAGCGATCATCAGCCACGGTGCAACCCTACTCAACTAGGAAGTAGCTGGACCTCGGCCCATGAAAGCAACAGGACATCAAGGTCCCACGTGGCCATAAGTTGCAGCTGCTCTCAGAACCGACGCATGCACGCGACATAACTTTGTCGTTCCGTCGCGAAGGCGATCTGGAGAAGGCGAGCCCCTGATCGGGTGAGAAGGGAGCCTGCACCCGTCTCCTACCATCCGCGTATGGATCGCAGAGGGTTTCTCTGTCGAGCGGCCGGCCTGCTGCTCGCGAGTCCGCCGCTCACCGCGCTGGTCGGGGCGTGCACGCGAGCGACGAGCACGTCGACCGCGACCACGTCCGCGCCGCCGACCGCGCCGCCGACCAGCGGTCCCCCGCGCATCCCATGGGATGAGCTCGCCGCCGGTTTGCACGGCCGGCTGATCCGGCCGGGCACCCCCGGGTATCCGGTCGCTCGCTTGGCGTACGACCCTCGGTTCGACGACATCCGGCCACGCGCGATCGTGATGACCACCACGACCGGGGACGTCGCAAGGACGATCCGGTTCGCGCGCGATCACGGCCTGCCTTTCGCCGCGCGATGCGGCGGACACAGTTACGGCGGCTACTCACTCTCGGACGGGATCGTGATCGACGTCTCCGAGATGGCGACGATCCGAACCGGAGCAGGAACCGCGACGGTCGGTGCGGGCGCGAAGGTGATCGACGTCGCGGCGAGCTTCGCGTCCGCGGGCTCCGTGATCCCGGCCGGCACGTGCCCGACCGTCGGGATCAGCGGGTTGACGCTCGGCGGCGGTCAGGGGATCGTCGGCCGCCGCTTCGGTCTGACGTGCGACTCGCTCCGGGCCGCGAGGGTCGTGCTCGCCGACGGGCGGGTCGTGTCATGCGACGCCTCGAGGCAGGCGGACCTGTTCTGGGCGCTCCGCGGCGCGGGCGGCGGAAACCTGGGTGTCGTGACGTCGTTCACGTTCGCGTCGCACCCGCTGAGCGCGATCACGGCGTTCTCGATGTCGTGGCCGTGGTCGGACGCGACAGACGTCGTCGCCGCGTGGCAGAGGTGGGGGCCTTCGGCGCCGGCGCCGCTCTGGTCCAGCTGTCGCCTCCGATGGATCCCCGGCACGGGCCCCTCGGTGTCGGTGAGCGGCGCGTGGTCGGGCCCGCCGTCGGGGCTGGCGCGGCATCTCGACGAGCTGGCATCGGCATCGCGCCATGCACCGTCACGGTCGACGGTGACGCTCTCGCTGCTCGACGCCGCGAGGTATTTCGCCGGCTGCAGCAGCTACTCGATCGACGACTGCCGGCTCACGGAGCAGGGCGGGCTGCTGATGCGGGAAGGCTCGCTCGCCAAGTCCGACTTCTTCGATCGGTCGATCGACGCCGACGTCATCCGGGCGGCGCTCGGCCTGATCGAGGCTCGTGGAGCCACGACGGCGCTCGCGGCGCAGACCGCCGGTGTGCTCTTCGACGCGTGGGGCGGGACGATCGCGGACGTCGCCCCCGACGCGACGGCGTTCCCGCATCGGGGAGCGAGGTTCCTCGCGCAGGAGTTCGTGACGTTCCATCCGGAGCTGCGCGATTGGCTCCGCGCCTACTACGGCGACAACCTCGCTCGGCTGGTCGACGTGAAACGCCGGTACGACCCCGACGACGCCTTCCGGTTCGCCCAGAGCATCCCCACGACGCTGCCGTCCTGAACCACCCGACCCATGGCTTCTCGCGATACTGGTCGGATGGCGCGCTTCGACGTGTTCGTGATCGGCGGCGGCGGGACCGGGTCCGAGGTCGCATTCCGCCTCGGCCACGAGAGCGGCCTCCGCGTCGGGATGGCCGAACGCGACCGGCTCGGCGGGGAGTGCAACAACTACGGGTGCGTGCCCACCAAGGTCATGCTCCGGAGCGCGAAGATCGCGGCGCTCGCGCGAGACGCCGAACGCTTCGGTGTGCGCATCCCGACCGTCGAGGTCGACTTCGGTGCGGTGATGGACCGGGTCCGGGCGGTGATCGAGGCCTCGTCGGGTGAAGAGGCGGGGCCCTTCGAGGAGCTCGGGATCACCGTTCTGAAGGATGACGCGCACCTGGTCGGCCCGCATGAGATCGAGATGGCCGACGGGACGAGGATCGTCGCCGACCGGATCGTCCTCGCCACGGGGACGAAACCCCAGACGCCGCCGATCCCGGGTCTGGAAGGCGCGCCGTTCTGGACGAACCGCGAGGCGATCTGGTCCCTGACCGCCGTGCCGGCGTCGCTCGCGATCGTCGGCGCCGGCGCGATCGGGATCGAGTTCGCCCAGCTCTATGCGCGTTTCGGCACGCGCGTGACGGTGGTGGAAGTGGCGCCGCGGATCCTACCGAACGAGGACGAAGCGGCGGCTGCCGCCCTCGTCCCGGCGCTCGAGCCGGAGGGGATCGAGCTCCACGCGGGCGTGACGATCCGTCGTGCGTCGCACGACGACAAGGGGTGGCGGCTGGAGATCGGGGCCGGGGAGACCATACTGGCCGACGAGCTCCTGGTCGCGGCGGGCCGCGCGCCGAACCTCGACGGTCACGACCTGGCCGCGGCCGGCGTGAGCTTGGACGATCAGGGCAAGCCCATCCTCGGCGAGACGTTGCGCACCACGTCGCCCGATATCTGGGCGGCCGGTGACGCGACGGGGGAACTGCTGTTTACCCACGTCGGGTCGTACGAGGCCGGTGTGGTCGTGGATGACATCCTCGGTCGGCCGCGCCCGCGCGACTACCGGGTCGTTCCGCGCGTGACGTACTGCGACCCGGAGGTCGCGAGCGTCGGGCTCACCGAAGCGCAAGCGCGCGAGGCAGGCCATACGGTGCGAACGTCGGCGGTTTCGATCGCCGAGAACGAACGGGCGACGATCGACGGGAGCGGGTTCGGTGTCGTCAAGCTGGTCGCCGACGCGGCGGACGGACAGCTCCTGGGAGGCCACATCGTGGCCGACGGCGCCGGCGCGATGATCCACGAGGTCGTCGCGATGATGGCCGGCTACGTCGCGGCGCCGATGATCGGTGACGCGATCCACGCGTACCCGACGCTGTCGGAGTCGGTGAAGGCCGCCGCCGCGCAGCTGAGGTGAGGGGGGAGGCATGCTGCAGATCCGTCGGGACACCGAGATCCACGCCGAGGAGGGCGGGTGGTTCTCGGCGCGTTGGCACTTCTCGTTCGACCGGTACCGCGACCCGGACCAGATGGGCATCGGTCCGTTGCGCGTCTTCAACGACGACCGGCTGGTGGCCGGCGCCGACTGGCCGATGCATCCGCACGCGGACGTCGAGGGGCTCACCTACGTGGTCGAGGGCACCTTCGAGCACGCCGATTCGCTCGGACAGGACGGGACGCTGCAGCCCGGCGGCGTGCAACGGATGACGCTCGGCTCCGGCGCCCGGCATTCGGAAGGCAACGGATCGAAGACCGAGCCGATGCGCTTCCTGCAGTTCTGGATCCTGCCGGACACGCCCTCGCTCCCGCCGAGCGTCGAGCAGCGGCAGTTCACGCGTGAGGATCGCTTCGGGAAGCTGCTCAAGGTGATCGGGCGGGAAGGCGGCGACGTCGTCGCGGTCCATCAAGACGCGTCGGCGTACGTCGCCGCCCTCGAGCCCGGCGCCGAGGTCGAGCACGGCTTCAAGGAGGACCGCGCCGGCTATCTCTACCTGATCGCTGGAGCCGTGCGGATGAACGAGGATCGCTTCGGCACGGGCGATGCGGCGAAGATCTTCGGCCCCGAGCAGCTCAGCCTCGCCGCCGACGAAGAGGCCGAGTTGATCCTGATCGATGTGCCTCAGCGATACGCGCCGGTCGGTGTCTGGGCGAGGGGAGTGCCGGGATAGAGCCGTTCCCGACGGAATACGGGCCTCACAGTGGGGTGATTCGGTCTCGTCTTGACAGATGCCGGGCGCCGGTGGGACTGTTCGCGGGTCCCAACGGGGGGGAACCGTGCTTCGCGACAGCAACCGCCGGCGTCTGCTCGCACTGCTCCAAGATCACGGTGCCCTGACCCGGGCCGACCTGGTCCGGCGGTCCGGGATCTCTCGCGCGACCGTATCCGGCGTGGTCGCCGCGCTGCTGGACGAGGGGTTCATCCGCGAGGTGACGCCGCCAAGCGGCGCTCGCGACGGGCGGGTCGGACGACCCAGTGCGCTCCTGACGCTCGACCCCGCCAGCGGCGCGGCGGTCGGCATCGACGTTGACCACGATTGTCTCCGTGTCGTCGTCGCCGATCTGTCCCACACGGTCCTCGCCGAAGCCGAGCGTCCGCTCGACATCGATCACGACGCCGACACGGCGATGGCCCTCGCCGCCGACCTGATGCACCTGGTCGTCGCGGAAGCAGAGCTGGACCCGTCGCAGATCCTCGGCGTCGGGATGGCGCTTGCCGGACCACTGGACCACGCGACCGGCCGCCCCAACCCCTCGAGCATCTCGCCGAGCTGGGTCGGTGTGGACGCGGCTCGCGAGATGCAGCGCCACGTCGGTCACATCGTGCATATCGACAACGACGCGAACCTCGGCGCCCTGGCCGAGTCGATGTGGGGCGCCGGCCGCGGCGCGAGCGAGGCCGCGTACGTGAAGGTCGACACGGGTGTCGGCGCGGCCCTGATCCTCGGCGGGCAGCTCTACCGCGGCGCCGTGGGAACGGCGGGCGAGATCGGCCACTCGACGATCGCGGAGGACGGTCCCGTGTGCCGGTGCGGCAACCGCGGTTGCCTCGAACGGTTCGTCGGGACCCCCGCGCTGCTGGAGAGCCTGCGGGGGAGCCACGGGGATCTGTCGGTGCACGACCTGCTCCGTCTGGCTGCGGCCGGCGATTCGGGATGCCGCCGCGTGATCGGCGACGCGGGACGGTTGATCGGCGTGCAGGTCGCCAACCTCTGCAACCTCTTGAACCCCCGACGGGTGATCATCGGTGGGTCGCTGAGCGCCGCCGGCGACATCCTGCTGGACCCGATCCGCGCGTCGATCGAACGCTGCGCGCTTCCGATGGCCGCGGCGACGGTGGAGGTCGTCGCCGGCGAGCTCGGCGATCGCGCGACGGTCCTCGGTGCACTGAGCCTCGTGTTCCGGCAGGTCGATCCGTTCGAGCTCAAGCCGCGGCGGGGTCCGGTCCCGGTCGCCCGGATCCAACCCGCGGTCAAGGAGGCGGTCGAAGCGCGACCGTCCAGCGGATCGAGTTCCGTATGAACGAATGACCGCGCGGTTCGGCGGTCAGGGAGGAGGCCGGCGCCGGC
>VAXZ01000068.1 GCA_005885035.1 Actinomycetota bacterium
GGATCCCTCGGCCGTGTACACGCGGCGGCCGGCTCGCGCGTAGGGAATGATGTGGAACTCGCGATGAGTACGTCCGAGGCGGCCGCCGGAGACTTCGACGCCTGTTTCCGCGACCTCTTCGCCCGAGTGGCGCGGACGGCGGCGCTCGTCTCGCGCGACCCGGACCTCGGACCCGACATCGCGCAGGAGGCGTTCGCGCGGCTCTACGAGCGGTGGGATCGGATCGGATCCGCCGAGCACGCTCGGAACTTCGCGTTCCGCGTCGCCGTGAACCTCGCGCGGTCGCATCCCCGCCGCCGCTTGGCGGTGCCGTTCGGGCTCCGCGGCCCGGACCGGCCGCAAGCCGACGTGACCGCGTCGTCCGATGCCTGGCTCGTGGTGGTGGACGCGCTCGGCGACCTCTCACCGCGCCAACGGGCGTGCGTCGTCCTCGTCGATTACGCGGATCTGGATGCCGCCGCCGCCGCCGCCGCGCTCGGGATGGCCGAGGCGACAGTCCGGGTCCACCTGATGCGCGGCCGACGAGCCCTCCGAACGAAGCTCACGATCGCCGATCAGGAGGTCGAACCGTGACCGCAGATCCAGCCCTCAAGGACCGACTGACGAGCGCGGCCGATCTGGTGCCGGTGGATGTCGGCGCGCACCTGGGTCATCTCTACGGCGACCGGCGGGCGCGGGTCGTCCGGCAGCGGATCGGCGTGTTCGCCATCACCGCCGTGGTCGCGCTGCTCGCCGCTGCCGTCGTCTGGCGACTCCTTCCCCTCGGCACCGCGAACGTGCCCGTGGGTCCTTCGGAGCCGTCCGGCACGCTCGCGCTCATGACCGGCTCGGTGAGCCGGCCGGGTGACCCGTTCAACTTCTTCGACCTCGTCTCGTTCCGGATCGGCGGCGACGGCTCCATGGTTCCGCTCGAGCAGACGAACGATAGGGCGACGTTCCCGGCATGGTCGCCCGACGGGACGAAGCTCGCGTACCTGACCGGCGAGCCGCCGCGGCGGGTCTTGGTGGTCGCCAACGCGGACGGCTCCGACCCGACCAACCTCGCGGCCATCTTGACCGGGGACGGGTTCGCGTGGTCGCCGGATGGGACGCGGATCGCGTACCGCGCCAGAACGAGCCGAGAGGGTGGGAACGTCGCTGACGCCTTGGTGGTGACCAACCTGGCCGGCGACTCCTCGTCGGTGGAAGTCTCCCTGGCCGGCGCCTGGCAAGCATTCGATTGGTCGCCCGACGGAAGGGCGTTCGTGTTCACGGGCGATCCGAACGTGCCGACATCCCGAGCCCTGACGTCGCCTCCGACCCAGCTCTGGATGCAGAACCTCGATGGATCGGGGCTGCGACGATTGGTCGACGGGATGACGGTCGCGACCCCGCACTGGTCGCCGGACGGATCGCGGATCGTGTTCGCGTGCCACGATGCCGGCGAGATCGGCGATCGGTTCGATATCTGCCTGATCAACGCCGACGGCACGGGCTTCGTACGTCTGACCAACGGGAAGGACCTGAACGCGGCCCCCGTGTGGTCGCCCGACGGACAGTGGATCGCGTTCGCCAGCGACCGAGCCAACGAGCCGAGCCGGCTCGACGGCCGGATCGCCATGACCGTCTTCGTGATGCGTCCGGACGGCTCCGACGTCCGTCAAGTGGCCCTGGCCGACGACGGCCGGGTGCTCGCACCCACGGGCTGGCGCGCGTAACGCGCGATCGCGCCGGACCCACTACGCTCCGACGATCCCGAGCGGAGGTTCCCGCGTGGCCGAGATCCAGCTCTACGGCGCCAGTTGGTGCCCCGACTGTCGTCGGGCGAAGAAGTTCCTCGCCGATCAACGGGTGCCGTTCGACTGGCACGACATCGACGGCGACGAGGAAGGGATACGGCTCGTCGAGGATCGCAACGCAGGCAAGCGGATCATCCCGACGATCGTCTTCGGCGACGGCTCGCATCTCGCGGAGCCGACGAACGAAGAGCTGGCGGAGAAGCTGGGCCTGGCCCGTTCCGCCGTGATGCACGTGTACGACCTGGTGATCGTGGGCGGCGGGCCAACCGGGCTCACGACGGCGATCTACGCCGCGCGGGAGAACCTCGAGACGCTGGTGATCGATTCGAAGGGGCTCGGCGGACAGGCTGGCGTCACCGAGCGGCTGGACAACTACCCGGGGTTCCCGGAAGGGATCGGGGGCGCCGAGCTTGCCGACCGGTTCGTCAAGCAGGCCGAGCGTTACGGCGTGGAGCTCCTGCAGGCCGTGTCGGTCACCTCGGTCACCGACGAGGGGCATCGGGAGCTCGATGTCGAGACCGCGACCGGCGCCCACTACCACGCGAGGGCCGCGCTGCTCGCGACGGGCTCCAACTACCGCCGCACCGACGCCGCGGGCGAGGACGATCTGATCGGAGCGGGGATCCACTTCTGCGCGACGTGCGACGGGCCGTTCTACAGGGGCTCGTCGGAGTTGATGGTGATCGGCGGAGGGAACTCGGGCCTGGAGGAGGGCCTGTTCCTGACCCAGTTCACCGAGAAGGTCTTCGTCGTCGAACGCTCCGACCGGCTCCGAGGCTCCAAGCTCCTCCAGGACAAGGTCATGAACCACCCGAAGATGGAGATGCTCCTGGAGCACGGGGTCGCCGCCTTCCGTGCGAAGGACGATGGCTCCGGCAAGCTCGGCACCGTGGAGCTCGAGGACCTGAAGACGGGGGAGAAGATCGATCGACACCCGCACGGGGTCTTCGTGTTCATCGGGCTCGACCCCAACACCGGCTTCCTGCAGGGTCAGGTCGCCCTCGACGACCGGGGGTTCGTGGCGACCGACCCGACGTTCATGACCAGCATCCCGGGTGTGTTCGCGGCCGGCGACGTTCGTGGCGGGTCCACGAAGCAGCTCGCCTCCGCGGTGGGCGAGGGAGCGGCCGCGGCGATCCAGATCCGTGGGTACCTCGACCGGTTGGAGCGCGAGGGGATGGAGTGGGGATGGAGCCGAGCGAGATCTTCGAGCTGATCATCAAGGCGGACGAGAGGCTCAAGTACTCGACCGAGAAGACCGCGGCGCTGCGACGCGAGCAAGCGGTCGAGCTCCTGGTGCAGGCTCGCGACGCCGCCCGCGAGACCGGCAACGAGCAGCTCGTCCAGCAGGCCGAGACGAGGCTCGCGGATCTGAAGGCGGAAGGCGGCTAGCTTCCGGCCCGCCAGTCGCGGAACGCTTCCAGGAGCGTCCGCCGCTGCGTCTCGTCGACCTGTTCGACGGTCAGCCCACCGGACAGCCGGATCGTCTCGCGGAACTCCTCGAGCACCATCGTGCAACCGTCGCAGCCCGCGAGGTGGGCCTCGACGCGTTCGAGGGTGGTCGGGTCGAGCTCCCCGTCCAGATAGGCGCTCAACAGCTCGACGACCTCCTGGCAGCTGATGCTCGCGTCTACGCTCATGCCTCGCTCACACTCCGGAAGTGCTCCTCCAGCGCGCCGCGCACCTTGGTGCGCGCGCGATGCAGGAGCACACGCTGATTGGTCTCGGTCAGGTCGAGCGCATTACAGACCTCGTCTGAGCTCCAGCCCAGGACGTCCCGGAGGCGGATCACCTCGGCTTGCATCGGCGGCAGCATCGCGATCGCTCC
The DNA here is from genome assembly GCA_005885035.1 of Actinomycetota bacterium. GTDB lineage: Bacteria > Actinomycetota > UBA4738 > UBA4738 > HRBIN12 > AC-51. Next base: position 3,607 of record VAXZ01000068.1, read on the forward strand.
GCCGATCACGTGGAGGGTCTCGGTTCCCTCGGCCCGCTCCTCGGGCATCCCGCGCCAATCGAACGGAAGCGTCGACCACGCGCCGGCGTTCGGATCCCCGGGTGCCCCGAACGCGGTCGGGTCGAACGTGGGCTGGTCGAGGTCGTCCCCGGCGAGGGCGGCGAAGGGCACGCTTCGGCTCTCCCGCTGGCCCCGCGTCTTGGCCGTGTTGACCAGGATCCGGAAGATCCAGGTGCGCAGGGAGGCACGGCCCTCGAAGCCATCGAGCCCCTTGACGACCCCGAGCCACGCCTCCTGCACGACCTCGTCGGTGACCGCGTCGCTCGAGACGTACATCCGCGCGACCCGACGCATCGACGGGCCAAGCTCGTCCACGAGCATCATGAAGGCGGTCTCGTCACCCGCGCGGAGGCGCTCGACGAGGGCTAGATCATCGGGGGGCTTTCGCGGTTCAGCCACGACGCAGCAGCCTAGCGAAGCCGAACGGTTCTGCCGCAGACGCGTCCGGATCAGACGCCGGGCCGCATGGCGGCGTACGGCGTGTCGTAGCCGTACATCGAGTCGACCTGGACCTCGCCGCCGGGACCCGGATGCCGCGCATGGATGATGCTGCCGCCGCCCACGTAGATCGCCACGTGGGGCGAGACCGACCCGTAGTAGATGATGTCGCCCGGCTGGACCGCCGACAGCGGCACCTGCGGGAGGCTCGAGAGCTGCGCCTGGGCCGAGTGCGGGAGCGAGACCCCCGCCTGCGCCCACGCCCACGACGTGAGGCCCGAACAATCGAACGCGTCGGGGCCCGCGGCGCCGAAGACGTACGGGGCGCCGATCACCGAATACGCCGCGCCGACCGCGATCTGTGCGGCGCTCGCGTTCGGTTGCGGCACGTACCCCCCGGTGGGGGGCGGGTCGGCCGGCACCGGGGCGGAAACGGACGCCCGCTCCTGCGCCGCCGCCGCCGCCGCCGCCCGCTGCTGGGCCGCGATCGCCGCCTGCCACTGGGCGCTCAGGTTCGCGGCCAGGGTCTGCTGCTCGGCGAGGTTCGACTGGATCTGCTGTCGCTCACTCGTCATCTCGGTGAGGTGCGTCTGGGCGTCGCTGACCGCGTGCGCGTATTGCTGGGCGGCCCAGGCCGCGCGCTGACCGGCGGCGTCGGCTTGGGCGGCAAGGTCGGAATCGGATTGCGCGATCGCACCCATGAACTCGAGCCGGTCGGAGAACTCGCTGAAGCTCTGCGCGCCGAGGAGGACGTCGAGGTCCGATCCCATCCCCGTGTAGGCGTCGACGGCGCGTTGCGCGAGCGCCGCGCGCGCGGCCGCGGCGTCCTTGTCCGCCGCGTCCTTCATCGCCTTGGCGTCCGCCAGCCGCGCTTGCGCCTGCCCGAGCTCGTACTTCGCGTTGTTCCACCGCTCGACCGACGCTTCGAACTGGGTCTGCAGCTGCGCGAGACGCTGCTTCGCAGCCTCGACCTGCTGCTTGGTGGGTGTTGCTGCGGAGGTCGCGGAGACGGAAACGACGAAGGCGGGGACCACGAGGAAAGCGGCCAGCACGAGCCGCGTGATCCTCGACGGGGGTCCGCTCATCGTCCTCCTGGGTCCGGATACGGTGAAGGCCCGGTCATCTCACCGAGCCTTCGAGCCGCCCGACCCTAGCCCAGAGGCGGCGGGGGCGTCAAACGGTTGCGCCGGAAAAAGGTTGCTCGGGAGCGGATCGGGTGGGGCGGGGTCGGGGCGGGCCGCCGGAGGCGGCCCGCCCCTGCTCCTCGGGTCGGGACGGCGGGATTTGAACCCGCGACCTCAGCGTCCCGAACGCTGCGCGCTACCAAACTGCGCCACGTCCCGAGGCGGTCAGTGTAGCCGCGGGCCGGCTGCCGGGGGGCGCGGCCGGAGCTCGAGCAGGGTCGCTTCCGGCCGGCACCCGAATCGGAAGGGCGCGTACTTGCTCGTCCCCAGGCCCGGGGAGGTGTGCAAGACGGCCGAGCCCATCCGGATCAGCCCGGACGCGAGTCGGCGAGGCATCGAGCAATTCGTGACGAGGGCGCCGATCCCCGGGATGCGCACCTGCCCGCCGTGGGTGTGGCCGGCGACCACCAGGTCGTAGCCGAGGGCAGCGCTCTCGGGGGCGGTGTCGGGCGAGTGCATGACGGCGACCCCGAGACGGTCCGGCGCCCGGCGGGGTGCGACGCGCAGGTCGTGCCACCGCAGATGCGCGTCGTCCAGCCCGAGGAGCTCGATCGGCAGCCCGTTCACGTCGACGAGGGCCCTGACGTTCGCCAGATCGTTCCACCCGTCCGAGACCAGCCCGCGGATCAGCTCGTCCGCTCGGCCTCGGAGGACCCGGCGGCGCGTCCTCCGCTTGCGGAAGTAGGCGAAGTAGTTCAGCGGCTTGGGCTCGTAGTGATCGTTGGAGCCGAGCACGAACCACGAGGCGGAGCTGCCGCGGACGGTCCGGACCGCGGCGACGGCCGTTTCGACGGCCGCGGGCTCGGCGAGGAAGTCGCCGGTGACGACGGTGATGTCGGCGGTCGGGAGGGACGCGAGGAACCTCGCCTTCTTCGGGTCCGTCCGCACGAAATGCAGATCCGAAAGGTGCAGGACGGCGAGTCGCTGCGGCCCGCCCGGTGGCAGGATGGCCAGGTCGTAGCGGCGGAGCCGGTACCACGAGCGTTCGATCGCGATGCCATAGGCGACGCACGCCACGCCCGCCACAACGAGCAGCGCGACGAGGCGAAGCATGGGGGAAGGAGTCTACGGGTGGGTACGACGCTGAAAGCACAGCTCCGCGAGGAGATCACGTCCGCGCTTCGATCGAGCGACAAGGTGCGTCTGGGCGCCCTGCGGATGCTCTCGGCGGCCGTCACGAACCGGGAGAAAGAGGTCCTCCACGAGCTCTCCGACGACGAGGTCCGCGAGGTCGCCGGCAAGGAGGTCAAGAAGCACGCCGAGTCCATCGAAGCGTTCGAGAAGGCCGGGCGACAGGAGCTCGCCGACAAGGAGCGGGCCGAACGGGAGGCGGTGTCCGGCTACGCCCCGACGCAGTTGACCGAGGAACAGGTTGACGCCCTGATCGACGAGGCCTTCGCCGAGACGGGCGCGAGCGGGCCCGGCGACTTCGGCGCCGTGATGGGCGTGGTGATGGGCCGCGCGAAAGGACAGGTGGACGGGGCGACCGTGCAGCGGAAGGTCAAGGAACGGCTCGGCTGACGAACGCGAGCGCGGTGTTCCCTCCTCCGCCGCCTCCTCCATGGCCCTTCCCGTTCCCTGGACCCGGACTCGGACTCGGCGAAGGCGACGGGCTGGGGCTGGGCTTGGGGCCGACCCCGACGACGAGGGTCACCGACGAACCTTCTTTGACCTTGGTCCCGCCAACGGGACTCATGCTGAGCACGATCCCGGACTTGTCGGAGTGCTTGACCGGCTGATCGACGACGGTGACGAACACGTGGATCGCACCCAGCGCGCCGTTCGCCGCGCTGAGCGTGGATCCCACGACGTCGGGGAGTGTGACGATCGGGGCGACACCGTTGCTCACCGAGAGCGTGACGACCTGCGTGGGGATCGCCTGCGTCCCGGCGGACGGATCCTGGGTGACGACGGTGCCCGCCGGCAGGTACGAGGGCACGACCTGCGCGGCCGGCTGCAGGTGGGCGCCGCGGATCACCTTCCGCGCTTCGGCGAGCGGCTTCCCGATCACGTTCGGAACCGTCGTCAGCCCCGCTGCGGGGAACCGCTCCACGGGGTATCCCTGGAGCACGCTCAACATGAACGCCTTCCAGATCGGGGCGGCGACCGTCGCCCCGAAGACGTCATACCCCCAATAGTCGGCGAGCGGGTACGGCCTGCCCTGCGACCCGACCCAGACCGCCGTCACGACCTGCGGCGTGTACCCGGCGAACCAGACCTCCGTGTTGTCCTGCGCCGTTCCCGTCTTCCCCCGGATGGGCCACTTGCCCCAGCCGCTCGAGAACACGGAGGCGGCGGTCCCGTACGTGACCGGTCCCTTCAACAGGTCGTTGACGAGGTTGGCGATCGGCGCCGGGACGACCTGCTGACAGTCCGGTCGCTGGCGGTACAGGATCTGATCGCCCCGAAGGACCTCGGCGACCGCGAACGGCTTGCAGTGGATCCCGCCGTCCGCGAGGGTCTGGTATCCCGACGCCTGGTCCAGGGGAGAGATCCCGACCGAGCCGGTCGCGAGCGCGCACACGGCCGGGAGCCGCGTGGTGATCCCCATCGCGTGTGCGACCGCGACGACGTTCTCCGGCCCGACGTCCAGGATCAGCCGAGCGAACACGGCGTTCACCGAGTAGGCGGTGGCGTCGTACAGGTTCATCGAACCCAGGCTCGTCCCCTCCGCGTTGGTCACGTCCCACGGCTGGCCGTTGGTCATGCACCGGGGATCGGGGATCACGCCTTGGACACCCGAGTAGATCGCGGTCGGCAAGATCCCTTGCTCGAACGCGGCCGTCAAGACGTACGGCTTGAACGACGACCCGGGCTGATGCACGGTCGTGACCGTATCGACCTGGTCCTTCTGGTAGTGCTTGCCGGAGAGCATCGTCCGGATCGCGCCCGTCGTCGCGTCCAGCGACACGAGCCCGACGTCCGCCGTCGGGCGGTGGTCCGGGTGGGACGGGGTCGCCGCCCACGGCTGGTTCGCGGCATCCTGCGCGGCGCGCTGCCAGTTCGGGTCGAGCGTCGTGACGATGCTGAGGCCCCCTTCGGCGAGCGCCTTGTCGCGCTGTTTCGCCGTTGCCCCCAGGAACGAGTACCAGCCGTTCGGGTCGTCATGGATCTGCTGCTTCACGTAATCGACGATGAACGGTGGCGTCGGCAGATGGATCTGGCCGACGTTCTTCGGCAGCCCGAGCGGCTGCTTCTTCGCCCTGGCTCCGCGTTCGGCCGTCACGCCCCCGTTGGTCGGGCCGAGCCCGATCATCCTATTGAGGACGTCGTTGCGCCGCAGCCACGCAGCGCGCGGGTACCGCAACGGATCGTAGGTATTGGGTGCCCGGATCATCCCGGCCAGCAGGGCCGCCTGTGGCAGCGTGAGCTTCGAGGCAGGCACGTGGAAATAGAACTGTGCCGCCGTAGCGATGCCGTAGACGTTGTTCCCGAGGTAGACCTGGTTCAGGTACATCTCCAGGATCTTGTTCTTCGTGTACCTCTGCTCGACGCGCATCGCCAGCGCGACCTCTTGGAACTTGCGACCGAACGACCGGTTGGTCGGATCGCCCAGGGTGAGCTTCACCAGCTCCTGCGTGATCGTCGACCCCCCCTGAACCACCTCCCCGGCCCGGATGTTCGCGGCCAGGGCGCGCAACATCGACGAGGGATTGAGAGCCCCGTGTTCGTAGAACCCCGAATCCTCGATCGCGAGGACCGCTTGCCGTGCGACGGGCGAGATCTCGCCGAGCGGCACGATCTCGCGGTTATCGAGGTAGACGCGGGCGAGGACCGTCTTCCCGTCGTTCGCATAGATCGTGGACCGCTGGGGGATCGGCGGGATCCGCGTGAAGTTCGCCCCGGCCGCCTGGAGCTTCTTGTCGAGCTCCTTCACGCCCATGCTCATGCCCACGAAGGGCGGGGCGATGACGACGGCGGTCAGGCCGGCCGCCGCGACGATCACCGGCACGAGCAGCAGGAGCGCGATCGGTTTGTATGACCACCGGTCGGTGACCGGACGCGTTGGGATCCGATGGGAAGGCGGCGACGAGGTGCGCATGGGGATCGAGGCGAGGATACCCCGAGGCGGTCGGTACGATGGCACCGTCCATGCGCGTGCGTTCGCCGCTCCGGCTCGCCCTGTTCGTCGGCGTGGTCGCGTCGTCGGTGGCACCGGCCCTGGCTGCGGAAGCCCAACCGACGGCGCTGCCCTCGGTCGACGTCATCAAGGTCGAAGGACCGCTGGACCGGCCGCTCCTGGGATTCGTCAACGGGATGCTGGACGACGCCTCGGCGAGGGGGGCGACGGTGGTGCTCGAGCTCGACAGTGCTGGCGGCATCGGCCAGGGTGCTCTGAGCCTCGCCGATCGCATCGCCGGCATGCCGGTGCCCGTGATCGTGTGGGTCGGCCCGGTCCCGGCGCGCGCGAGCGGAGGCGCGATGCTCCTGATGCTTGCCTCCTCGCTGGCGTCGGTGGCACCCGGTTCCCAGACGGGACCGCTTCACCCGGTGGACCTGCTGCACCCCGACTCGCCCACCCCGGGGCTTGACGGACGGATCGACGGGTGGTTGCGGGCGCGCGGTCGGACGGTCGATCGGACGCACCAGGACGAGGCGCTCGATGCCGAACAGGCTCTGCGCTACCACTTCGCCGAGGTGGCGTATCCGTCCGTCCTGGACCTGCTGAACGGGGTCGACGGCAGGACGGTGCCGACGGCTTCCGGTCCCGCGGTGCTGCACACCCACATCGCATCGACCGAGGCGGAAGCCCAGGCCGGGCAAGGGCTATCGATCCGGTTCGGCGAGCTGGGGCCCGTCCGGCGGGTCGAGCACGCCGTGGCGTCGCCCACCATGATCTACGTCCTGCTGGTGTTCGGGCTCGCCTGCCTCGCGTTCGAGACGACCCAGCCCGGGTTCGGGTTCGCCGGGTTCGCGGGGCTGTTCCTCCTGGCCCTGGCGGCCTACGGCATCACGGTCGTCCCACCCACCTGGCTCGGCCTGGGTGTCCTGCTCGCCGGGCTGGGCGCCCTCGCGCTCGACGTCCGTCTGCGAAGCTTCGGGGTCCTCACGTGGGGCGGCAGCGCCGTGTTCGCCCTCGGGTCCGTGCTCGTCTACGGACGCGTGGCCGACCCGATCCGGATCTCACCCTGGCTGATCGCCGGGGCAACGATCGCGGCCTTCCTCTTCTTCGGGTTCGGTCTCACGGTCGCGATCGCCTCGCGCGACCGGATCGTTTCCACGCAGCGGGGACTGATCGGACTGGTCGGCGAAGCCCGGGGCAAGATGGCTCCCGACGGGCCGGTGTTCGTCAAGGGCACGCTCTGGCGGGGGCGGAGCCTCGGTGAGCCGATCGCGACCGGCACGCGGGTGCGGGTCCGCGGTGTCGACGGGCTCGTGCTCAAGGTGGAGCCGGAAACCGAGCCTTTGGCTCCCAACGATTGACCCGGCTCCGCCGCCCCCCGTGCGTGTGGAGTTCCCGTGATGATGGCGTGACGGGAATCTCAAACGGTGGCATCCGCGAACAACCGGGTAGATGGACGCGGCCTTCGGATCGTGGTGGGAGCGGGGCGTCTGCCGCGGGCAGGACGCGGCCTACTTCTTCGCACCGTCCTACTTCGAAAAGCGCGCCGAGAAGAACGCCCGCGAGGCGATCGCGAAGGCCCTCTGCGTTCGCTGCCCGGTGCGTGAGCCATGCCTGGAGTTCGCCTTGGAAACGCGCGACCCCCACGGGGTCTGGGGCGGGATGAACGAGATGGAACGACGCGCCCTCCTGCGGGCTCGCGATCGCGAGCCGACGGAGCGACGCGAAGCCGTCTGACCGTTCGGCGGCCGGGCGTGCGAGGATGCCCGGCATGAACGACCAGCGGATCTTGGACCGCCTCGTGGAGCTGGGGATCGAGCTCCCGCCGCCGCCCGCCCCGGTCGCCGCGTACCTCCCGTGCGTCGTGCACGGCTCGCTGGCCTTCGTCGCCGGACAGATCGCGATGAGCGACGGCGTCGTCCTGCACCCGGGGGCCCTGGGGGACCAGGTGAGCCTCGACGAAGGCGTCGATGCAGCGCGACGGGCCGCCCTGCAAGCCCTGTCGGCCTTGCGCGAGACGCTCGGCGGCTCGTTCGAACGGCTCGAGCGGATCCTCCAGGTGACGGTGTTCGTCGCCTCGACGTCGGGTTTCGTCGAGCATCCGAAGGTCGCCAACGGTGCGAGCGAGCTCCTGGCGGAGATCCTCGGTGAGACGGGCCGGCACGCGCGCGGGGCGGTCGGCGTGTCGTCGCTGCCGCTGGGTGCTCCCGTCGAGCTGCTGATGACGGCGGCCGTGGGGGCCGCGTAGCTCAGTCCTCTCGCGGGAACCGGACGTCGCCGCGCCGCCGCGTGATCCCCTGCGCGTCGAGCCATTCCGCGAGCGGGACCGCGAACTTCCGGCTCGTGCCGAGCGCCTCGCGGAGCGTGCTCACGGTGATCCCGTCCGCGGCGTGCTGGTGGACGAGCGCGACCGCCCGGTCGACCAGCGACGGCGCGACGACGAGGTCGGGCGAGAGGCGGACGACGGTCCCCGCGCGCGATGCGGCGTCGATCACGTCTCGGGGGGTGCCGGCGCGAAGCAGTTCCTTGACCGTGGGGGGCAGGGCCTCGTGCTCGCCCGAGATGCGCTCGAGGAGCGCGCGCACGTCGTCCGCACGCTCCTCGAGCGCGACCCGATGGGTGGCGAGGCGCACGGTGGTCGATGTGCGGACGATCGATCCTTCCGAGGCGAGCAGATCCAGCAGGGTGTCCGGCAGGCCGGCGGCGCGCGGCGCGCCGGCACGGCGCGCCGCGTCGCCGGCGGCCTGCCGGACGACGCCGAGCGGCGCGCCCTCTTCGAGCGGTTCGAGACGGTGGAACGCGCCCAACAGGTCGTGGACGGCGTCGCGCACCGCATGCCGAACGGTCGGGGCGACGCACCACCCGTCGTGCGGGGTGGGGGGCTCCCCGCCGGTGAGGAGCACCACGTCGTCGGCGCGGACCGCCCCACGCTCCTCGATCAGGAGAGCGGGCAGGTCGCCGCGGGCTGCCGCCGCGCGCCGCGCCAGGAACGACCGATGCCGTGGGTCCGCGGCGCGCGGCGGCCCGACGTCCAGGACGGTCCCGCCGCCGACCGTCCGTTGCCTCCCCGATTCGCGCACCACGAACCGGTCGAAGACATCGAGCACCAGCGGCTCGGCGGTGCGCACGCGCGCGAACGGCTCGTCGAGCAGCCGGATCTTCGCGTCGACCTCGGCCGCTCCGGCGTAGACCTTGAACGCGCCACGGGCCGGGATCCGTTCGAGGTCGCGGACGGGGCGGATCGCGACATCGAAGACGGTCGTCGGGCGCCAGGTTCCGGGCTCGGCGAGGACATCCCCCCGGGCCAGCTCGTCGCGTTCGGCGCCGGTGAGGTTCGCGGCCACCCTCGACACCGGGCAGACCCGCTACTCGTCGTGCTTGTGCGTCTGCAGGCCGCGCACGCGCGCGCGCCGTCCCACCGGATAGGCCTCGACGGTCTGCGAGGAGCTCAGGCGCGACCAGCGCGTCCACCCCCGCGCCGGTTCCGGCGGAGACCGGGATCACGGGAGCTCCGGCGAGCACGGTTCCCGCGATGCGCTCCAGCACCTCTTCGGTCGCGATCGCGAGGGTTTCCTCGTCGACCAGATCGCGTTTCGTGAGCGCGACGACCCCGCCCGCCACACCGAGGACGTCGAGGATCTGCAAATGCTCTTCGGACTGCGGCTTCCATCCCTCGTCCGCCGCGACGACGAATAGGACGAGCTGCACGGGTCCGACCCCGGCGAGCATGTTCCCGACGAACCGCTCGTGCCCGGGCACGTCCACGAAACCGATCTCCCGACCGCTGGGGAGCGTGCACCAGGCGTACCCGAGGTCAATCGTGAGGCCGCGGCGTTTCTCCTCGGCCCACCTGTCTGGGTCCATCCCGGTCATCCGCATGATCAGGGACGACTTCCCGTGGTCGACGTGGCCGGCGGTCGCGATGACGCGCAGCTCCCCGCTCACGTCAACCCTCGTCGCCGAGGTCGTCGCCCTCCAACGCGTAGAGGACCGCGCGGGCGAGATCGTGCAGCTGCTCGTCCGTGACGGTGCGGACGTCGAGCACCACGTTACCGTCCTCGACCCTGCCGAAGACCGATGGGGACCCGCTGCGGAGACGGGCGGCGAACGCCGGCGGATCGGGAACCTTCATCCGCACGCCCCACGACGGGAGCGAGAGCCCGGGGAGCGAGCCTCCGCCGACGACCGAGTCGCACCGCACGACGTGCGCCCCCTCGAGATCGCCGCCGATCGATCGGGAGAGGCGATGCGCCCGCTTCGCGAGCACCTCGTCGCCGGCGTGCATCATCGCGTGGACGGGGACCTCATCGTGGCGGCCGGTGGCGTGGAGCCGGAGCGTCGCCTCGAGCGCCGCGACCTGGAGCTTGTCGACGCGCATCGCCCGGGCGAGGGGATGGATGCGAAGCGTGCTGATCAGGTAAGCCCGTCCGACGACGCACCCGGCCTGCGGGCCCCCGAGGAGCTTGTCGGCGCTGCACGTGACCAGGTCTGCGCCGTCCGCGAGCGCGCCGCGGACGGTCGGCTCGTCGCCGGCGAAGCCGCGCTCGTGCTCGAGCAGCCCCGAGCCGACGTCGTAGAGGAAGGGGATCTCCGTCTTCCGGGCGAGGGCTCCGAGGTCCTTCGCCGAGACCTCGGCGGTGAAGCCGACGACCTTGTAGTTGGACGGATGGACCTTGAGGATCGCGGCCGACCGGTCGTCCAGCGCGTTGCGGTAGTCCGACAGCCGGGTCCGGTTGGTGGTACCGACCTCGACCAGTCTCGCCCCGGAGGCCCTCATGATGTCGGGGATCCGGAACTCCCCGCCGATCTCGATCAGCTCGCCCCGCGAGACCAGGACCGATCTCCCTTCGGCGAGCGCGGCGAGCGCGAGGACCACGGCGGCCGCGCAGTTGTTCACGACGAGGGCGTCCTCCGCATCGGTGAGCGAGGCCAGGAGCAGCTCCGCCCGGGTCGACCGGCGGCCGCGGACCCCGGTGGTGCGATCGATCTCGAGGTCGGCGTAGCCGCTCGCCGTCCGCGCGATCGCGCGGATCGCGGATCCGGCGAGCGGCGCGCGTCCCAGGTTCGTGTGCAGGAGGACCCCCGTCGCGTTGATGACGGGCGTCAGCCCGAACGCCGTGTCCGCGGCCCGCCCGATCGCGACCGTGAGGATCTCGTCGTCCGACGGAGGCTCGGTGCCGTCCGCCGCGACCGCACGGATCTCGTCCAACGTCGCGAGGAGCGTCCGCTTCAGCAATGGACGGCCGACGGTCGCCGACGCGCGTTGCCCGGGCTTCGACCGCAGCAAGGTATCGACCGACGGCACCTTCCTGCGGACGTCCCCCGCCATGCTCGCGAGACTACAGCGGTAAGATGCCGCGCGATGTCCGACACCGACGTCCGTCCGGCGTTCCAGAGCTCGGACCTCATGAACATGGTGCGTGGCGGCGGGGTGGACATCGTCCCCGCGGGCGAGTTCGCCACCGAGGAGATGATCCTCAACATCGGCCCGCAGCACCCGTCGACGCACGGGGTCCTCAGGATCGTCGTGGAGCTCGACGGCGAGGTCATCACCCGGGCCGAGCCCGTGATCGGGTACATGCACCGCGGCGCCGAGAAGCTCGCCGAGTTCCGCGACGCCCGGCAGACCCTCGTGCTGATGAACCGCCACGACTGGTTGTCCGCGTTCAACAACGAGCTCGGCTGGACGATCGCCGTCGAGCGACTGGCCGAGATCGAGGTTCCGGACCGCGCGCAGTGGATCCGGACGATGTTCGCCGAGTTCAATCGGATCATGAACCACCTCGTGTTCATGGGCTCGTACCCGCTGGAGCTGGGCGCGATGACGCCGATCTTCTATTCGTTCCGCGAGCGCGAGATGGTGCAGGACCTCGTCGAGTCGGCGACCGGGGCGCGGATGCACCACTCGTTCGCTCGTGTCGGCGGGCTGAAGGACGATCTGCCTCGTGGGTTCCTCAAGCGCGCGGGCGAGGTGCTCGTGGCGCTCCGGCGCCTCCTGAGGGACTACGACCAGCTGATCATGGGGAACGAGATCGTGTTCAAACGGTGCCGCGACGTCGGTCCGATCCACCCGGACATCGCGATCGCGTACGGCTGCTCCGGCCCCACGTTGCAATCCACGGGGGTCGCGATGGACCCGCGGAAGGACACGCCCTACGAGAAGTACGGTGAGGTCGAGTTCGAGGTCCCGGTCGGCGCCCGCGGGGATTCCTACGACCGCTTGTGGGTGCTGGTCCAGCGCGTGCGGCAGTCGTGCGACATCATCGAACAGTGCCTCGACCGGTTGCCGCCGGGTCCGTACCGGACGAGCGGTCTGCTCAACAAGGCCATCAAGATCCCCGAGGGCGAGGTCTACGTCCGCACCGAGAACCCGCTCGGCGTCCAGGGCTACTACGTGGTGGGCAACGGGAAGAAGGAGCCGTACCGGCTGAAGATGCGGACCGCCAGCTTCTCGAACGTCAGTGTGCTCCCGGCGATCCTCCCGGGCACGTTGGTCCCCGACCTCATCGCGATCCTCGGCTCGATCTTCTTCGTCGTCGGCGACATCGACAAGTAGCGCGGGCACCACTGTCGGCCTCGACGTTCGGAAGGTAGGTTTTCCCCTTCATGCCACTTCCTTCGTTCACCGACGATTTCCCCGCCTGGTACCAGGAGGTCGTCCGTCAGGCGGACCTCGCGGAGAACTCGCTCGTCCGCGGGACGATGGTGATCAAGCCGTACGGGTACGCGCTGTGGGAGGCGATCCGCGATGCCCTCGACCTCCGGTTCAAGGAGACGGGGCACCAGAACCTGTACTTCCCGCTGTTCATCCCGCTGCGGCTGCTGGAGCGCGAGAAGGAACACGTCGAAGGGTTCGCGCCGGAGTTCGCGATGGTCACGCACGCGGGCGGCGAGGAGCTCGGCGAGCCACTGGTCGTTCGCCCGACGTCCGAGACGATCATCTGGGACACGTACGCGAAGTGGGTCCAGAGCTACCGCGATCTTCCTCTCCTCTACAACCAGTGGGCGAACGTCGTTCGGTGGGAGTTGCGGCCGAGGCTGTTCCTTCGCACGACCGAGTTCCTGTGGCAGGAGGGGCACACGGCGCACGAGACCGAGGAGGAGGCCTGGGAAGAGGCGAGACGCATGCTCGAGGCGTACCGGCAGGTCGCCGAGGACGTCATGGCGATGCCCGTGTTCCTCGGCCGGAAGACCCCCGCGGAACGGTTCCCGGGCGCCGTCGAGACGTTCACGATCGAGGCGCTGATGCGCGATCGGAAGGCGCTCCAGGCCGGCACGTCGCATTACTTGGGGCAGAACTTCGCCAAGGCGTACGGCGTGCAGTACCTCGGTCGGGACGGCGAGCAGCACTTCGCGGAAGCGACGTCGTGGGGAGCGTCCACCCGGCTCGTCGGCGGACTGATCATGGCCCACGGCGACGAGAAGGGACTGAGGCTCCCCCCCGGCGTCGCCCCGATCCAGGTGGTGGTCGTTCCGATCTTCCGGAACGACGAGGAGCGGGGCCGCGTGCTGGGCGAGACGGAGCGGCTCGCCGAGAGCTGGCGAGCCGTCGGGCTCCGCGTCAAGGTCGACGATCGCGACGACCTCCGGCCCGGGTACAAGTTCGCCGACGCCGAGCTTCGCGGCATCCCGGTCCGCGTTGAGATCGGCCCGCGCGACCTCGACGCGTCACAGGTGACGGTCGTGCGCCGCGACACGGGTGCGAAGTCGGCGGTGGGCATGGACGCGGCCGCGACGACGCTCACCGCGTTGCAGGACGAGATCCAGCGCTCGCTCTTCGACGAAGCCCTCGCGTTCCGCGAGGCGCACACGACGCGCGTGGGTTCCTACGACGAGCTCCGCGACGCGATCGAGGATCCGGGGGGGTTCGTGTTCGGCGGCTGGTGCGGGGATGCGGTGTGCGAGGCCAAGGTCAAGGCCGAGACGAAGGCGACGATCCGGTTCTTGCCGTTCGAACCCGAGCCGACGGCCGGCCCATGCGTGGTGTGCGCCCAGGCGGCCGTGGACACGGCCGCCTGGGCGATCGCCTACTGACTACGTCTGGCGGTTGAACCACACTCCGCCCGGCCCCGTGTACGAGTTGCCCTCGCCCCAGGTCGCGATCGTCTTGCCGGCGGACGTGATCGCCGTTTCACCGTAGTCGCCGTACGGCTCCAGGAAGCCGTTCGCCGTCTTGTACGACGCGCCGCTCGTGACGTCGGAGATCTTGACCGGCGCCGTCCAGGTGACACCGCCGTCGGTCGAGCTCCGGTACCAGGTGTTCCAGGCATCGAAGTTGCCGCCGTTCGTCTGCATGTACCAGGCCCGGACGTCGCCGGCGCCTCGTGACTCGACCGAGGGGAAATCACCCATCTCCCCGGACGTCGAGAGCGCCTGGCGTCCGGACCAGGTGGCGCCGCCGTCGGTCGAACGACGCGTCCAGATCGACTCGTTCCCCTGCGAGACGGTCGCGCCGTCGTACAGCAGGACGAGGTTGCCGTTCGCGTCGGCGCTGACCGCGCTGTGCCCGGGGTAGTAGTCGTTGGGGCACCCGGCGGCCGTGCAGTTGGGGCCGATCTCGACGGTGTCCACGAGGTTCGTGCTCCACGTGGCGCCGACGTTCGTTGAGCGGTACACGTAGACCAGGTCCTGACCCGTGAGGGTGCTCGTGTTCGCGTACAGGAGGCTCGTCTCGGAGAAGACCACCGTCCCGTTGGTCAGGACGTCACCATCGAAGGCGTAGATGTAACGCTTCGAGTCCACGATCTTGGTCTGCGTCCAGGTGGCGCCCGCGTCGTGGGACTGCGCGACGTACGGGTCGCCACCGGTCGGCCCGTTGAACGCGATGTAGACGTCGTTGCCGTTTAGCCGTTCATCCACGCCGCGTACACGGCCCCGGTGCTCGGTACGACCTCGATCTCGGGGTCGAACTGCCCTTGCACGCCTCGACACGAGCAGAGGTACCGATCGGCCCCCCACGTGGCGCCGCCGTCGGTGGAGATCTTCAACACGTGATACGGCAGCGGGCACTGGTTCCCGCACGCTGTGGGACCCGTGTATCGCGTCGCCAAGAGGTACACGTACGGCGCGTTCGGGTCCGCCGCGATCGCCGGCTCCCAATCGTCAGCCGTCGGACTGATCACCCGCTCGCCGGCCCAGCCGCTCGGCGGCGCGGGCGGAGCCGCCTGCACGCGGAGCGTGCCGGCAGCCTTCGCCGCCCGCACGGCGTCGAGTCGCTCCTGGGTCTGCTGCGTCTGTTCCTCCGCCTCGGCGTTGCCACCCTTCGCGCCCTCGCGCTCGGTTCCGGCTCGACCGCCGGGTGGAGCGGCCGCGGTGGCGCCGCCGACCGTCAGGAACCCGGCGATGACCACGGCGAGGATGGACGACACGATCGCGACGACGGACAGGCGACGCTGCATGGCAACCTCCTCCGGGGGGACGTCCGGGGAACCGTACGGCCCGCGCCCTTGCCGCGCAACTGAACGGCGTTCAGGAGCGAGCGACGCGATCGGCCGACCGAGCCGAAGCGCGCGTCAGCCACGGCGGAGGGGCGAGTCCGGGCGTCGCGAGCAGCATCCAGCGGAGGCGCCCCAGACCTCCGAGATCGATCAGCAGGCTCGCTCGGCTGCGGCCCGACCACGTCCTCACGGCCTCGGTCCCCCGGCCCGCATCCATCGATCGGTGCTGCCCCTCGAGCTCTCCGCGCATCCATCCGTCGAGACCGAGCGCGAGGAGCGCCTCGCGCTGGGTCACCGATGGGAACGCCTCGAGGCCGATCGATCCCGCGTAGGACGCGATCAGTTCGAAGTCGACCCCTGCCGTGATGTCCGTCGCGCCGGGGTCCGTCAGCACATCCTCGACGATCGCTTGGCCCCGGTAGCCGTGGAGGGGACCGCCCGTGGTCCCGAGCCCGCCGTAGTCGATCAGCAGCGCGTAGCCGCGGTCGAGCGTGAGGCCCAACGTGTCGATGAGCGCGATCGCGCCGACCGGCGCGATCCGCTCCTGACCGGAGTCGGGGGAGGCGAGCAACCCCGGCTCCGGCGGGGCGAGCACCTCGATGAGGTGGTCGCCCCGCGCTCCGATCCGAACCTCTCGCTCTCCTCGGAGGACGCGGAACGGGAGGTTGTCGAGCAGCTCGTTGCCGAGGACCGCGTCGACGGGTGGGAGCAGCTCGGCCCGCACCTCGATCCCTTCGATCGTCGCGAGGGCCGTTCGAGCGCCCGGACTCCGATCGATCGCGGTGTACGCGATCGGAAGGTCGCCCGCCGCGGCGAGGAGGCCTCGTGCGAGGGTCCCATCACCGGCCCCCATCTCCGCGACGCGCATCGGGGTCGGCCGTCCAAGACCATCGCGCAGCTCACGGAGCGCCGCGGCGACGAGCTCGCCGAAGACGGGATGGACGTGCGGGCTCGTGACGAAATCGCCCCTCGGCCCGATCGGGGGCGTCGCATAGAAGCCTCCGGGACCGTAGAGGGCGAGCTCCATGAACTCGGCGAAGGTGATCGGGCCGCGAGCCTCGATCGCGGCGCGGATCGCCTCCATCGGATCCGCTGCGTCGCCCACCATCGCAGTATGGCGGGGCTGGCCGGCTGGGAGGATAGACGCGGTGGATGCACGAGCGATCCGGGAGGCCGCGTCGGCGATCTGCGTGCGCGACGGGCGGTCGGGCGAGCCCGAGGTTCTCGTCGTCCAACGCGGCGGGAAGAGCCGGTTCCTCCCCAGGTACGTCGCGTTCCCCGGCGGTGCGGTCGAGCCGGGAGACGATGCGCGCGCAGCGCGCTGGTTCGGTTCCGACGACGAGGGACACCGTGCGGCCGCGCTCCGCGAGCTGACCGAGGAGGTCGGTCTCGCGGTGACCTCCGGCGGTGTGGTCACGAGCCGGGGGATGGCGCCGATCGATGAGTTCCCGCCCGAGCCGGATACGATCCCCGAGATCTGTCACTGGGTGGCGCCTCCCGAGGTGCCGGTCCGGTTCGACGCGCGCTTCTTCGCGGTCTCGGTCGATCTCGGCGTCGAGCCCGTGGTGGACGGCCGCGAGGTCGTGACCGCGTGGTGGACCTCCCCGCGGGCGCTGCTGTCCGGCTGGACCGAGGGCACCCACAAGCTGTACTGGCCGACCTGGTTCACGGTGAGCGAGCTGGCGGCGTGCGCGTCCCGGCAGGAAGTGCTGGGGCTGCGCTTCGTCACGCGCGAGCCAACCGCCGACGAGGAGCGGAGCATGCCCCGTCACGTGATGGAGCACGAGGCGTGACGCTCCGGGTGATCCGGGTGCTCGCGCCGAACCCGAGCGTCGCCACGCTCGAGGGAACGAACACGTGGGTCGTCGGCGACGGACCGACGATCGTGATCGATCCCGGACCCGCGATGGACGGGCATCTGGAAGAGGTCGCACGCGCCGCGGGGCGGGTGGCACACGTCCTCGTGACGCACGATCACGAGGACCACGCGGCGGGTGCGGTGGCGTTCGCGCGGCTCGTCGCCGCGAACGTCACGGCGTGGCGGCTCCCGGAGGCCGTGAAGCTGCACGACGGGAACCGGTTCGCCGCCTCCGGGGTCGAGCTGATCGCGCTGCACACGCCGGGTCACAGCACGGACCACGTGGTCTTCTCGGATCCCGGATCGGGCGCCCTGTTCACCGGCGACGCCGTCCTCGGGCGCGGCACGAGCTTCATCGACGAACGCGACGGCGACCTGGCGAGGTACCTGGCCTCGCTCCGTCGGATGCTCGAGCGGGACCCCCGAACGATCTATCCCGGTCACGGCCCCGTGGTCCTCGACGCGAAGGCCAAGCTCCGGGAGTACCTCGAACATCGCGCCGAGCGCGAGGAGCAGATCCTGGCCGGCCTCGCCGCCGGCGACCGGACCGTCGACGCGCTGGTCGAGCGGATCTACGCGGAGCATCCGTCGGACGTGCGGGAGCTCGCTGCTCGATCGGTCACCGCCCATCTGCGCAAGCTCGAGACGGAGGGTCGCGTGGCGAAGACCGGCCGCATCGATGAACGGACGTGGACCATCGTGGAGCCGAAGGCGTGCGCGCGATGCGGCAGGCCGGTGAAGGGCCGCGCGCGGTACTGCGGTTCGTGCTCGCTCGCCCTGCTGCAGGGCGACACCGCCGGCTCGGCGTAGTGCCGGTCGCTCACGGGCGCAGCAGCCGCAGGGGCGAGCGCACCACGTAGCGCCCGCGCCGTTCCACCTGGACGCGGCCGCGCTCGATCAGTCGACGGAGCGCGCGGTTGGCGGTCTCGCGCGACGTGCCGGCGAGCGCGGCCAGGTCTTCCTGACGGAGGGTGATGGGGATGGACGTGCCGCCGGGGACGGGCCGGCCGAACCGGGCGGCCAGATCCTGCAGCCGCCGCTCGATCCTGGTGGCGACGTCGAGCCACGCGACGTCGCACGCCAGGATCGACGCGCGGCGGGCGCGCTCCGCGAGCGCCGCGGTCAGCTCGCCGATCCCCGCGGGTCGAAGGCGCGCCGGCCGAAGCGTCAGCAGCGTGCAGCCGGCGAGCGTACCCGGGGGCTCGCCGGCGACGTCCCCCGGTCCGAGCAGGTCCACGACGAGCTCGCGGCCGTCCGGCGTGACGAGCGACGCGCGGAGGATCCCGCTCTCGACCAGCCACGGCCCGGCACCCGTCTCGCCCTGGCGGACGAGCGTCCTGCCGGAGCGCACGATCGTGAGGGGGAGTGGTTCGACGACGGCCACCGAGCGCTGCTCCACCCGCACCACCCCGCGCGGCACCGTAGCGAGCGGCACCGACATCGGACGGGATAGGCTGGGCCACTCGCTCGCATCGTTGCCGCAGCACGCGGCCGGGAGGAGGGATCCATCGTGGCAAACCCGAAGCTCGAAACCGTCCTCGGATACGTCCCGATGTTCCACGAGCTGTCCAAGCGTGAGATCCGCAAGGTCGCCGCCCTGTGCGATGTGGGCGACTACATGGCTGGCGCCTCGATCGTGAAGCAGGGCGAGCCCGGTGATGCGTTCTACGTGGTCCTCAAGGGTCAGGCGAAGGTCTCCACGAACGGTCGATTCATCGGCCGGATGATCCCCGGCGACCATTTCGGCGAGATCGCGGTTCTCGACGGCGGCGAACGGACGGCCACCGTGACCTCCGAGACGCCGATGACCCTCGTGATCCTGCGCAGGAAGGACCTCTTGAAGGCGCTCCGTTCCGATCCGAACCTCGCGCTCCACATGATGACCGAGCTCGCGAAGATGATCCGGCGGGTGAGCAAGAGCACCACCCAATAACGATGCGGGTCGAGTTCGCTTCCCCCGACGACGAGCAGAAGGCGACGCTCGCGACCGCCGAGTGGGATGACGGGTCGGTCACGATCTCGTCCGAGGACGAGGAGCTCCGGACCAAGCTGGCGCACGCGTTCCGGCGCACCCCGGTGGTGATCGACGACCCGTCGTATCGCCGGCTCGGGACGTCGGGCTCGGTCGTGCTGCAGCCGGGCGACCTGGCGTGGTTCCGAGCGGTCGCGCAGGTCAGGGCCGCATCGGAGACCGGTCTCGAGGCGCGCTTCGTGCCGGGCGCATCGGTCGGCGGCTTCGACCCGGCCGCCGGGTACCTCCCCTTCGAGGAACAGGTCGAGCGGTTGGACGCGCGAGCGGCGCGTTAGGCGTTGGCGGCGAGCCAGGCGCGGCCCACGTCGCAGAACCCCTTGAAGTCGCAGTGGGTGCACCACGCGCCCGGGATCGGGTCGAACACGCCGGCCCCAATCGCCTCGAGCGACGCCTCGACGCGGGCGCGGACCTCCGCGGGGTCGCCCATCGGCTGGGAGACGACCTCGTCCTTCGCGAGGTAGCAGTAGCTGAGGGTCACGTCCTCGGGCGCCTTGCCCCAGATCTCGACGCACGCGAGCCCGTAGAGCTCCAGCTGCATCGGCGCGGCGATCCCGGCCCCGGTCTTCCAATCCACGACCTCCCACGGTCCGGCGGGCCCGCCGTAGATCGCGTCGATCCGGCCGCTCACCGTGAAGGCTCCGACGCGCAGGAGGAACGCTCGCTCCGCGAACAACGGCACGACCCCGGCGAACCGTGACGCCAGGAACGACCGGCGGAGCCGCTCCACCCGGCCCGGATCGCCCGCCAGCTCCTCGTGCGTGAGGTCGATCGCGTCGTCGGTCTCGAGGAGCTGGCCCTGGCCCGAGGCGCGCCGCTCGATCCAGCGGTGGATCTCCGTCCCGATCCGGGCCGCCGGCCCGCTGAACCGCGGGAGCGGCCGGACGCTGGTCCAGTAGAAGCGCTTCGGGCACGTGGTGTAGTCGACGACGCCTCCGACGCTCACGGTGGTCGGCGGGCGAGTCCTTCGAAGGCCGCACGGTCGGCCGAGGGGAGGGCCTCCACGAGCGAGGGTTGGATCCCGTCGATCGCCGCCGCCCGCCAGCCGCCGGGGAAGAGCGTGTCGGCGTCGTCCGGGCGCGCCGGCCCCGGCCACGGCCGGACGAAGCCCTCGCGCAACCCGAGCATCGGGTTCTCCAGGCCGGGCTCCTCCGGTCCGTGCTCCACCGACGCGGAGCCGGTGGACGCGCCCCAGGCCATCAGCTCATCGAGGAACAGCGACGGCTTCTTCGGCATGTTGTTGTCGCCGTACCAGAACGCGCCGCTCACGCTGAGCGTCCTGCGGGCGCGCGTGAGTGCGACGTACGCGGTCCGGCGCTCCTCCACGATCTCCTGCGCGGCGAGCGCCGTCTTGAACCGGCTCACGTTGCCGTCGAAGGACGGGAGCACCTTCGCATCTCCCCGGAGCTCGAAGTCGAGCGACTTGCCCCGCTCCGCGGGGTTCTGCGGGATCGTGGGGTTGGGCAGGTATCCGTGGGCGACGCCCGGGACGAAGACATGATCGAACTCGAGCCCCTTGGCGACGTGGATCGTCATGACCTTGACGGAGTCCTCGTCGGACGGTTGGACCGGCGCCCAGTCCTGTTTGTCGAGCTCCTCGACGGCGTCGACGTAGTCGAGGAACGCGCGGAGCGTGAGCTCGCCTTCCACGGGTTCGAACGCGTGGACCTCGTCGAGGAACGCGGCGAGGTTCCGCCGAGCGCCGAGGGCGCGTGGCCGATCGAGGTCGGCGTCGAGCTCGTCGAGGATCCCGATCCGACGGATCACTTCGCCGAGGAACTCCCCGACCGGCTTGCGTGCCTCCTGACGCAGGGCGCGGAGCTCATCGCGGAAGGCGGTGAGCCTGGTCCGCGCCTGGTCGGACAGGCCCTCGACCTCGTCGAGCCGCTCGAGCGCTTCGGCGAAAAGGAAGGGCTCGGCCTCGACGTCGTCCTCGGTCATGTACTCGAGCATCAGCTTCGATTCGTGCGTCGCGAGCCGGGCGACGAGCGCGAGGTCCTTGAACCCGACGCGGTACCGAGGGCCGAGCAGGATCCTGGCGAGCGCCACCGACGCCTTCGGGTCGTGGACCGCGCGCGCGTACGCGAGGGGACCACGCGGCACCGGTCGCACGCAGCGCCACGACGCGCTCCGCGATCGAGCGAGCCTCGGTCCATTCATCCATGTGCCGGGCGACGGCGACCTCGCCCTCGCCGTTGGCCGGGTCGGGGCGGAGCTCCTTGTCGGGGTCGGGCCGCTGCGCGTCGGGGATGGGCCCGATGATCGTGTCCGCGGCGGCGAGGATCCGGGCCCCGGAACGGAAGTTCGTATACAGGGGGAGGCGAGCGGCCGGCGATCCTTCCGACCGCGGGAACCGCTCGGGGAACTCGAGCAGGTTGTAGAGCGAGGCGCCGCGCCACGCGTAGATGTTCTGGTCCGGGTCGCCGACCGCCGTCACCGGGTGCCCGTCCCCGAACAGGGCGTGCATCAGATCTGCCTGGGCGACGTTCGTGTCCTGGTACTCGTCCAGGAGCACGGCGCGGAACCGGGCGCGATGATCGGCGACGATCTGCGGGTACCGCTCCGCGATCTCGATCGCGCGATCGATCTGGTCCCCGAAGTCGATCACGCCCAGCTCGCGCTTGAGCTCCCGGTACCGCGCGCACGCCTCGGCGAGCTCGAGCCGCTCCTCGGCGGCCTCGTACACGCGGTTGGATCGCGCGTTCTTGAGCAGTTCCAGCCTGGCCGCCACGTGCGCTTGGATCTGCACCGGCCGCACCCGATGGTTCTGGGGCTGTTCGTCGAGCTCGAGGATCTTCGACACGAGGGAGGGCTGCCACGTCGCGGCGGCATGCTCGAAGGTCATCCGGTCGAGCACGCTTGAGCAGAGCTCGCTCCGCTGGGCCTGCGTGAGGACCCGGGCCCCCGGCTCGAACCCAGCCAGGACGCCGTAGCGCTCGAGCAGGGATGCCGCGAACCCGTGGTAGTTCAGGACCTCCGGCTCCTCCCCTTCGGCGAGCTCCAGCGTCGAGAGGGCCCGACGGACGCGCAGCCGGAGGTTGTCCGTCGCCTTGTTCGTGAACGTCAGGCACAGGACATTGCCGGGGAGCACGCCCTGCTCGGGATCGACGCCGTCGATCCCACCGAGGGCGGCGAGGGCCAGGTACACGACCCGAGCGGCCATCACCGAGGTCTTCCCCGAGCCGGCGCCTGCGATCAGCACGCACGGTTCGAGCGGCCACGAGATGGCCCGCCACTGCTCGTCGGTGGGCGCGGCACCCATGGCGGCGAAGATCTCCGGCGGGACGAGCGATGGACGGACGATGCTCATCGGTCGGCCACCTCGAAGACCTGACGTCCCTCCGGCCAGATCGGGCAGAGGGTGCGGAAGTCGCACCAGAAGCAGTCGGCCTGAGGGTTCGGACGGTAGACCTCATCGATGATCAGCCGCTTCTGCTCGGCGATCAGCGCCGAGAGCGTCTCGCGCACCGCGGTCTGATACTGCTCGGCGCTCCGGTGGGAGACCTGCCAGGCCTTCACGACTATCTCGTGCGGTGGCTTCCAATGACCCTTGATGAACGCGAGCTCGACCGCACGGACCGGGCGGAACCGCTCGAGGGTCGCGGACTCGTTCACCGCAAGGTAGTAGATGCCGAGCTGGAGGCTCTCCTCGGCCTTCGGCGCGTTGTCGGGGTTGCCGGTCTTGAAGTCGGTGATCCGGGTGCCGCCCGACGCCAGGGGGCCGATCCGGTCGATCACGCCGACGATCGTCACGCCCTCGAACTCGAACTCGAAGAACTCCTCGACCGCCAGGGACTCACCTTCGCCGTAGTTGAACCACCAGTTCCGGAACATCCGCTCCTCGACGAGCCGTCGGTACGCCACGGAGACCGCCTTGGAGGGGAACTCCTGGTCGCGCCAGCGTTCCGCGATGGCGCCCAGGATCGACTCCTTCGACTTCTCGAGCTCACCCTTCTCGCATTGCTCGATCAGCCCGTGCACGAGCTTGCCGACCCACGCCTGGTAACCGGCCGTTCGGCCCAGCCCGAGCTCGTCGCCGAGCACGTGCTGCAGCTCGCAGTTCTCGAGCGTGGACAGGCGCGAGTAGCTGAGGCGCAGCTGCTCGTGGAGCGGCCGTCCGGTCTCGGTCCAGTCGCGCTGGAACCACCACGTGGAGGGGTCGGATCCCAGCGCGTGGAGCCCATCGAGCGCGGCCAGCCGACGCCAGTCCTCCGCGGAGGGATCGGCGAGCTGGCGACGCCAGAGCGCCGTCGCCTCGCGCGTCGAGACCGGCTCGTCGAACGGCGACCCGGGCGCCGGTCGCCAGATGGCACCGAGCTCTCCGGCGAACCGGGTGCGCTGGGTCAGCTCGTCGGCGTCGGCGTGGGTGTCGGAGCAGACGAGCACGACGCCCCGGCGAGCCCGGCCGACCACCACGTGGAAGAGGCGACGTTCGTCCTCCAACCGGGCGCGGACCGATTCGGAGCGCGACGGCGTCCGCTCGAGCGACGCCAGGTCGAACATGGGCTCGGGGCGGCCGAGCGACGGGAAGTTGCCCTCGGCGGCGCCCGCCACGATCACCGTGTCGAACTCCAGACCGACCGTGCCGTGCGCGGTGAGCACGGCGACGGCATCGGGACCCGCGTGGTCCCACGCCGTCCATCCGGGTCCGTGCTCGCCCGCGTCCAGGGCTTCGAGGAACCCCGCCACGCCGGTATCGCCGCCCTCGCTGGCCTCGGCGACGGCGTTGGCGAACGTGACCACGGTGTCGAGGTCGCGCCGATCCTCGGCCCCTTCCCTACCGGCGGCCTCGACGAGCCGGCGGGAGCAGGGCAGCTCTTCCCAGAGCACGCGGAAGGCGTCCTGGACGGACATCCCGGCGAAGAGCGATGCCTTCGCGAGGGTCTCCCGCGCGGCGACGACGGCGTCGGCCTCGGCCGGGTCCAGGCCCTCGGTCACGTCGAGCGCCTCGGCCGCGGAGCGTCCGTCCACCCGCGCGCGACGGATCAGGCCCCGCGAGGCCGCCGGCGACAAGCCGATCACGTCCGAGGTGAGGAGCGGCTCGACGAGTTCGTCGCGCTCGGGACCGCCGGCCACGAGCCATCGGAGCGCGAGCACGTACGGATGCGTCGACGGCGCGGTTCCGAGCGACAGCCCTCGCTCGGGGACGACGCGCGGCACCTGCGCGTCATCGAGGGCACGGAGCAGGTTGCCGACGTGCGCGCCTTGGCGCCGGACCACGACGGCGAGGTCGCTCCAGGCGACGCCCTCCTCCACGTGGAGACGGCGAAGCTCCCGCGCCACCGCGGCGTGCTCTTCCGAGGTGTGCGGCGCGATCCACGCCTCTACCGAGGGTTCGGAGACGGATCGATGACGCGTGGTCAGCCGGATCCGCTCTGCGCCCGGGAACGCCTCGGTCGCGAAGCGGTCGAGCGGAAGGCGCGTCGTCCCCTGGAACGAGAAGACGTGGGCGTCCTGATCGGCCGCCACGACGAGGTCCGGAGCGGCCAGACCGCGCAGGATGGCCTCCGCCGCCAGCGTCGTGTCCTGGTAGTCGTCCACGAGGACGTGGTCGAACAACGGTGGGCCCTCGGCGGCGGCGAGCGCCGCCCGCTGAAGGAGCCCGGCGAAGTCCACTTGGTTCGCGGCGTCGAGCACGCCGAGGTACTCCGCGGCGAACCGTGCGAGCTCCTCCCACCCGCCCAGACCGGCGGCCGCGGCGGCGTCCGAGAGCTCCTCGGGGGTCCGGAGCGACTCCTGCATGCGCGAGAGGAGCTGACGGACCTCGTCGGCGAACCCGCGGAGACCGAGCAGACCGCCGTAGGCCGGCCACGCGCGGACGTCCTGGGCGAGGAGCAGTTCGCGGACCTTCGCGAACTGCTCGGGGGCCGAAAGGACCTCCGGGGGCTCGCCCTCGCGCTCCTTCAGGAGCGCGAGGGCGAGCCCGTGGAACGTCAGGACGCGGAGACCCGGGAGCGATGTGTCGAGCCTGGCGAGCAGCGTCGCGCGGGCGTCATCGCGCGCGCGACGCGACCCCACCACCAGGGCGACGCGTTCGGGCTCGGCCCCTTCCTGGAGAAGCCGTGCGAACCGTTCGCGGAGCGCGGCGGTCTTGCCCGTGCCCGCGGGGCCGGTGATCAACAGGGTCCCCCCCGGGTGGTCGAGGACCTGGGTCTGCGAGGGATCGGGGGAGAAGGACGGGGCCTCCATGAGCCGGGATGCTACCGGCAGCCGCCGACAGCCCAGTGGCGGCCCCGATCTACAGGTCGGGCCGCGGGGGAACCTCGCCGGATGCGGTCGCGACACCCTGGCTGCGCTCGCGGAACCACCGGTCGATGTCGGCGGTCCCGATCGCGCCGACGAGGACCCCGTCGTCGAGCACCAACCCGTCCCGGCCGGCTATGACCTCCAGGACGTCGTACAGGCGATCCGTCGGCGCGACCACCGGCGTCTGGGATAACGGAGCCATGCCCTCGCGGACCGGGCGGAGCGGGTCCCGAGAGCCGACCTTGCGCGCCGACCCCATCGACACCGTTCCGATCACCCGGCGGCCGTCGACCACGGGGAACGAGCGCTCGGGATTCGCGCGGAGCCAACGGTCGAGCGCCTCCGACAGGCTGATCGTCGCCGGGATCTGGTCGGGCATCGGTCGCATCGCGTCCGCGGCGGTCCCCACCGAGAGGAGATCGCGCAGCGCGAGGCGTTGCGTCGTGCCTCGTCCGGTCGAGAGCATCACGAACCCGAGGTATCCGAGGAACAGCCAGAGCCCCGTGCCGTTCGAGAAGCTCAGGACGGCTGCGCCGATCATCAGCGCCCCGACCGCGACGGCGCCGTAGCCCGCGACCTTGACCGCGGTTCGGCGGTCATGGGTCGCCCCCCACGTCGCCGCCTGGAGCATCCGCCCGCCGTCGAGCGGGAACCCCGGGAGCAGGTTGATCCCACCGATCAGGAGGTTGAGCCCGGCGAGCTGGCGCACGATCTCGCGCATCAACCCTGGTCCCATCGCCGTGGCCACCGCCGCGAAGATGCCTGCCAGGACGAGCGTGGTCAGCGGCCCGACCGCGGAGACGACGAACTCCGCGAGAGGCCCCTTCGCGTTCGCCCGCGTCTCGGTCGCGCCTCCCCAGAACACGAGCGTGATCCCCATCACGGGAAGACCGAACGCTCGCGCGGCGATCGCGTGCGCGGACTCGTGGAGCAAGATCCCGCCGAAGAACAGCACGCCTTCGAACAGCGTCAGCCCCGCCGCTCCGGCAGGCGTCGGTTGCCAGGTCGAGTTCGTGAAGCTCGTGTAGACCAGGAACGAATACAGCGCCGCGACCCAGATCCACGACGTCGCGACGTAGATCGGTATGCCCCGGACCGAGGCCACCTTGAACCGGTTGCCGATCGGCATCCACCGAGCGTACTTCAGCGTGTGTCGTTCACCTTTCGGGCGCCGTTGTCGCCGCTTCGTAACGGCCGGTTGAGCTACTCGAGGTCCAGCCCCAGCAGGTCGCCGAGCTCGCGGCCGTTCCTGACCGCGAAGTCCTGGTAGCAGTTGTTCATCAGGACGTGGGTCTCGCGCGCCTGGTCGGCGATCGACTCGATCCGCGGAACCCATTCTTGGAGCTCTTCCTTCGGGTAGTCGTAGCGGAAGCGGACGCTCGCCGTGTCGCTCTTCGCCTGCCACGTCTCGCGGTTACGTCCGTGGAACCGGACCATCGCCAGATCCTTCGCGGTCGCCGCCGCGATCGGCGGGATGCTGGAGTCGAAGCCCTGCGGCATGTCGACACAGACGTACGGGAGGTCGCGTTCCTCGAGGAAGCCGAGCGTCTCCTCGACGTTCCGCTCTTCCATCCAGCTCTTGTGGCGGAACTCGACCGCCACGCGGAAGTCCGGGAGCCGCTCGACGCACTCTTCGATGTAGGCCTTGGACTTCTTCGAGATCACGAACCACTGCGGGAACTGGAACAGCACGGCCCCCATCTTGCCGGCTGAGTGCAGCGGCATGAGGGCGTCACGGAACCGATGCCAGACCTCGTCGACGACCTCGTCGGGGAGCTGCTCGCGGTAGACGTTGCGTTTGCCCTCCGGGATCGCGGGTTGCAGGTCCTTGTAGAGCGAGTTCGGCCGCGTCGGGTGGTTGGTCAGCAGGGAGTAGGCCTTGATGTTGAACGTGAAGTTCTTCGGCGTGCGCTCGATCCAAAGAACCGAGTTGCTCTCCGACGGGGGGAAGTAGTAGGTCGAGTCGACCTCCACCAACGGGAACCGCGACGCGTAGAACTGCAGGCGTTTCTCCGCCGTCCTCGCGTCGGGCGGGTAGAAGTGCCCGTCCTTGATGAGTGTCTTGTCGGTCCACGAAGAGGTGCCGATCAGGATCGAGCCGGTTGTCATAGAGGCCACTTCAGGACGAGGGCGTTCCACCGCTGTCCTTCTTGCGGAGCACCGCGGCCTTCGCCTGCTCTGCCTTGCGCTTGGCCGCGTTCAGGAGACGCTGGGCCCACACGTACTCGGTGGCGAGGATCGTGAGCCCGATGAAGATCAGGAGCCACCCCGGTCCTGGAAGCACGAGAAGAGCGATACCGGCGAGCAGCACGGCGAAGCCCGCGATCGTCACCGCGACGCGCTTGCCGCTGCGCTGGATGAAGCGCGCAACCGCTTTGACCGGTACGAATGCGGGGTGGTCGTGCCAGCGGCTAGCAGCTTCGGGTTCGACGACCTCGAGCTCGGCGACGGTCTCGGATGCATCCACCTCTTCGGGGTCGTCGCCCCATACGTCCCGACGCCCGATGTGCTCGTCCATGTGATCGA
>VAXZ01000029.1 GCA_005885035.1 Actinomycetota bacterium
GCCGATCAGGATCGTCGCGCGCCATTTCGCGAACCGCGCCCCGAGCTGCACGTACTCCGCGAGCCGCTCGCGTAACCCGTCGAGCCCTTCGGTCACGGTCTCGCCCGGGAACAGGGCCAGCGGCTTCGCCCCCGTGTCGACCTTGATCCCGGGGATCGAGCCGGCCGCCTCGAGGACCTTGACGAACGGGACGCCGTCGTCGGTCGCCTGACGGATCGTCTCGTCGAACAGGATCACCCCGCTGATGTGCTCGCCCAAGCCGGGGGTCGTGAAGAGCATCTGGCGGTAGCGCCGGCGGAGGTCCTCGGTCGACGTCACGCCGATCTGGTCGAACCGCTTCTTGATCGTCCCGGTCGATTCGTCGGCCGCGAGGATGCCCTTGCCGGGGGCGACCAGCTCGCGGGCCGTCGCGTGCATCGTTCCGCTCATCTCGTCCTCCTGGATCCTGCGCTTCCGCGGCGTCAGGACGCCACGCACCCTACGGCGAGGGTAGCCCGTCCGGGTGTCCCCCGCACACGGCCGAAAACCCGACTCAGTGGGGGTCCGGATGACGCCGATGCACCGGGCATGCGGACCGGCGGGCGATCGACGCTGCAGATGTCCTGGCTGGCGACCGCCCTCGCGGGTCTCCTCGGCATCGCGACACCCGCGGTCGCGCATCTGGCCGCGGAGAGAGCGGACACACCACCGGCGACGGCTCAGATCGCCTCGTCGGGTGCGGGCGTCCCCGTCGCTCTGCTGCACGATCAGCCGTACCCGCCGCGGACGGTCACTCGACGTGATCCTCCGGCGCATCGGCGCCCGGCCACGAAGGCGACCCTTCGAGTCGCGAAGGCGGCCCGACCGGCGCCGGCCGCTCCCGCTGTCCCGTCCGAGCCGCAGCTGCTGGTCCACGTGCCCGCCGGAGGGATCGTGGCGCACCGGAGCCCGTGGCCGTCCTCGCCGAGGACGGGGGTCGTCGCCGCGACCTCGAAGTACTACCACGTGCCGATCACGCTCTGGGTCGAAGACACGAGCGCGAACGGCGCGTGGGGCAAGGTCCAGCTCCCCTACACGTGGCCGAGGACCGCCGGGTGGATCCCGCTCCGCGGCCTCAAGCGGGCAACGACGGGCGTCGTCGTCTCGGTCGACCTCTCCGAGCACACGGTCCGCGTGTATCAGCACGGGCAGCTCCGGTACCGGGTGGCGGCCGCAACGGGCTCCTCGTGGACCCCCACGCCGACCGGGGACTACGTCGTGACCGATCGCGTCCCGTTCGGCTCGGGGAGCGCGCTCGGATCGTTCGCGTTCGGGATCAGCGGCATCCAACCGCGGCTGCCCTCGGGATGGTCGGGCGGCAACCAGCTCGCGATCCACGGCACGAACGACCCGTCGTCGATCGGCCGGAGCGTCTCGGCGGGCTGCGTTCGCGTCTCCGAGTGGTCGCTCGCTCACTTCGAGCCGCTGCTCCAGTTCGGCACGCCGGTCCTCATCCGTCCGTAGCCGCGCGTCCGCGGCGCTCCCGGCGCTCCGCCACTCCGGATCCCTTCACGAGATTTCTATGCGGGGTACTCCTTTCGGCCGATTCGCCGTAGGGCACCTGGGGGGTACTTAACGAGGCACCCCAAAGCGGGCCGGGAGAGGAACACCGTGAGCTTGTTCCGGAGGGACAAGGAGAACGGGAAGGCGGCGGTCGTGCGGGCCACGGACGCCGCTCCCCCCGTCGACCTCATGCGGTTCGAGCGACTCGTCCAGAGCAGCATCCGGCTGCGCGAGCTGGGGGACGCCTACGAGGCGATCGAGCGGCGAGCGTCGCGCGACGCGGTGTCGTTCAACGAGGCGCTCGAGGCTCTGGACCGGGAGCACGTCCGTGGGTAGGCGACTCCGACAGGAGCAGGGCGCCTCGGCCGTGGAGCTCGCGTTGATCGCGCCCCTGCTGTTCATGCTCGTGTTCGGGATCATCGGGTTCGGGCTCGCCTTCCTGCAGGTCCAGTCGATCCGGACCGCCGTCCGGGAGGGTGGCCGGGCGGCGGCGGTCGGGGCTTCCGTCTCCACGACCCAGCAGAAGACGATCGACGCATCCTCGGGCTCCATCCCGACATCGCCCACGACGGACGTGCAGGTGTCTGGTCAGTGCACGTCGAACAACATCGGATCGGACGTGACCGTGTCGTACGACACGTCGAACCTGCCCGACGGCGGGGTCATCGTCAGGATCCCGATGATCCCCACCATCCACATGACCCCCGTGATCACCGCCTGGTTCCGATGCGAGGTGTAGCCGGATGCTGACGCGGCACCGTCGCGAGGAGGGCGCCGTGGCGATCTTGGTCGCGCTCCTGCTCGTCGTGTTCATGGCCGCGGTGGCGCTGACGGTCGATGTCGGCGGCCTCTATCTCCGCCGGCGGGCCCTGGTCAACGGCTCGGACTCGGCGGCGCTCTCCGCCGCGCGAACGTGCGCGCGGGGCTTCGGGAACGACACCCGGTTCGACTCGCCCGAAGCCGCCGCCGACTTCGAGGCGCAGGCGAACTCGCCGATCACCACCGACGAGGTCGCCCCGACCAACGTCACCTACCCCCCGCCGGGCAGCTGCTCGCTCCCCACGCAGTACGGGCACGTGATCGTGCAGTACACGAGCCAACAGGCCCTTTACTTCGCACCCGTGCTGGGGTTCCAGCACCAGTCGCCCGTCACGACCACGGCGACCGCGAGCTGGGGATTCGGCAGCAACAACCCGATCCCGATGGTCCTGAGCAACCTCCTGGCGCCGGGCACGTGCGCGATGCCCCCGAACGGGACGATCCCCAAAGGCCAGACGTGCATCTTCTGGTACGACAACGACACGCTGAACGGAGGGAACTTCGCCTTCCTGAGCCTCAACCCGGCGGGATGGGATGTCCCGGCCGGCTCGAACTGCAACGGGTCGTCATCGGGC
>VAXZ01000030.1:0-2440 GCA_005885035.1 Actinomycetota bacterium
CAGGTCTCGCATCGCAGGGGTCCGGGTTGATCGGCGTCCTCCTCCCGGACACGACCACCTCGACGCGGTACGTCCAGTACGACGCGCCGTTCCTCAAGAAGGCTTTCGAGTCTGCGGGCCTCACCGCCGACCAGTTCAAGATCGATAACGCCCAGGGCAGCGCCGCGACGATGCAGACGCAGGCCGATGCCGACATCAACGCCGGCGCCACCGTGTTGCTGATCGACCCGCTGGACCCGGGCAGTGGCGCGGCGATCGAGGCGAAGGCTGAGCAACAGGGCGTCAAGGTGATTGACTATGACCGCCTGGTGTCCGGCGGCCCCGCCGACCGGTACTACGTGAGCTTCAACAACGTGCAGGTCGGGCAGTTGATCGGGAAGGGCGAGGTGGACTGCATCTCGGCATGGAAGGTGACGAACCCGAACATCCTGATCATGGACGGGGACCCCACGGACAACAACGCGAAGCTGTTCGCGCAGGGCTACAACGGGGTCCTGGCCCCGCATTTCAGCGACGGTTCGTACACGAAGGTCGGCGAGCCACCCGGCACGTGGACGCCGTCGGTCGCGCAGACCACGTTCGAGCAGCAGTACACGGCACACCCGAACATCAACGCCGTCGTGACGCCGAACGACGACAACGCGAACGCGGTGATCTCGGTCCTGCAGAAGAACTCGATCCCAGCGAACACCTTCCCGACCACGGGGCAGGATGCGTCGACCGCAGGCCTGCAGAACATCCTGAAGGGGTACCAGTGCGGGACGGTCTACAAGCCGGTCTACGCCGAGGCGCAGGCGGCCGCGGCGCTCGCGCTCTACCTGCGAGCGGGCCAGACGCCTCCCTCGACGCTGGTGAACTCCACCACGAAGGACAGCGAGATCAACAAGGAGATCGCATCCGTCTACACGACGCCGGTCTGGGTGACCACGGACAACATGGCAGACACCGTGGTCAAGGACTCCGGGATCACGGGCGTCGGGCCGACGGCCTCCGACCTGTGCACCGGCGGGCTCGCCAGCGCCTGCACGGCGGCCGGCATAAGCTAGTTCGTCGGGTCGGGATCGGGCCCCATCCGCGGAACGCGGACGCGGCCCGATCCCCGCTCCAGCCGCACGTCACGAGGGGGAAGCCACGGGAAGCGTGACCACCGACGTCGAGTCGGGACCGCCGCCGGCCCCGCCGACCCGAAGCCCGGAGCCACTCCTCCGGCTCCGCGGGATCAACAAGAACTTCGGCCCGGTGCAGGCGCTCGTCGGCGTCGACCTCGACGTTCCGTCCGGCCAGGTCACCGCGCTCGCCGGCGACAACGGCGCCGGGAAGTCGGTCCTGATCAAATGCATCGCCGGGATCCACGCCCCGGAGAGCGGTCAGATCTCGTGGGAGGGGAATCCTGTTCACATCAGGACGCCGCGCGAAGCCGCCGGTCTCGGGATAGAGACCGTGTACCAAGACCTGGCCCTCTGCGACAACCTCGACATCGTTCAGAACATGTTCCTCGGTCGGGAGCGCTCACGTTTGGCGCTGGACGAGGAAGACATGGAGACCTCTGCGCGCGACACCCTCGCGCAGCTGAGGGTCACAACCGTCCGTTCGATCCGCCAACCCGTTGCCTCGCTGTCGGGCGGTCAGCGGCAGTCGGTCGCGATCGCGAAGGCCGTCCTTTGGGAAGCGAAGCTCGTGATCATGGACGAGCCGACGGCCGCCCTCGGCGTGACCCAGACGGCCAACGTGCTCGAGCTCGTCCGCCGGCTGGCCGACCGCGGTCACGCGGTGATCATGGTGTCGCATAACCTGAACGACGTCTTCAAGGTGGCGGACCAGGTCGCCGTTCTCTACCTGGGCAAGATGGTCTCGGTCCGGCCGACGGCCGAGCTCGATCGGCAGATCGTCGTCGACCTGATGACGAGCGGCGTGTCGACCCGCGCCGCGGATCCTCGGCCCTCCACGGAGGCCTGACGGTGGCCAAGGTCGACGAACCGGCGCCGTCCTCCAGTTCGGTCCAGCAGTCGGAGGAGCTCACCGCAGCGGCGGAGAGTCGCGCAGAGCTCGCCGTCTCGCCCGAGCTGGTCGCCGGCTCGGTCTCCGAATATCTCCGCGCGTCGCTCTCGCGGATCCGGGCCGGACAGGTCGGCGTCCTGCCGGTCGTCGGGGGCTTGCTGTTGGTCTCGGTGCTCTTCCAGTCGCTCAACGGTCACTTCCTCACGGCGGGGAACCTCGTCAACTTGCTCGTCCAGGCCGCGGTCTTCAGCGTCCTCGCGATGGGCGAGGTGTACGCGCTCCTGCTGGGGGAGATCGATCTGTCGATCGGGTACGTCGCCGGGCTCAGTGGCGTGGTGCTGGCGGAGCTGCTCAAACCCTCCGGGCTCGACTGGCCGTGGTGGGCAGCGATCCTCGTCGCTCTCTTGGTCTGCGCCGCGATCGGGGCGCTGCAGGGCTCGCT
>VAXZ01000030.1:2582-6287 GCA_005885035.1 Actinomycetota bacterium
TGGCGCCCCCGCTGGGGCTCACGGCGTTAAAGATCGGCGGGGGCCTGCTGGGTGGCGTCGTGATCGTGCTGATCTGCAACACGGACCGCGGCCGGATCCTGCCGATCCAAGGTGTCCCGTGGGTCGTCTTGTTGGTGTTCGGCATCCTGGCGGTGTGGACCTTCGTCCTGGGCCGCACCCGGTTCGGCCGATACGTCTACGCGATCGGAGGGAACGCCGAGGCCGCGCGGCGCGCGGGCGTGAACCTGGCGCTGATCCGGACGATCGCGTTCACGCTCTGCTCGTTCACGGCCGGCCTGGCCGGTGTGATCTACGCGTCACGGCTCCGCTCGATCTCCACCGCCTTCGATGGTGGGACGCTCGTGCTGTATGCCGTGGCCGCCGCGGTGATCGGCGGGACGAGCTTGTTCGGTGGACGGGGCAAGGCGCTGCACGGGGTCCTCGGCGGGGTCGTCATCGCTGGGATCGCCAACGGGATGGGACTTCTGAATATGAGCGCCGCCTCGCAGTACATGGTCACCGCGCTTGTGTTGCTCGTCGCGGTCACGATCGACGCGCTCACGCGGCGCGGCCGGGTTGCGGGGACGTGATGGTCGAGCTCCGACCGGGAGACTCGGCGCCCAGCTTCGCACTCCGAGAACAACATGGCGACGTCGTCCGGTTGGAGGACTTCCGAGGGAAGAAGGTCCTCGTCTACTTCTATCCCGAGGCGGACACGCCCGGATGCACGACGCAATCCTGCGACCTCCGCGATCACCGTCAGGATCTTGGCGCGATCGGCGTGGACGTCGTGGGGATCTCGCCCGACGACCCCGACAAGCAACTCGCGTTCGACCGGAAGTACGGGTTGGGCTTCCCGCTGCTGGCCGACGAGGACCACGCCGTCGCCGACGCGTGGGGGACCTGGGGACCGAAGACGCGCGGAGGCGTGACGGTCGAGGGCATCATCCGGTCCTCCTTCCTGGTGGACGAGCAGGGGCGCATCGAGCGAGCGTGGTACGGGGTGACCCCGAAGGACACGGTGCCGAACGCGCTCTCGGCCTTGTCGTCCGGGTAGCCCTCCAGCTAGTCAGCGATCGCGGCCCGCGATGCGGTCCGCGATCGCCCGCGCCTCCTCGAGTTTGGCGCGGTCCACGAACACGTGGACCCCGCCGAACTCCCAGATCCGGCTGAAGAACCCGGGGAGCTTCGCCCACCAGACGATCCTCTCTTCCTCGAGCGCCTCCGCGATCGCGTCGGCGTGCTCGGGCGTGAACTGCCCCAGGTGGGCCGTGCGGACGTCGGGCGGCACCCGTTCCAGTCCCCGCATCTCAACCGTCCTCGAGGTGTCCTTGCTCCGCTCGGCTCGTGAGCGGGAGTCTTCGACCGCGGACGGAGTTTAGGCCGACGAACTCGTCAACCCGCCCTCAAGACCACTCCATGGCACCCGATGGATGAGGAGACCCCAGAAGGGATATTCAACCGTGCTCCGGAGCCACAGTCTCCTGCAGAAGGTCGCCATCGTGACCCTCCTGCCGATCCTGGCGCTGGGGTTCGTGCTGCAACGAGCGCTCGAGCGTCAGGTCCGCGACAGGGCGCTCGCCGATGCGGTCGCGTCGGCCGGTGCGATCGCGACGCTCGGCGTGCAGCCGCAGCTCGCGACCTTCGATCTTCAACGCGGCCTGACCGAACGGCAGGTCGCACAGCTGGACCAGACGCTCGGGGTGGCCTCGCTCCGCGCCCAGCTCGCCCGGATCAAGATCTGGAACCGCTCCGGCCGGATCGTGTACTCAGATGATCACGCCTTGATCGGACAGGGAGCGGGCCCGAAGGCGCTCAATCCCGGGGTGGCCGATGCGCTCGCTGGTCGACGGGATGCCGAGCTCCTGCACGCGGGAGATGAGCCGAGCGGGGAAGACGAATCGATCGACGCAGGGACGGCCCAACTCCTGGAGGCGGGCGACCTGCTCGAGGTCTACGTCCCCCTATCGTTCACCTCGGCCGGCATGCCGGCCGGCGTCTTCGAGATGTACGTGCCGTACGGACCCGTCGAGGGCACCGTCGCCCGCGATGTTCGGAGGATCCGCCTGCTGCTCTTCAGTGGGTTAGCCATCCTGTACGCCGTGCTGCTCCCGATCGTGGCGGGGGCGTCGCGCAAGCTGCGCAAGCAAGCACAGCTCGAGCGTGAGGCGGCCGAGCACCTCCGGCAGGCGGATGAGGTGAAGAACTCGTTCCTGACGGCCGTCTCCCACGAGCTCCGAACCCCACTGTCGTCGATCCTCGGATGCGCGGTCTCGCTCGGACAACGACAGGGGCTGGGTCTGTCCGATGAGGACGTTGACGACCTCACCGGCCGGCTGGAGTCGAACGCTCGCAAGCTGACCAGGCTCGTTTCGGACCTCCTGGACCTCGACCGGCTGGCGCAAGGCGTCATCGAGCCGAGACGGGTGGCGACGGATGTGGCAGATCTGGTGCGGATGGTTGTCGCCGAGACGCGTGTCGCCGAGCGGCGCAACGTGCACATCGACGCGGAGCCGACGCTGATCGAGCTCGATCCGGCGAAGGTCGAGCGGATCGTCGAGAACCTCGTGATGAACTCCCTGCGTCATTCGACGGGCACCGACCTGTGGGTACGGGTGGTCCCGGAGCCCGAGGGGGTGCTGATCGCCGTCGAAGACAACGGTCTGGGGGTCCCGGCCGGGGTTCGCGCGCGGATCTTCGAGCCCTTCAAGCGAGGACAGGCTCCGAGCCACGCTCCGGGGGTCGGGGTCGGGCTCTCGATCGTGGCGAACTTCGCCCGGCTGCACGGCGGTCGCGCCTGGGTCGAAGACCGTCAGGGAGGTGGCGCTTCGTTCCGCGTCTTCCTCCCCGGCGCGCGCGTTCCCTCGCTCGTCCCGTCGGCCTGAGCTTCTGGGAGACCCCGAAGAGCAACCCCGGTAGACTGCCGATCATGGCGGATCCGTACATGCCGCCAGCGATCGAATCGCCTCTCGTGGTGGTCTCCAACCGAGGGCCCGTCACGTTCGAGCGGAACGAGGCTGGCGGCTTCGAAGCGCAACGAGGCGCCGGGGGCCTCGTGACGGCGCTGGCGGGCGTTTTCTACCGGGACGAGGCGACCTGGGTCGCCGCCGCCATGACGGAGGCCGATCGCGAGGTCCCGCGCAGGCAAGCGCTGGATCACGCGACCGATCTGCGTCTGCGGTTCGTGTCCCTCGATCCGAAGATCTACGACGGCTACTACAACGGGATCTCGAACGGGATCCTGTGGTTCACCCATCATTTCCTGTGGGACATCGCGCGGAGCCCCACGTTCGACGAGTCCACCGACGACGCTTGGCGTGCGTACGAGGAAGCCAACCGCGCGTTCGCCGAGGTCCTCGACCGGTTCCCCGACGACGCGGTCTTCTTGATCCAGGACTATCAGCTCTCCCTCGTCCCGATGTACCTCCGCGAGCTGCGTCCGGACGCGCGCGTCATCCACTTCTCGCATACGCCCTTCGCGGGGCAGACGTATCTCCGGATGTTGCCGATCGGGATGCGGGAGTCGCTGCTCCGTGGGTTGGCCGGCGCCGATGTCGTCGGGTTCCAGTCACGTACCTGGGCCGAGAACTTCCTGCTGTCCGCGAGGTCGCTCGCGGGGGCGAAGGCCGACCTCCACCGGTGGCGCCTGTCGCTCGACGGACGGACGTCGCTGATCCGCACGTTCCCCGTGTCCGTCGGGGGGGA
>VAXZ01000069.1 GCA_005885035.1 Actinomycetota bacterium
GGCCGACGCAGATCACCTTCCCGGGTCGCGGCACGGGCGCCCGGGGACGCACGGAGGTGAGCGGGATCGTGGCGCCGGTCTGCGCGGTGCCGGTCGCGAGGAAGCGCACGAGGTCGATGCCCATCGGCACGACCGCGCCGTCCTCGACCCGTCCGAACCCGCCGTCGTAGGAGAGCAGCTTCATCCGACCTCCAGGAGCACCTTGAATGGCTGCCCGCGATCGGCCAGACCCTCGAACGCCTCTTGCCCGCCGGCGAGCGGGACGCGCGTGAGCCATCCATCCGGGGTGAGCGCGCCGCCGGCGAGGAGCTCGAGCGATCGGGCGAAGTCCTGGTCGCTCCACGCGTACGACCCGGTGATCGTCGCCTCCTTCCCCAGCACGGTGAAGAAGTCGACCGTCCCCCGGGGCGCCCCGAGCCCGATCTCGAAGATGTGTCCGCCCGGGCGGACCGCCTGCAACCCGAGCGCCCACGTGGTCTCGAAGCCGGCGGCATCGATCACGACGTCGGCGCCCCAACCGTCCGTCGCGGCCGTGACCGCCTCGAGCGCATCGTCGGCGGGGACCCCCTCGGCGCCCTGCGCGAGGGCGAACGCCAGCCGTTCGGGGTTCGTATCCGTGACGATGACCTGGCGCGCGCGGTGGAGGAACGCCGCGCGAACCATGAGGGCGCCGATCGGCCCGGAGCCGATCACGAACACCACGTCGCCCTCTCGCACGGCCCGTTCGGTCACGTGCTCCGCGTTCGCGAGCGGCTCCGTGAGCACCGCGACCTCATCGGGGAGCTCGCTGGGGACCGGGACGGCCGCCGTGGCCGGGACCGCGAACCGCTCCGCGAAGCCGCCGGCCAGGTCGCGACCGACCAATCGCCCCTCTCGGCATCGGTTGATGTCGCCGGTGCGACACGCCTCGCACGTACCGCAGGACAGGATCGGCTTCAGCACGACGCGTTGGCCCAGCCGTTCAGGATCGACTCCGGTCCCGACCGCTCCGATCCGTCCGACCGTCTCGTGACCCATCACGAGGGGAGGGATCCGCCGCGAGCTTGCCTCCCGGAACCCGTGGAGATCCGATCCACAGATGGCGGACACCACCGCGTCGATCACCACCTCACCCGGGCCGGCGACGGGATCCGGAACGTCCTGCAGCTCCATCCGTCGTGGCCCGAGGTAGACGAGCGCCCTCATCGGTCCCTCCCCGCCACCACGACGAAGGGGGTCTCTCGCGGAGGCACGAGGACCGTTACCGCGCGATCCTCCTCCTCGGCGGCCTCCACGACCTCGGGCGCTGAGCCGAGGTTCCTCGTGAACAGGTCGTAGTGCATCGGGATCAGCGTCTCGGAGCCGACCGTCGCCGCCAGCCACGCGGCCTCGCGTTCGTTGAGATTCCCGGCGATCCCTCGGGCCTCGCGCTCGGCGTGACGACCGTTGATCGGCAGGAGGGCGACGTGCGGTCGGAGCGCCCCGACCGTCGCCTCCATCCCCTCGTAGTGGATCGTGTCGCCGGCGTGATAGATGCGGACGCCGTCCATCTCGAGCACGAATCCGACGAACCGGATCAGTCCACCGGAGAGCTCCTCGCCGAAGCCGTATGCATCGGCCATCGTGACCCCATGACGGGCCGGAACGGGGCGAACGATGATCCCGTCCAGCTCGTGGGTCTCGCCGGGTTGGACGCCGAGGACGCGGTCCTTCGCGACGCCAACTTCGGTGACCATGTCGACGATCGGTGCCGGGACGACGAACGTCGCGCCCGGCGACGCCGTCGCGATCGCGGGCGCGCTGGCCGCATCGAGGTGATCGACGTGCTCGTGCGAGCAGAGAACGAGGTCGACGCCCGTCGCTGCGGCGCCCGGGAGCGCCGACTCGTACCGGCGGCCCTCGTGCGGCGACAGGAACGGGTCGATCAGGACGGTCGCCTGCCGCGAACGAAGCGCGAAGCCCGACTGGCCGAGCCACGTCACCGCCACACGACCGGAACCCGTCGGGAGCTCGCGGAGCCCGTCGAGCGGCGTCCCCACGTCACATCACCGCCGTCTGCCCGCCGTCGATCACCAGGGCCGCACCGTGGATGAACGACGCTTCCTCCGAGGCGAGGAAGGCGTAGGCGGCCGCGACCTCGTCGGCGCGACCTCGACGCCCGAGCGGGATCTTCTCCCGCTCATAGGTCTGGATCCACGCCTCGTCTTCGAGCCCTCGGTTGAGCGGGGTGTCGATGAAGCCCGGGCAGAGGCAGTTGACCCGGATGCCCGCGGACCCGAGCTCGACCGCCATCGTTCGGGTGAGCTGGAGGACCCCGCCTTTCGACGCGTTGTAGGCGGTGAAGAGCTCCTCGCCGCCGAGCGCGTTCGTGGACGCCATGTTCACGATCGCGCCGCCCGCGCCGTCGGCCGCCATCAGGCGGCCGACGGCGCGGGCGACGAGGAACATCCCGCGGAGGTTGACCGCGATCGTCCGGTCCCACGCCTCGGTTCGCGTCTCGAGGAACGGCGCCTTGTGCGCGACGCCGGCGTTGCTGATCAACACGTCGATCCGCGCCAGGAACGCGGTCGCGCCACGGACGATCGCCTCCGCGTCGTCCTCGACGCTCACATCGCCGACCACTCCGTCGATCGCGCCGAGCTCGGCGAGGGTGGCTCGGGTCTCCTTCAACTCCGCCTCGTCGTTGCCCGCCACGAAGACGCGCGACCCCTCCTCGAGGAACCGCCGCGCGGTCGCGAGCCCGATCCCGCTCGTGCCCCCGACGATCAGAACCCCTTTGCCGTCGAGGCCGCGCATCACTGCACCTTGCCCCGCGCGGCGATCGCGA
Source organism: Actinomycetota bacterium (assembly GCA_005885035.1). Taxonomy (GTDB): domain Bacteria; phylum Actinomycetota; class UBA4738; order UBA4738; family HRBIN12; genus AC-51. The sequence continues at coordinate 2,807 of VAXZ01000069.1, forward strand.
TCTCGCGCTCCACGACCCGGCTCCGGATCCCGAACGCGACGTCGAAGAGGTTGACCGTGGAGCACACGTGGAGCGGGAGCACCTCGAGGCGCTCGCCGATCCGGAGCTCGGCGTCGCCCACCAGGTGGCCGACGCCGTGCTCCTCGCTCATGAAGTCCAGCACCAGGTCGGGCCGGCCGGCGACGACGCCCCGTCCGGGGAAAGGCGGCCCGTCGCCGCCGTCCGACGAGAACGACTTCGTCCCGCCGTCGATCAGGAACCGTTCGGCGGTCGGGCGCGCGACGACGGTCGCGAGGACGCGCACCGCGCACGACTCCTCGGTCGCGATCCCGAGCCGCATCTGTTGCACGTCGTTGAAGACGTACGTGCCGGGGCGGATCTCGGTGACGCCGTGAACCGTAGCCGCGACGCGAGCGGTCGGCGTGGATCCGACGCTGATCTCTCGGATGGGGAGGCCCTCGCGTCCGCATCGCTCGGCCGTGTCGAGCACGTCCATCGCCTCGCGTGTTGCGATCGTTCGGAGCTCGTCGGGGTCACCCGCGCGGTACGCGTGACCCCCGTGGGTCAGCAGCCCAACGACCTCGACGCCGGGGACGCCCGCGATGTCCACTGCCAGCCGCGCCGACGGATCCCCCGCCTCGCGGCCCATCCGGTGTAACCCCGTGTCCACCTCGACGAGCACCGGGACGTCGCGCCCGAGCTCCTTGCCGACGCGCCCGACGCCCTCGGCGACCTCGACCGCGTCCAGGCTCACGCGCACCCGTGCGCGCTCGAGCAGCTCGCGGAGTCGCTCCAGCTTCCGTTCACCCACGAGGGGGAACGCGATCAGGAGGTCATCGAGCCCGGCGTCTGCCATGACGTCGGCCTCCCCGAGCTTCGCGACGGTGATGCCGGTCGCCCCGGCGTCCAGCTGCATCCGGGCGATCTCGGGGGACTTGTGGGTCTTCGTGTGGGGCCGGAGCCCGACGCCAGCCCCTCGGGCGACGGCAGCCATCTCGCCGATGTTGCGCTCGAGGGTGTTGAGATCGATCACCAGCGACGGCGTGTCAAGGTCGTCGAGATCCATGCTCACCCGTTCGGCAGCCCGTTCGGCAGGTAGAGGACGGCGTCGATCTCGACCAGGATGTCGCGAAGCTTCGCGCCCGTCGTGGTGCGCGCGGGCCGGGGTTCGGTGGCGAAGATGCGCTCGTACGTGGCGTTGAACGCCGGGAAGAGATCGATCGACGAGAGGAACGCCGAGACCTTGACCACGTCGGCCAGGCTCCCCCCGGCCGCCGCGGCGACCGCCGCGAGGTTCCGGAGGGTGTGCTCGGTCTGCTCCTCGATCGTGTTGCCCCGGACTTCGAGCGTTCCCGGATCCAGCGGCCCTTGCCCAGAGATGAAGACGAAGTCACCGGCCCGGACGGCCTGCGAATAGGCGCCGGTCCCTCGGGGTGCCCCGTCGGTCCTGATCTCAGCGTTCGGGTCCACGCGCCTCCCATCACACGGCGTTCCGCCAGACGGAACGCTGTTCTGCGGTGCACGTTCCTCGCGTATCTTCACGGAACGGATGCCGCCCGGTCAACCGAGAGAACGCACCGTCAGCCGGCGGCCCGGGAAGCGCTCGGCGTCGCAGCGATCTCCCGGAGCAGGGAGCGGACGACTTCCCGCATCCGGGTCGCGGGCAGACGCCCCTTCGGTGCGGAGATCGAGATGGCCGCGACGGGACCCTCCGCGCCGAAGAACACGGGTGCCGCGACGCACCGCACCCCCGCCTCCGATTCCTCCATGTCCCTCGCGAACCCGTCGGCACGGACCCGCGCCATCTCGCGAGCCAGCGCGTCGGGTCGATCGATCGTCCGGTCGGTCGGATGGGCGAGCGGGGCGTGCTCCGCGGCCCACAGGAGGAGCCGCTCGGTGGTCGGATACGTCCAGGCGAGCAGCGCCTTGCCGACCGCGGTGCAGTGCGCCGGGTTCCGCCCGCCGACCTTGGAGCTCAGCGCGATCGGCTGTGTCGGTTCGAGCTTGTCGACGTACACGACGTCGGCGCCGTCGAGCACGCCGAGGTGGATCGTCTCGTTCACCTCGCGGCGCAACCGCTCCAACGTGGGTCGGAGCAGGACGCGAACGTCCAGCCGGTCGTAGAAGTCGAAGGCGATCCGCAGCAGCTCCGGACCCAACAGGTACCGGCCGTCCTCGCGCTGGGTCGCGAAGCCCCGCTCGCGGAGCGCGGCGAGCGTGCGATGCAGCGAGCTCTTCGGCAGGGAGAGCGAGGTCGCCAGTTCGTCCAGCGATGCGCCCGAACCATGCCGGCCGAGGACCTCCAGCATCCGGATCGCTCGATCGACGCTCTCGACGGCCGGAGCGGCCCCTCTGCCCATGCCTCGATGGTATCCGATGCGTTCCGCCTTGCGGAACGCCGTTCACCCCGGCGCCGACCGGGCGAAGGCCTACCGGATCGCGACCGGGATCAGCTCGCCGTGCGCGTCGATCAGATCATCGACCACCGCGACGATCTCGCTCGTCGTGAGCGTGGCGCCCGTGTTCGGGTCGAGCATCGCCGCCCGATAGACCAGCTCACGCGAACCTTCCACGATGGCCCGGACGGTGAGCTCCGCCACGTTCAGGAACGTGCGGTTGAGCGCCAGGCATTGGGACGGGAGGGCACCGATCCGCGTCGGTCGCACGCCGCTCCTATCCACGGTGACCGGCACCTCGACGCACGCGTCCTCCGGGAGCCCGTCGATGAGTCCCTCGTTCCGCACGTTGGCATAGAGCTCGGTCGCCGTTCCCGTCTCGATCGCCGATACGAAGCGCGACGCGAGCTCGTCGTTCCGCTCGAGCTCGATCGGGGCACCGGCATCGAGGGACGTCTTCAGCTCTTCCCATCCCTTCAGGTTGTCCTCGCTCCGGCGGAGGTATTCGTCGACCGGGATCCGGAACCGTTCGATCTGGTCGTCATGTGGCAGGAACCACGGCACGTACTCGGCGCTGTGCTCCGAGCTCTCCGTGGGGAAGTATCCGAACCGCTTGAAGAGCTCGACGCGCACACGACGTCCGAGACCGTCCGGGTCAGCCTCGACGATGTCGCGGAGCCGCGGGTACAGGTCCTCGTCCGTCACCCGGTCTCGGAACTCGTAGACGAAGCACTGGTGGTTGAACCCGGCAGTCCGGAACGCGATCCGGTCCTCGGGAACGCCGACCAGTGACGCGAGGAACGCGTGCGTGTCCCGCACGCTGTGGCAGACCCCGATCGTCTGCGCGGCAGGCCACCTGGAGCCCGCCCAGATCCCCCAGGGGACCATCGCCATCGGGTTCGTGTAGTTCAGGAGCAGTCCATCGGGACATCGCTCCGCCATCTCGTCGGCCATCTCGATCATCACGGGGATCGTGCGCAGGCCGCGCATGATGCCCCCGATCCCGATCGTGTCGGCGATCGTCTGACGGAGCCCGTAGCGCTTCGGGATCTCGAAGTCGCGGACGGTTGCCTCATATCCCCCGACCTGGATCTCGTTGATCAGGTAGTCGGCGCCGTCGAAGGCGGTCGTGCGGTCCGGGTGTGCCGAGACCACGTCGCCGGCGTCCAGCCGAGCGACGATCTGCTTCGCCGCGCGCTCGGCGTAGTCGAGCCGCTCCTCGTCGATGTCGTGCAACGCGAACTCGAGCGTGCCGGCGAGCTCCGGATACGAACAGAGGTCGGTCAGGATGTTCCGCGTGAACTCAACACTGCCGGCGCCGATGATCGCGATCTTCGCCATCGCGCGAAGTCTAGGCTGACGCGATGCGTCGACCGCGGGTCCGAGACGCGAGCGCGGTGCAGGGCATGTACCTGACCATGGGATTCGCGGTCGCCGCGTTCTTCCCGTTCCTCGCGCTGTATCTGCGCGACGACCACGGACTCGACGAGAGCCAGATCGGTGTCGTGCTGGCCCTCACGGCCGCGTCCTCGATGGTGGCGAACCCCATCTGGGGTCATCTCTCCGATACGCGGATCGGACGACTCACGGCGTTGCAGGTCGGACTCGCGGGGTCGGCCGTGGCGGCGTTCATGCTGAACGCCGCCACGGCCGTCCCCGCGATCACCCTGCTGATGGTCGCCCAAGCGTTCTTCATGGACGCGCAGGAGCCGAACGTCGATGCGATCGCCTTGGAGCACCTGGGCGAGGGCCGGATGTCCGACTACGGACGGATCCGAGGATGGTCGAGCCTCACGTACGCGAGCGGGTGTCTGTTGTTCGGCGCCGTCCTGCAACGGTTCGGCATCGGGTGGGCGATGCCGCTGTACGCGACCAGCACCCTCTTCGTGCTCGCCTGGAGCACGACCGTCATCCGAGACCATCCGCATGTCCTCGAGCGGCACGGCCGGATGGGTTCGGTCGGGGCCGTCTTCCGGCACGCGCCTCGGTTCTGGGGGTTCCTGGTTGCGGCGGTCCTCGTGTGGACCGGGTTCAACGCCGCGTGGAACTTCATCGGCCCGCGGATCGAGGATCAGGGCGGCGGCCCGTTCCTGATCGGGTTGGGAACCGCGCTGGGCGGCGTCATGGAGGTCCCGGTCATGCGGAGCTCCTCCCGCCTCCAACGGCGGTTCGGGCTGCGGAAGGTCTATATGGCCGGCTGCATCGTGTACGGGCTGACCTTCCTGCTGTGGGGTTCGGTGTCGGACCCCACCATCCTGTCGGTGCTCGCCGTCTTCGAAGGGATCGGGTTCAGCCTCCTGTTCACCACGGGAGTGGTGGTCGTGGGCAGGCTCCTGCCGCGCTCGCTCTACTCGACGGGGAACGCCGTCGGACAGATGGTGTCGTTCGGGATCGGACCGATCCTCGGGGCCGGGCTCGGGGGGTTCGTGTACCAACACCTGGGAGCCCGGACGCTCTACCTCAGCGCCTGCGTGCTCGCGCTCGGCGCGGCGCTCGTCGCTTGGTTCGCGCTCGCGACGCCCGCCCTCAGCGAGCCCGACGTGGGGCACTGACATGGCTCCGACCTGCCGATTTGCGGAAGACCCATGGCCCCTCCCACGATGGGCAGCCCACGTGGGGAAAAGGGGAACCGATGGTTAGCGCCTACATCTTGATCCAGACGGAAGTGGGCAAGGCCGGGCACGTGACCGAGATGGTTCGAGGGATCGAAGGCATCGTCTCCGTCGATCCCGTCACGGGTCCGTACGACATCGTCGCGCGCGCCGAGGCGCAGGACCTGGACCTGTTGGCGAAGGGGACCGTGATGCCGATGCAGGAGCTCGATGGCATCACGCGAACGCTGACCTGTCCCATCCTGCAGCTGTAGCCGTTCGGTGATCGAGCAGCGCGTCGTCCCGAGCGACGGGCTGACCGATGACGAGCGCACACAGATGCGGGCGCTGTTCGCCGCCGCCTGGGAGGGAGGGTTCTCCCAGGAGGACTGGGACCACGCGTTCGGCGGGGTGCACGTCCTGCGTCGGGTGGACGGCAAGCTCGTCGCGCACGGGGCGGTGGCCGAGCGCACCCTGTGGCTCGACGGCGTGCCCCTGCGCGCCGGGTACCTCGAGGCGGTCGCGACGTGGCCCGAGCACCAAGGTCACGGCCATGGGAGCGCCGTGGTGGAGACGCTCGACGCGATCATCCGACGTGACTACCAGCTGGGCGGGCTCTCGACCGGACGGCATCCGTTCTACGAACGCCTCGGCTGGCTCGCGTGGCGGGGTCCGCTCGCCGTGCGGACCGCGGAGGGTGACATCCCGACCCCCGAAGAGTCCCGGGCCATCTTCGTACTGCCGACCCCCTCGCTGCCCGAGCCCGACCTCGATGCGACGCTCGTGTGCGACTCGCGTCCGGGTGACGCCTGGTGACGGTTCAATCCTCGCCGAGGGTGACCGGGAATGGCAGCGCGATCGGATCGACGAGCGGAGATCTGCCGTTCGCATCGAACCGATCCATCCGTAGATCCGACGGGCGCTCGACCACCTCGGTCGCGCCCTCGAGCGCCAGGTCGACCGCGATCCGAGACACGGCGGGGCCCCACATCATGCCGTGCCCACACGCGGAGGCGATCGACGCACCGTCGATCTCCGTCCCGTCCCCCACCACGAGGGGACCGACGATCGGGAGATGGTCGGGGGTGTACTCGATCGTCGCCGCCCAAGCTTTCTTGAGCCCGAGACCACGCGTGGCCGGAACGAACCGGTGCAGGCGCCGCTCCATCGCTCGCAGGTACGGCCAATCGATCGAACGCCCGGGGCCGGGCGACTCCTTCGGGTTCGACATCCCGAACAGCAGTCCGCCCTCCTCGGGTCGCCAGTAGAGCCCGGCGTCGAGGTCGAACGCCATCGCGGTGGTGTCGGCGTGCAGGGCGCCCGAGCCCTCCGTCACCGCGACCTGATGGCGGACGTAGCCGACCCAGGCGCGCGCGCCGGCCGCCGCGGCCACGGCCTGGAGGGCCGGACCACCGGTGAGCAGCACGCGGGGCGTCTCGATCGTCCCGGCGCTCGTCTGGACCGCCGTGAGCTCGCGACGCCCTCGGCGGCCGGCGCGCGTCCGGATCCCGACGAACCCGACCCCTTCGCGCAGGGAGACCCCGGCGCGCTGCATCGCGAGTGAGTACGCGCGGACGTTCCGCGGCGGGTCGACCCAGCCGTCCGTCGGCACGTAGGAGCCCCCGCGATAGCCGTCCTCGGCCATCGCGGGGATCAGGCGGCGGATCTCGTCGACGCCGACCCAGCGCGCGTCCAGACCGACCGCGCGCTGCATCGCGATGCGATCGCGAGCGGCGCGCTCACCGCGAACGGTCTTCGCGAGGATCACGTACCCGCGTTGCATGAAGCCGGAGTCGGTCTCGTACCGATCGCGCTGGCTCCGGTAGAACCCGATCGACCAGGAGCCCAATCGGACCGTGTCGGGCATCCCGCCCTGGGCCCGCACCATCCCGGCGGCGCGGCCGGACGCGCCCGAGCCCGCGTGCTCACGCTCGAGCACCACCACGTCGCGGAGCCCGGCCTCCCGCGCGAACACCGACGCCCACCCGCCGATCGTGCCGGCGCCGACGATCACGAGGTCCGCGCGTTCGCGTGCCATGGCTCGTCGCGAACCCTATCCGGTGCGCGGGCGAACCCGTACCGGATGGCCACTACGCTTGCGGGGATGGAGCTCGCCCCGACGCCGCCGGCGCCCGCGGCTCGCAGGACCCTCTACGAAGAGATCGTGGCGGTCCTCGCGATCTCCCTCCTCGCGAGCGCCGCGTACGCGATCGTCTCGCTCCTCACCGCGCCCGTGAAAGGGGTGACCGTCGCGGCGGCCAACCCCGATCCGCTCTTCGCCAACCAGGTCCTCGGGTTCGTCTTCGGGTTGGCGCCGGCCCTCGTGGTCGTGCATCTCGTTCGTCGCGATGGCGAGGGGGTCGGGGCGGTCGGCCTCACGTGGGATAGGCCGCGGCAGGATCTGGTCCGGGGGACCGTGTTGTTCGCGGTGGTCGGTCTCGGCGGGCTCGGCATCTACCTGGTGGCGGTGAGACTGGGCGTCAACCGGCTCGTGGTCCCCGCACCCCCGCCGGGACACTGGTGGACCTGGCCGGCCCTGGTGATGGACGCGACGGGAGCCGCCGTGCTCGAAGAGGTGATCGTCCTCGGGTACCTGGTGACGCGGCTCCAACAGGTCGGCTGGACCCCGATCGCGGCCGTGATCGGGAGCGCGGTCCTCCGCGGCGGTTACCACCTCTACCAGGGGTGGGGCGGCTTCGCGGGCAACCTCCTGATGGGGCTGCTGTTCGGGGTGCTCTTCCTCCGGTGGCGCCGGACGTGGCCGTTCGTGATCGCCCATCTGCTGCTGGACTTCGCCGCGGGCGCAGGGTACCTCCTGTTCCGCCACCATCTCCCGGGCTTCTGAGCGGATCTGCGGTATCCTTCTGGGCGAGGTACCTCATCAAGACCGGCCCCGGCCATCGCGCCGGGGTTCCGTGTTTCCGGAGGGCTCCACTCCTCACTGCAGATCGCGCGGGATCGTTCGCTCCCATCGGCGCCGTCGTCGTTCGTTCCCGTTTTCGCCCACGACCAGCTCGATCACGAGCCGATAGGTATCGCGGTCGGAGTCGACGCGAAGACGGGTGAACGAACGGACGGTTGCCTCCGGGTACCGGATCTCGAACTCGGCCTCGCCGTCGGCGAACGCGCGACCGGGATCGGCGGTGGAGACCCCCACCACGCCCTCGTACCGCTCCCGGAACGACGGCGCCTGGTCGCCGGCAGGGTAGTCACCTCCGTAGCCGGTCTCCGCGCGAAGCTCGCCGTCAACCTCCTTGATCTCGCGGCGCCACCATGCGCCCTCCCCTTGCTCCTTGGGGTCGCGCTGGGCAGCGTTGGACGGAACGAGCGCAGGAGTCTCCGCGATCGGAGCCGCTCCCTCCAACGCCGGGAGATGGAGCACGCCCGCGTCGCGATCGATCGTCAGGACACCGGGCTCGGGCGGGGCCCACGCGTTCGGCCAGTCCGCGGTGGCGAGGTCCAACCGGATCCGATGTCCTTCCTCGAAGGTCCACGAACATGCCTCGAGCTCCAGGTCGATCTCCTCGGTCGCGCCCGGCGTCAGCGGCGTTGGGTGCTCGGCGCTCTCGCGGTGGGTGAGGTTCAGGAGCCCCCGCACCACGAGCGATGAGCTTCCGTCGGGGAACACATCGCAGACCTTCGCCGACAGATAGGCGACGGGAACGCTGGAGGCGATCCGGAGCTGGAGCCGGGGATGCCCGAGGATCTCGAGCTCCGTCTCCAGCGGCTCCCAGGTGAAGGTGAGCGACCGGTCCTCGTCCGGGCGCTGATCGTCCGGTTGGACCCACGGCATCACCCCCGCGCAGGAGATCCACGCGGTCGCCCCGACGTCGCCGCGGATCGCGAGATCGTCGGGCCCCTCCCCCGACGCGAGACCGCCCGCATCCGCTTTCGCGAGCGGGAACTCCGTACGGACGGAACGGGTCGGTGGCCATCCGGGCTCCGATCGCCACGCCCCGCGCACCTCGCGTCGGAGCGGGTCCGGCAAGGTGGAGCGCTGCGCGAACACGACGATCGGCGGCTCGCGGTCGACCCCGTTATCGATCCCCTTCAGCCATCGGTCGAACCAGCGCACCAGCTCCGGCATCAGTCGGATGTTCGGCCCCGGCACCGACGTCTCCGTCGCGGCGTGCGCCCATGGGCCGATCAGCAGGCGGACCGGCGCGCGGAACCGGGGGAACGACCGGAACGCGATGTTCGTGTATCCGTCGGCCCACCCGGCGACGATCATCGTGGCCGCGTCGATCTCCTCGATCGATCCCCGCGCGGACCCCCAGCGCCAGTACGCGTCGCGTCGCTGGTGCTCGATCCAGGTCAGCACCCATGGCTCCAGGAGATCGACGCGGCGATCCCATTCCTCGCGCCATCCCTCACCCCAGATCTGTGGGACGGGCGGGAGCGCGTTCATCGCGGTCATGTAGGTCGGGTAGTCGACGAGGTCGAGCTGCTTGAGCACGCCGCCGAAGTGGTGGACGTCGTCGGCGTATCGGTCGTCGCTCGCGAAGATCGGAACGATGGCCTTGAGCGCCGGCGGTCGGTCGAGCGCGACCTGCAACGAGGTGAAGCCTCCGTAGCTGGTCCCGAACATCCCGACCGTGCCGGCCGACCAGTCGCGGGTCGCGAGCCACTCCACCGCGGCGACCAGGTCATGACGCTCCGCCTCGGAGTACTCATCGGTCGCGAGTCCGCCCGAGGATCCCGTGCCGCGAACGTCGAGCCAGCAGACCACGTAGCCGGCATCGGCCAGCTCCGCGTACCCCGGCCGGTAGATCGCCGTGATGTCGTCTTTGCGGTACGGGAGCGCTTCCATCGCGGCCGGCCACGGCCCGTCTCCGTCGGGGAAGAAGAGCGTGGCCGACAGCTCGACACCGTCGGCCATCGGGATCGCGACGAGCTCTCGGCGGGTCATCGTGGCGCGAAGGGTACGCTCAGATCCAGGCGTTGAACCACACGATCGTGCGCCAATGCAGCATGCTGATGCGACCCGCGGTCAGCACCGGCCAGAACCAGATGAAGACCGCGACGGCCGCGATCACGTAAGCGACGACGAACGGTCGATAGACGAACGCGGTCGAGATCGCCGGGCCACCCGTCTCGGGGTTGATCGCGACGTCACGGGTCTCGCGGTCCCGGACCACGATCGTGGCGTCGGACGCTTGCCGGCAGACGTAGGTGATGCCGAGCACCATGAACGGGGTGAGCGGCAACACGTAGAAGAAGAACGTCGGACGGGTCACCAGGAACCACGGCACGTACTCGATGTCCAGGTTGTTCTTGCCGTTCTGGACGAAGAACGAGGTCGGCCGCAGGTCGGGGATCCACTTCCACGCTCGCGCGTAGTACGGGTGCGTCGGGGTATACAGCCCGGTCTTCGGGTCGAGCGCCGTCCAATCGATCCCGCTCCGGTGGAACCGCGCCGAGGCGGCCTGGTTCTGCCACCAGAGCCCCATGTCCCAGCCGAAGTGATGGAGCCAAGGGACCCAGGTCAGCATGTACACGGCGACGGGGACGAAGAGGAAGGCGATCACGATGCCGAAGGACTCGCGGGCGATCGCCCGACCCAACGCGCCGGCCCATGAGCGATCCCCTCGGTGGCGTCGCGCCGTCTCCCACATGAACGCGACGATCACGGCGGCGAACAGCGCCATCGCGCCCGACCACTTCACGGAGGCCGCGGCGCCGAACGCGACTCCCGCCGCGAGCCGCCATGGCCGCAGGACGGGGGAGTAAGCCGGAGGCCGCGGGGGCGGCCCGATCGCACCCTCGCCCTCGAGCGTCCGGTCCGCCGCCACCTCGTGCTCATACGCCTGTTGGCGACGCTCGAGCCATCGGCGATCCGATAAGAGGAAGAGGAACCCGACCACGACCCAGAGCTCCAGGTGCACGTCGAGCAACGCCGTTCGGGACATCACCACGTTGAGGTGCTCGGTGGCCAGCAGCAGACCGGCGACGAACGTCCACACCGGCTTGCCGAACAGCATCTGGGCGATCAGGGCCGTGAAGAGCACGACGAGCGTCCCCGCGACCGCGGAGGTGAACCGCCATCCCCAGGAGTTCATCCCGAACGCCTTGATGCCCATCGCGATCTCCCATTTCCCGAGCGGCGGGTGCACCCACGAACCGACGTCCCACTTCTGGGCGCGCCAGTACTTCTCGTCGCTCGAGTCCACATGACAGACCTGGTTCGACCACCCCACGAGGATGCACGCCGCCTTCGGGTAATAGACCTCGTCGAAGACGAAGTCGGGCGGTTGCTGGAGATGGAAGAACCGGAGGAAGCCCGCCAATGCGGTCACGGTGATCACCGCCACGACGGGTCGGTTCAGCCGCGACAGGAGAGGCATCGGCTCAGGGTACCCGGGCATCCGTGGCTGGACGCCGCCGAGCCACGTCGGGTTCCCGTCAGGCGCGCCGATCCCGCAGTCGCCGGACGAACTGCAGTCCTTGGTACGTCTCGGTGATCGACGCGCTCTTGTTGTCGACGAGACCGGCGTCGAGCCCGACGCGTTGGACCGCATCGAAGTCCAGGTCGCCGGCGAGACCCGCCGCCTTCTTCGGCCACGCGATCCACAGGCGTCCGGCCGGAGTGAGCGAGCGGGCGAGCGCGGGGAAGCGAGCGGCGAGATCGGATCGACGCGTGACGAAGGTGATCGCGACGTCCACGTCGCGTCCCGGACGGCGGAGGAACTCGACGCCGTCCGGGAGCCGAGCGAGGCGCTGCAGCTCGTCGGCGAACCCTTCGGGGGCGCGCGTGCACAGCACGCGCGCGCCCTCCTTGATGCCGAGCTTGCGCCAGAGAGGAGTGCCCGAGTAGTCCTTGTGGTCGCTCACGCCAGGCCATCCCGTTCTCGCCGTCTCGATCCGGGCTACGTCTTCGGAGCGTAGCCCCGTCGCACGACCGCATGGGACCATCGAACCGATGGATGGTGCGCTCTATCTCGTCGGAACGCCGATCGGGAACCTCGGGGACATGTCGGCGCGCGTGCGGGACACGCTCGGCTCGGTCGACTTCGTCGCGGCGGAGGACACCCGTCGTACGGGACGGCTGCTCCAGAGCTTCGGGGTCAAGACCCGGCTGGTCTCGCTCTTCGACGCCAACGAGAAGGAACGGACCGGCGAGCTGCTCCGTCATCTCCGCCAGGGGCGATCGGTGGCGATCGTCTCCGACGGCGGGATGCCGCTCGTCTCCGATCCGGGGTACCGGGTGGTGACCGCGTGCATCGCCGAAGGGATCGACGTGCGTGTGATCCCGGGACCGTCGGCCGTCCTCGCCGCCCTCGTTGTCAGCGGACTCCCCACCGATCGGTTCACGTTCGAAGGGTTCCCTTCGAGGAAGCCGGGCGAGCGGATGCGTCAGCTGCAGGCGCTCCAGCACGATCCGCGCACCCTCGTCTTCTTCGAGTCACCGCTCCGCATCCACATGCTGCTCCGCGACATGCTGGTCGCCTTCGGCGATCGGAGGGTCGCGGTGTGCCGGGAGCTGACCAAGCTCCACGAAGAGGTCGTGCGGGGCCGGATCTCCGAGGTCCTCGCCGAGCTGGGCGAAGGTGAGCTCAAGGGTGAGGTCGTCGTGGTTCTCGAAGGAGAGCGGGTGCCTGGGTCGCCGCCCCTCGATCAGGTCGTCGATGAGGCGCGGGAGCTCGTCGTCGACGGGATGCGCAAGCGCGAGGCGGCGCGCACCGTTGCCGAGCGCCACGGGATCCCCGCTAACGATGTGTATCGCGTGCTCGTGACGGACCCGTAGGTTCCTGCCGAACGTCCGCCGCGAGCGTCGCGAGTAGCATGTTCGCACCATGGGCCGCGACGTCTTCTACATCACCACACCGATCTATTACCCCAACGACGTGCCCCACATCGGGCACGCGTACAACGCCGTGGCCACCGACTTCATCGCCCGTTACCACCGGCTCCGCGGCGAGGAGGTCTTCCACCTCACCGGCACCGACGAGCACGGGCTGAAGCTGCAGCGAGCCGCCGAAGCGGCCGGGATGACGCCGCAGGAGTGGGTCGACGCCATGGAGCCGAAGTGGCGTGAGGTCTGGGCCCGGCTCGACATCGCCTACGACGTGTACATCCGGACCACCGAGCCCCGCCACGAGGAGGCGGTGAGGAAGATCCTGCTCGCCGTCTACGAGAACGGCAGGGACGACATCTATCTCGGTCACTACGAGGGGCTCTACTGCGTCTCGTGCGAGCTCTACTACGACGAGGCTGACCTCCTGCCCGGTGAGCTCTGTCCGATCCACGAGATCCCGGTCGAGTTCCTCCGGGAGGACAACTACTTCTTCCGGCTCTCCGCGTATACGGATCGTCTGCTCGAGCACTACGAGCGGAACCCGTCGGCTGTGGAACCGGAGACGCGGCGGAACGAGGTGCTGTCGATGATCCGGGGCGGCCTCCAGGATTTCTCGATCAGCCGCACGACCTTCGCTTGGGGCGTGAGGTTGCCTTGGGACGAAACCCACATCAACTACGTGTGGTTCGACGCGCTCACGAACTACATCACCGCCGCCGGGTACGCGGAGGACCCCGATCGTTTCGTGCGCGTGTGGCCCGCGAACATCCACTCGATCGGGAAGGACATCCTTCGACAGCACGCCGTGTACTGGCCGGCGATGTTGATGGCCGCTGACGTCGAGCCGCCGATGCAGGTCTGGGCGCACGGCTTCCTCACGGTCGGCGGCAAGAAGATGTCGAAGACGAACGCGACCGGGATCCATCCGTTCGAGCTGATCGACCGGTTCGGCGTCGACTCGTACCGCTGGTTCTTCATGCGCGAGGTCCAGTACGGCCAGGACGGGAGCTTCTCGTACGAGGCGATGGTCGACCGTCACAACGCGGATCTGGCCAACGGGCTGGGGAACCTCGCGAGCCGCGTGCTCGCGATGCTCGGCACGAACTACGACGGGGTCGTCCCGGAGCCGACCGAGGGCGGTTGGGAGGCCGACCTCCCCGACGTGATCGTCCAGGCGGTCGAACGCTACGACGAGCATCTGTCGGCGGTGCGGCTCACGGCCGGCCTCGCCGCGATCTGGGACATCGTCTCCAGGGCGAACCGGTACCTGGTCGAGAAGGAGCCGTGGCAGCTCGCCAAGGATCCGGCTCGCGGCGACGAGCTGGCCGGCGTGCTCTATGCCTCCGCCGAGACCCTTCGGATCCTCGCGATCTTGATCCAGCCGATCATGCCCGGCGCCGCCCAGCGGCTGTGGGATCAGCTCGGGCTGGGCGGGGCGGTGGAGAACCGCCGGATCCCCACCGACGTGGCGTGGGGAGGTCTCAAGCCCGGGACCGTCACAGGCAAGGGCGAGGCTCTCTTCCCACGCGTCGAAGCCGACTGAGGGCCCAACCGCCCGCGGAGTCGGGTGAGACGTCTTCCACCGACGTTTCACGTGAAGCTCCCCCTGTTCACCCGAAGTTGAGACCGGGTAAGTTCCTCGCCCGATGGGGGAGAAGAACCCTGAACTGTCGGTCCAGTCAGGGGCGGTGGATACCCACTGCCACCTGTTCCTGATGGAGGTCGAACCTGCAGTCGCGGTCGAGACCGCGAAGTCCTCCGGCGTCGAGCGTGTGATCTGCGTCGGCGTGGACGTCGAAACGAGCCGTCGATCGCTCGAGATCGCCGATTCGCTCGAGGGTGTGTTCGCGACCGCGGGGGTCCATCCCCACGATGCTCGCGGGTTCGACGCGGCCGCGTCGGGCCGGATCGAGGAGCTCTTGCACGACCCCCGCGTGGTGGCCGTGGGGGAGTGCGGCCTGGACTGGTTCCGGATGCTTTCGCCCAGGGACGATCAGATCCGCGTGTTCCGCACCCACATCGCCCTCTCGAACGAAACGGGCAAGCCGGTCGTCGTCCATATCCGGGATGCATGGACCGACGCGATGCAGATCCTGGATGAGGGTTCGGCGGAGCGCGTCGTGATCCATTGCTTCAGTGGTGACGCCACCTTCGTGCGTGAGTGCGCCGCGCGCGGCTACTGGACCTCGTTCGCAGGCAACGTGACGTATCCGAAGAACGAGCACCTGCGTGCGGCAGCCGCGGCGGTGCCGCTGGATCGACTGCTGGTCGAGACCGACTCGCCGTTCCTCGCACCACAGAAGCTCCGAGGCCGAGCGAACGCGCCGCAGAACGTGCTCTTCACACTCGGAACGCTGGCCGAGGTACGCGGCGTGCGCGTCGAGGATCTGGTCGGGGTGACCGCGGACAACGCGAGAACCGCCTTCCAAGGCCTCCGATAGCGGCGAACGCCCGTTCGCTCTCAAGGTTGCAGTGAGGGTTGAGGGTTCGGTAGGGTGGGGCACTCATGCGACCGGAGGCTTCCGCCCGGCCCGGGTGTTCTCCACCGAGCCGCTTCCCCCAGAGGCCCTCCCCGAGCGATCGGAGGAAGGGTGGTTCGGCCCTCGCGGCTCAGGCGGCTGCGCATCCAACGCGCGCTCCAGGTCGCCGTTCTCGCAACCGGGACGCTGCTCGTCGGGACCGCGCTCTCGCTCGCATGGCACAAGAACGTGATGCTCGTCGTGGCCGGGACGCCGCAGTCCGTGCGGACGACCTCATCGAGCGTCGGCGATCTTCTGCGATCCGAGGGCGTACCGCTCTCGCTCGGGTTGCAGGTACAACCTCCGCCGGGCACCGCCCTGGCGGACGGCATGACCGTCATGGTGAGTCAGCCGCCGGGGATGCCGGCGGACGCGTTCACCGCGGCGGTCGGCCCCCACGGTGTGGGGGTCTGGGTGGTGGAGCAACCGGGCGGGGGGCTGTTTGGGAAGGCGGCCCTTCCGCTCGGCCAAGCGGCGGCACTGGAAGCCGTCGGTACCTCGTCCGTCTCCGTTCGAGCCGTCGTGTCGGGGAAGGTGCACGACGTCTCAACGAACGCGAGCACGGTCGGGGCGCTCCTCTCGGCCATGGGGATCGAACCCGACGCTGACGATCGCGTCGCCCCACCACCCAGTACCCCCCTTCAATCCGGGATGTCGGTCCGGTACGAACGCGTCGACGTGACGGAGATCCGGCAGCTGCACGTCGTGCCGTTCCGCGTGCACACGGAGTACACGAGCACGATGACGCCCGGTACGTCCTTCCTCCTGCAGCCGGGCGTTCCGGGCTTCGTCGACCGAACGGTGCGACTCACCCTCGTCAACGGCCGTGTGACGTCGAAGGACGTGGTCTCCCGCGCGGTGTTCGTCCGGCCGCAGAACGAAGAGCGGTTGTCGGCTCCGTTCTCCAGGTACGACGGGACGCTCACCGAACCCGGGACCGGCGCGACCGCCGAGGAAGGGAAGGCGACCTGGTACGACCCCCCGTGGAGCGGCTACACGGCGGCGCATCCATGGCTCCCGTTCGGGACCCACGTGCGGGTCACGGACCTCGCCACCGGCCGCTCCGTTACCGTGGTGATCGATGACCGAGGACCGTTCGCGCCGGGACGCGTCATCGACCTCTCACCCGAGGCCTTCAGGGCACTTTCCCCGCTCGGACACGGCGTCCTCCACGTCGCGCTCAGCTGGTAGGGCACCGGGACTCGGAGCCGCGGAGCTCCGTGCCCTGGCCGAACGGCACGGGATAGCTCCGCGCCGATCGTTGGGGCAGCACTTCCTCCTAGACCCGAACGTCGCAAGGGCGATCGTGAGGGATGCCGAGATCGGTCCGGGCGATCGCGTGGTGGAGATCGGGGCGGGCCTCGGTTCCCTCACGCTGGCGCTCGACGCGAGCGGAGCCGACGTGGTCGCGGTGGAGCTCGATCCCCGGCTGGTCGCCGTGCTGTCCGATGTGCTCCAGGATCATGCTCGTGTCCGCGTCGTGCAAGCGGATGCGATGCGATCGGATTGGGACGCCCTTCTGGGGCCGGGGGATGATCCGTGGATCCTGTGCGCCAACCTCCCGTACAACATCGCGACACCGCTCGTGCTCGACGTGTTGGCCCGCGTGCCGAGGGTGGTGCGATCGGTGGTGATGATGCAACGCGAGGTCGGCGAACGGCTCGCGGCGCGCCCAGGTGACGACGCGTACGGCGCCGTCAGCGTCCGCGTCGCGTACCGGGCCACTGCATCGACGATCCGGCGCGTCCCGCCCGAGGTCTTCTGGCCGCGACCGAAGGTCGAGTCGGTCGTCGTGCGCTTGGACCGGCTCGGCGCTCCGCCGGTCGACGTCGACGAGGACCGGCTGTGGCGCGTCCTCGACGGGGCGTTCGCGCAGCGTCGGAAGACGATGCGCAACGCCCTCCGGCGCCTGGGCCTCGGCCCAGCCGAGGCGGACGCGGCGCTCGCCGCGAGCGGCGTCGCCGCGTCCGCCCGCCCCGAGGAGCTCTCGCTCGAGGACTTCGCCCGGGTCGCGTCGGCGATCCCCCCATGAGCTCCGTCACCCGAAACGCCCATGCGAAGCTCAACGCGTTCCTGCGCGTGCTTGGCCGCCGCCCCGACGGGTTCCACGAGATCCAGACCGCGATCCTGCCGATCGAGCTCCACGACGTCGTGACCGTCGAGGAGCACGACGTCCTCGTGATCGAGGTGACGGGGGAGCGTGCCGAGGAGCTGCGGGAGGCCGGCGGTGAGTCCCTCGTCGGGCGCGCGGCGCACGCGTGGGCGAGTGTCGCCGGGGTCGGGGCGCCGCGCGCCCGGATCCTGGTGGACAAGCGGATCCCCGTGGCGGCCGGGCTGGGCGGCGGGAGCGCCGACGCGGCCGCGACGATCCTCGCGCTCGACGAGTTGTTCGGGACACGGTTCGCTTCCGAAGTCCTGCTGGAGGTGGCGGCGACGGTCGGCTCCGACGTCTGCGCGCTCGTGAGCGGCGGTCCGGTGTTCGCCGATGGGCGGGGCGATCACGTCCTGCCGCTCCACGCGCCCACGTCGCACTGGGTGGTACGGCCGTTCCCGTTCGCCGTGCGCACACCCGATGCGTACGGCTGGTGGGACGAACGACCCTCGTCGGGCCCCGATCCCGGCTCGCTGATCGCGGCGATCGAGGTCGGGAACCACGACCTCGCCGGTTCGGGGCTCTTCGACGACCTGCAGCCGGCGGTGGCCGATCGCCACGCGGAGGTGACACGCGCCGTCGTCGCCTTCGCCGCCGCCGGCGCACTCGGCGCGGTGATGTCCGGGAGCGGTCCGACCGTCGTCGCGCTCGCCCGCGATCCGGCGCACGCCGCCGGGATCGCGTCGGCGGTCCCGGGCTCGTTCGTGACGACCGCGTCCCCACCGGCGGCTCCCCCTCGTACGATTGCGGAGCCTTCCGGGGTCGTCTAACGGCAAGACGCGGGCCTTTGGAGCCTGAAATGGAGGTTCGATTCCTCCCCCCGGAACGAGTGTGATGTCTCGCGACATCGTTGACGCCTGTCTCACGACATCCTTGCATCTCATCGCGTGCAGAGGGGCTGGTAGCTCTTCGCCGGGTCAAGCGTCAGCATCCGCAACAGCTCGCCATCCTCGCTCACGATCCGCACGTCCAGCCGGGCGACCAACATCAGCACCCGGGTCCCGCCATGACGCCTGCCGACCTTGATGTTGGTTCACCCTGCTCGGGTACCTTGACGTGAACGGGACCGCCTGAACCCGAGGGATCGAGCTGCAGGCGTTGCTCAAGTACGCGCCCGAGCACCGGCGTGTGGGCACGCTACGTAACGACGATCGTGCCCTTCATTCCGGGGTGGATCGTGCAAACGAAGTCGTAGGTCCCGGCTGCGGGTGCCGTCGCGCTCCCGGCCTGCCCGCCGACGAGGTGGAGGTCGACGTTGGACCCCCTGATCGTGAACGTGTGCGGAATGGTGTCCTTGTTGTCGACCGAGATCGTGGAGCCCGACCCGACCTTGAAGCAGTTCGGGCTGAACGCTCTGCCATGCATCGTGAGCGGGCCCGAGAGCGCCGTGGCCTTATCCGCAGTACAGCCGCCGCCCGATCCGCCGCAGGCCACGCCCGAGAGCGCGAGCATCACGACGATCGCGAACAGACACGTTCGTCCCCCATCCCCTCGACGGTCCCGCGGAAGCACCGGAAACGATCCTATCTCCGGCGCGGAACCTACCGAGGCCGAGCGGCGGTTTGCAAGGGTGCTTGGACATCGAAGGGTCGACGCGGCTGCTCGATCGGCTCGGTGACGCCTACGGGGACGCTCTGGACGGGCACCGACGCGTCTTGCGGACGGTGTTCGAGAGACACGGCGGTATCGAAGTCGGCTTGGAGGGCGATCCGTTCTTCTTCGCGTTCCCCTCGGCGACCGACGGTCGCTCGAGCGATCGTTGAGATGTGTGTCGGGTTGCTCAGGACCCCTCCAGCCCCACCGCCGGGTTGCCGCGACGCCGCGCATCCGCGACCATGTGAGCCCCTCGCAGGGACCGCCCGTTGGCCACGACGACGACCACAACCACCCGATCGCTCGCCGCGGTGATCCTCGCCGCCGGGAAGGGCAAGCGGCTCAAGTCCGCCCGCCCCAAGGTCCTGCATCCCATCTGCGGGCGCACAGCCCTCTGGCATGTCGTCAAGACGGCGCTCGCGACTCAGCCCGACAGGGTCGTGATCGTGGTCGGCCGCGACGCCGACGATGTTCGCGCCGAGGTCGGGTCCTGGCGGATGACACCGAAGCCGGTCTTCGTCGAGCAGGCCAAACAGCTGGGCACCGGTCACGCCGTGCTCGTCGCGCGACGCGCCGTCGGACGCGTCGATGACGTTCTGGTGGCCAATGGCGACTACGATCCCGTCCGCCCAGAGGATGTGCGCGCGCTTGTCCGACACCATCGACGGGCCGACAGCGTCCGCGGAGATCCGCCGGATCAACGAGGTGGGAACCAACTGGATGGCGTTCCGGCGAGGTCCGTTGTTCGCCGCGCTGCCGAAGGTCCGCCGGAACAACAAGCAGCACGAGTACTACCTGAACGATGCGGTCTCGATCCTCCTGCGATCGGGCGCGCGTGTGGAAGCCGTCCTCTGCGACACGGGGGGGACGCTCGGGCTCAACTCGCGCGGGGGACTCGCGGCGGTGATCGCAGTGGTGCGCGGTCGGATCAACGCGAAGCACCTGAACAGCGGCGTGACGTTGCTGGACCCGGGCGCCACGTACATCGACGTCGACGTCCGGATCGGCCGTGACAGCACGATCTACCCGAACGTTCTCCTCGAAGGCTCGACGGTGATCGGCCGGGATTGTGCGATCGGGCCGTCCGTCCGGATCGCGGACTCGGCGATCGGCGACCGGAGTACCGTGCAGTTCGCCGTGATCCTCGGATCGACCGTCGGTAAGGACGTCGCCGTCGGCCCCTTCGTCCGGATGCGCCCTGGCGTGGAGATGGCGGACGGCTCGAAGGCCGGTGCTTTCGTCGATCTGAAAGCCGCCCGGGTCGGGCGCGGCTCGAAGGTGCCGCACCTGTCCTACGTGGGCGACGCGGACCTGGGGGAGGATGTCAACGTCGGGGCGGGCACGGTGACGATCAACTACGACGGCTATTCGAAGCATCGGACGGTGATCGAGGACGGAGCCCGGATCGGTTCCGATACCATGCTCGTTGCGCCTGTTCGGGTCGGTCGCGACGCGGTCACCGGTGCCGGTTCCGTGATCACGAAAGACGTCCCGCCGGGGTCGCTCGCCGTCGAGCGGACCGAGCAGCGGAACGTCCCGGGTTACCGGGAGCGCAAGGACGCGGAGCACCGCCGAGGCACGAGGAGGCGCTGAGCGTGGAGATCATGACCAAGAAGCGGATGATGCTCTACTCGGGCACCATCCACCCGACGCTCGCGCACGAGATCGCCGACAACCTCGGCATCCCCGTCAGCGAGGGGGAGATCCGCCGGTTCGCGTCGGGCGAGATCTACTTCCGTGCGGAGGAGTCGGTGCGCGGCGCCGATGTGTTCGTCGTGCAGACCCACTACGAGCCCGTGAACGAGGCGATCGTCGAGCAGCTCATCATGATCGACGCGATGAAGCGCGCGAGTGCCAAGCGGATCACCGCGGTGGTGCCGTACTACGGCTACTCGCGGCAGGACAAGAAGGCCGTCTCTCGCGAGGCGATCAGCGCGAAGCTCGTGGCGGACCTGCTCTGCACGGCCGGCGCGAACCGTTGCGTGTCGGTCGACCTGCACAGCGGACAGATCCAGGGGTTCTTCGACGCCCCGTTCGACCACCTCACCGCGCTCCCGCTGCTTTCGAACTACCTCAAGGACTCCCTCGGGCTGCACGGCGACGACGTCGTGGTCGTGGCTCCCGACGCCGGTCGCATCAAGACCGCCGAGAAGCTCCGCGAGTACCTGCACGCGGACCTCGCGTTCCTCTACAAGCGGCGGTCTCGGACCGAGGCGCACAAGATCGAGGAGATGACGGTCGTCGGCGAGGTCGACGGCCGCCCCTGCGTGCTCGTCGACGACATGATCGACACGGCCGCGACCCTGACGGAGGGCGTCAAGGCGCTCGCCGCGATGGGGGCCGGGCCCATCTTCACCGGCGCGACGCACGCGTTGTTCTCGGGGAAGGCTCGGCAGCACCTCGAGGAGGCGCCGATCGACCAGGTGATCGTGACCAACACGGTCCCGATCCCCGAGGAGAAGCAGTTCTCGAAGCTCCGCGTGCTGTCGATCGCTCCGCTGATCGCCAGCGCGCTCCGCGCCGTGTTCGAAGACACCTCCGTCTCGGAGATCTTCGGCGGCGCGAACCAGGTCTAGCCGACGATGTTGATCGAGCCGGGGACGGCTTCGATCGCGACGGCGCCATGGCTCCCAAGGATTCGGTGGCCGTTCGTATCGACGAGTCGAACCGTGACCCGATCTCCGACCGGGATCGTGAGGACGCAGAATCGGGTGTCGGCCCAGCCGCCGAGCGGCGCCACCTTTCCACCGCTCACTGCCCCGGAGACGAGTCCGCTCGGGTCGTCGACGTCGCAGAACATGTTCCCGGGCCCGGTGACGATGATCGAAGCCTCGTGCGGGCCATAGACACCACCGATGGCGGGATCGCTCCCGTCCCACGGGATGAGACAGGTGCTGGTGCCGGTGTCGCCCTCCGCGCTGAAGACGACCTCCATCACGGGGCATGCGTGGTCCGTCCACCGGATCGCCCACGAGATCGGATCGCTCGTTCCGGCGGAGGTTACGTCGCCCGGTTGGGGCGTCTTCCTCGAAGGCCACGAGATCGCCAGCGGATAGTCGCCGGGCGCGATCTGATACCCAGCACCTTCGCCGGGAAGGGCCACGATCCACGCGCGTCCGTCGGAGGGATCGCCCACAGGCATCCAACGGCCATCGGCGACCGGTTGCTCGCCCGAGGTGTCGGTCGACACCCTGACGAACGAGACGTCCGTCCGCTCCTCGCAGAGGAGGAACGTCCCACCGCTCACGTCCACCCGTGTGCAAGCGCCATCGCCGGATCCCGCAGCCGTGAAGCCGCCGGCATCCGACCCGTCGACACGGAGGTCGAGCGTGGTGGCTTGTGCTCGGAACTCCCAGGTGTGTCCCAGGTCGCTGCCGGTCGCGACGGTGGCGGCGCCGTCGACGCGATACATCAACGTCGAAGCCTCGAGCGGCCGTGGCGATACGAAGTTGTTCGCCGGCATGTTCGCCGCATGGTTCCGGAACATCCCGATGGCGACGGCAACGAACGACAGGATAAGGAGGGCCCCGATCCCGCCACCGGCCACGGTGGTGATCTGGCGTCGTCGACCCCGTCGGAGCACGTCCTGTGGAGCCACCGACGCAGCGTCGACGGAGCGTGCCTTGTCGTGGAAGAGCTCGCGGAGATCGCGGTCGAGATCGTTCATCGGTCTTCTCCCTGGGCGATCGTCGTGCGCAACGTTTCGGAGCCGCGGGCGACGAGTGACTTGACCGCGGCGACGCTGCATCCGAGCACCCCGGCCGTGTCGTTCTCGGATAGGTCCTCGTAGTAGCGGAGGACGAGTGCTGCGCGCTGTCGAGCCGGAAGCGCTCCCAGTGCCCTCCAGAGATCCTCGCGACCCGCGACGTCGGGGAGGGAGGCGGTTGCGCGGGCCAGTCCCGGACCTTCGCGCCGGAGCCAGTCCCGCTCCGCGTACCGGTGACGGATCCCCGACGTGTGGAGGTTCACGATGGCCCGGCGCAGATATGCGTCGAACGCGTGATGTGCCCTCAGGTGTGCGAACCGTCCGACGCAACGAACGAAGGCTTCGTGCGCGAGGTCGTCCGCTCGGTTGCGATCGCCGGTCAACAGGAACGCCAGCCGGATCCCGCCGGGGACGTATCGAGCGTAGAGCTCGGCCATCGAGCCGGGTTCGGGCTCTGTCCGCGTTCCCTCTTCCACGACCGCCCTTCCACCGATCACGTCTCCCTATGACGCATGGGCCTGCCGGAAGGTATCGCCCGGCGACCTCCGCAGAGGCGACCCGAGCCGCCGTCCGCTACCATCGTTGTCGTTCCCGACGACCTTGCGAGGTTCTGACCAGCATGGAAACCACCCTCACCGCCGAGCTCCGCGACGGAACCGGCAAGGGCGCCGCGCGCCGCCTCCGGGCGAGCGGTCTCGTCCCCGGCATCCTGTACGGCCACGGCATGGAGCCGGTGAAGCTCAGCATCTCCGGCAAGGATCTGCTGCACCTGTTCCACACGGCGGGCGGTGGCTCCACCCTGGTCGACCTGAAGGTGGACGGCAAGACGCACCTGGCGATACCCCGTGAGATCCAGCGGGACCACATCCACGGGCGCTTCGTCCACATCGACTTCCTCGCCGTGCGACGCGATGAGCGGATCACGCTCGCCGTCGAGGTCCACGAGGTCGGGGAGGCACCGGGGATCCGGGCCGGCGGGGTGATCGAGCACCACCTCCGCGAGATCGAGATCGAGTGCCTGCCGAACGACGTCCCCGAGACGATCCCCGCCGACATCTCCGCGATGGAGATCGGCGACATGCTCCGCGTGGGAGACATCACGGTCCCCCGAGGCGTCACGTTCCTCACCGCCGCCGATACCCCCGTCATCTCGGTGATCACCCCGGCAGCTCTGCGGGTCGAGGCCGACCTCACGCTTCCGGGCGAGGAGGCCCCCGAGGTACCCGCCGAGGAGGAGGAAGTGGAGGCCGAGGGCGTGGAGGGCGAGGCTCCCGAAGGAGAGGCTCCCCCCGAGGGCGAAGGCGCGGAGTAGCCTCCCGCGATGGCCTGGCTCGTCGCCGGCCTCGGCAACCCCGGCGACCGGTATGCCCGGACCCGCCACAACCTCGGGAAGATGGTCGTCGAGGAGCTGGCGCGCGGCGAGGGCGTCCGCCTCAAGAAGGTCCGGTTCCTCCCGGCCGAGTTCGCGGAGCTGAGGGAAGGAACGGAACGCGTGCTGCTCGTCACGTCGACGCGCTACATGAACGAGTCGGGCCCCACGTACGCAGGGTTGGCGAAGAAGCACGACGTTCCGCCCGAGCGGATCGTCGCGGTGCACGACGAGCTCGAGATCCCACCGGGGGAGCTGCACGTGAAGCTCGGCGGCGGGAGCGGCGGGCACAACGGCCTGAAGTCGCTGACGCAGGCGCTCGGGACGCCCGAGTACCACCGCGTGCGCGTTGGGATCGGGAGGCCTCCCGGCAGACAGGATCCCGCCGACTACGTGCTCGAGCCGATCGGCAAGCGCCTCGAACCGGACATCGCGATCTGGGTGGAGCGGGCGGCGGAGGCCGTTCGATCGTTGATCGGCGACGGGCTCCCCCCGACGCAGGACCGCTTCAACCGCGGCGCGGGTCGCGGCTGAACCCCTGCGAAGGTCCTACCGAGACCCGGGTAGCGGGGCAGTCGGAAACACGACCGACGCCCGATGTGGGGACACGGTTCGGTCGTCGATGCTGAAGCGGTTACTGGAAGGAGGTGATCGGATGCGAGCCAAGATCAACTGGCGACACCTGCTCTTGACGGGTGCCACGTTGGCCACGCTGCTGCTCGCAGCCGGTGCCCGGTGGAAGCCGAACTAGGCGACGGGCGCGGAAGGAGAGGAACGATGCGCAAGATCTTGTACGCGCTCGCGAGCTTGGCCGCGGTTGCGATGGCGGTCGGCGCGGGTTGGAAGCCCTACTGATCGAACGGATCACGATGCGAGGCGCCCCCCGGCGAAGCCGGGGGGCGCCTCACTTCGTTGGCCTTCCGGCCTAGGAAGGCCATCACCGTCACCCCTCGCGCCGGCCGATGCGAACAGCGGCCGGTCGCCCGATAGCGCCGTAGGGGCGAACGGGGCATCCTCGCGGGACCGAACGGAAGGAAGAAGGAGAGGTGGGCAGATGCGCAAGCACGACTGGCGGTACGTGCTCTTCACCAGCGCCACGCTCGCCGCGTTGCTGCTCGCAGCCGGGGCGCGTTGGAAGCCGAACTGACCTCGTTGACGAGCATGGTCTCGTAGCGAGAAGGACTGGAAGGAGAGGAACGGTGCTTCGAAGGATCGCCCTCACCATCGCGAGCCTGGCCGCGATCGCGCTCGCGGTCGGCGCCGGATGGAAACCGTAGAGAACCTGATCGATCGGGCGGGCGCCGGTCGCTCGGGCGACCGGCGCCGGCCCGAGGTGACGGCTCCAGTTCCCTATGCTGGCTCCGATACCGATGTCATGAAGCTGATCGTCGGCACGCTGATCATCTCGATCGCCGTCGGGTACCTTGCGGGCGGCCGGTTGTCCAACCTCGCCAACCTGCAGATCCGCTGGGCGCCCCTCGCCATCATCGGTTTCGTGATGCAACTGATCAACCCACCCGGCCACTGGCCGCTGGCGATGCTGTTCGGCTCGTTCGTGCTGCTGTCGGTCTTCGCGTTCGTCAACCGGCACGTTCTCGGGTTCTGGCTGATCCTCATCGGCGTCGGGCTCAACTTCGCGGTGATCGGTCTGAACAGCGGGATGCCCGTGTCCTCCCAGGCGCTCGCCGCGTCGGGACAGGAGAACACGATCGGTCAGTTGACGGACAACGCAGACAGCTACGTGAAGCACCACCTTGCGACCGGCGACGACAGGGCCCTGTTCCTGGGCGACGTGATCGCGCTCCCACCTCCGATCGGGCAGGCCATCAGCGTGGGCGACATCTTCACCTACTCGGGTGTCGTCGTCGTGATCGTCGGGGGCATGCGACGGCGAACGAAGACCCAACCCGCGGCGACGCCGGAGGTGCAGGGTGTCTGACGCCCTCAAGCTCGAGCGCGAGACGGACGCGCATCGCCTGCCACCGGAACGTCAGTCAACACGCCAGTTGCGACGAGCGCACGATCGCCGACCGGTGATCCGGATGTACGAGTTGCTCGTGTCCGTCCCCGTGGTCGCCTACCTGATCTGGTCCGTCTGGACCGACCCGCAGCTGTTCACGGATTGGCACCTGTATGCGTGGGCCATCGCGGTGATGGTCGCGGACCTCCTCCCGGTTCCGACCAACGTCTCGATGGGGTTCAGCCTGAGCTTCCCGCTCGAGCTGTCGGCCGCCATGCTGTTCCCCACGCCGACCGCTGCGGCCATCGCGTTCCTCGGCGCGACCGATGCGCGCGAGTTGAAGGGTGAGATCCCTCCGCTCAAGGCGCTGTTCGTCAGGTCGCAGATCGCCGTCTGCGTGATCGCCGAATCCGCGGTCTTCAACCACACGGTGACCAGGAACCTTCGTGCCGACCTGGGTCACGTTCTCCCGGGCCCCGCGTGGAAGCTGATCCTGCCGACGCTGCTCGCGGCGATCGTGGGGTACGCCCTCAACACGCTCTTCGTCGCCACCTACCACAGCTTCCAGCACGGCAAGCCGATCATCGCGACGGTCCGCGCGATGCACGAAGGCGTCTTCGGTGAGTTCGTGCTCTCGTACATGGCGCTCGCGCTCTTCGCGGTGCTGGTCGCGACGTCGGTCAGCAACCTAGGTGTGTTCGCGATCCTCGTCTTCGCCGCTCCGCTCGCGTTCGCTCGGCAGATGTTCCAGCGCACCCACTCGCTCCAGGAGGCGACGAACGAGCTCGCGGAGAAGCAGGCCGAGAACGAGTACCAGGCGCTGCACGACTCGCTCACGGGGATGCCGAACCGGATGCTGTTCCAGCTCAAGCTGTCCGACGCGATCGAGGCGTCGCGCCGGGTCGACGGCAAGCTCGCCGTGATGCTGATCGACCTGGACCACTTCAAGGAGATCAACGACACGCTCGGTCACCACTTCGGCGATCTGCTCCTTCAGGAGATCGGTCCTCGCCTGTCCAGCGTGCTCCGCGACAACGATCTGATGGCCCGCCTCGGCGGCGACGAGTTCGGCATCGTGCTCCCCGAGCTCCCGTCGGAGGACGTCGCGATGCGGATCGCCGATCGGCTCCTGGAGGAGCTCGAGATCCCGGTCGGCGTGGAGGGGCTGGCGCTGGACGTCTCGGGTTCCATCGGCATCGCGTTGTACCCGAGCCAGGCGAACGACGCCGAGGCGCTGCTCCGCCGGGCCGATGTCGCCATGTATGCGGCGAAGGAGAACGGCGGCGGCTATGAGCTCTACGACGACGACATGGACCGGCACAACCCGGCGCGGTTGACCCTGATCGGCCAGGTCCGTCCCGCGCTCGAGTCCGGGG
>VAXZ01000098.1 GCA_005885035.1 Actinomycetota bacterium
ACTCGCACTTCGGGATGGTCTGCCGGTACGTCGCGGGGGCCTCGAACCTGCCGTTCTTCCCGATCCGGAGCTACTACGAGTCCGACATCCCCAGGGTGAACCCGAAGATCGTCCCGATGACCTCGCCCTACGACGACGCCACCGAGGTTTACGTGGTCCCGCCGCTCCGCCCCGACGTCTCGATCGTCCACGCGCAACGGGCCGATGCGAGCGGCGACGCGCAGATCTGGGGCCTGCTCGGGTGCCAGAAGGAGGCGGCGTTCGCCGGGAAACGCGTCATCGTGGTGTGTGAGGAGGTCGTGGAGGAATCGGTGATCCGCCAGGATCCGAACCGGACCGTGATCCCCGGGGTCGTCGTCGACGCGGTCGTCGAGGAGCCCTTCGCCTGTCATCCGAGCTTCGCGCAGGGGTACTACGACCGCGACAACGCCTTCTACCTGGAGTGGGATCGCATCGCCCGCGATCCGGAGAGGCTCGCGACGTGGCTGAAAGAGTGGGTCTTCGACCTCGGGACGCACGCCGACTACCGAGAGAAGCGGGGCGCCGCACACTGGGACGCGTTACGGCCGGGCGATGCGATGTCGGGTGAGGTCAACTACGGGAGGTACGCGTGAGCGCCACCGCCGAGCGCGATCTCGGGTATTCCAGGACCGAGATGATGATCGCGGCATCCGCTCGCGGCCTCGAAGGCGCCAAGAACTGCTTCGTCGGCGTCGGGCTGCCCAACATCGTGTGCAACCTCGCCCAACGGACCGTCGCACGCGATCTGCAGCTCGTCTACGAATCCGGCGTGTTCGGCGCCAGGCCCGAGCGGCTCCCGCTGTCGATCGGCGATCCCACCCTCGCGACCGGCGCCACGGCGATCACGAGCATGTTCGAGCTCTTCGCGTTCTACCTGCAGGCCGGGTTGATCGACGTGGCCTTCCTCGGCGGAGCGCAGATCGATCGGTTCGGGAACCTGAACACGACCGTGATCGGTCCCTACGACACGCCGAAGGTGCGCCTTCCCGGCAGCGGCGGCGCGTGCGAGATCGCGATCCACGCGCGGCACATCCTGGTGATCATGCGGCAGGCCAAGCGTTCGTTCGTGGACAGGCTGGACTTCCGGACGTCGCCCGGACACAGCGGGGATCCCGCGCACGACGCCGCGCGCGGCTGGCATGGGACCGGCCCGACGTCGGTCGTGACGGACCTCGGGATCTACGGGTTCGATGGCGCGACCGGGGAGATGACGCTCGTCACGCTGCACCGGGGTATGACCCTGGACGACGTTCGCGCGAACATGGGCTGGGATCCGAAGGTTTCGCCCGATCTCGGCGAGACGCCGGAGCCGACACCGCTGGAGCTCGGGCTGATCCGCGAAGAGCTCGATCCGACCGGGGCCTACACGAGGTAGACGATGCCCGACCGCGAAGACCTCTCCGACGATGCGCCGATCCCGGCCGACGACGAGCCGGAACTGGACTGGGCCGAGGAGATCCGTCGGCTCCGAGCCGAGCGCGGCAAGCAGCTGGCCGACCGGCTGGAGGAACCCGATCGGAAGGATCCCTGAGCGCTCCATGAGCCACGTGTTCCCACGGGTCGTGACGCGCACCCTTCCGACGGCGGTCTCCGCCGAGGGCGCCTGGATCGTGGATGCCGACGGACGTCGGTACCTGGACGGTTCGGGGGGGGCGATCGTGGTCGGGGTGGGCCACGGGGACGCGTCGCTGATCGCCGCCGCCGAAGAGCAGCTCCACCGAACGCAGTACATCCACGGGACGATGTTCACCACCGAGGCGGTCGAGGCCTACGCGGAGGATGTCGCGCCCATGCTCCCGCTCTCGGATGCCCGGGTTTATCCGGTGAGCGGCGGCTCGGAGGCCGTTGAGACCGCGCTCAAGATGGCTCGGGCGTATCACGTCGCGCGGGGCAACCCCGGGAGGGTCACCGTGATCGCTCGCCGTTCCAGCTATCACGGGAACACGATCGGCGCGTTGGACGCTTCTGGGAAGGAGCCGCTGCGCAAGCCGTACACGCCATGGCTCGGACGGTTCCTGCATGCCCCACCCGCTTACGAGTACCGATGCGAGAACCCGGCGCACCCCGATGGCTGCGGGGAGTGGCACGCCGCCGAGCTCATGCGGATGATCGGATCGTACGGACCGGAGACGATCGCGGCGTTCATCGCCGAGCCGGTCGCCGGCGCCACGCTCGGTGCCGCCGTTCCGTGCGAGGACTACTGGCCGAAGATCGTCGGGGTCTGCCGTGCCCACGGCATCCTGGTGATCGCGGACGAGGTGATGACCGGATTCGGTCGAACGGGCCGATGGTTCGGTATGGATGCCTGGCCGGTCCGCCCGGACATCGTCGCGGCGGGCAAGGGGACCACCAGCGGGTACGTCCCGTTCGGTTTCGCCGCGTGCACCGGCGAGCTGTTCGACACGATCGCACCGAAAGGGTTCGTCCACGGGTTCACGTGGTCACACAACGCCCTTGGCGCCGCGGTCGCACACGCGACGCTCCGGCGCCTGCGTGACGATGGGTTGGTCGCTCGGTCGCGCGAGCTCGGGGACAGCCTGCTCGGAGCGCTCCGCGTGGAACTGGAGTCCGCCGAGCACGTCGGCGACGTCCGAGGGACGGGCACCATGATCGGGATCGAGCTGGTCCGCGACCGCGAGACGAAGGAGCCGTTCGCCCGCGAGCGTCAGATCACGGAGCGGATCGTGGCCGCGGCGCGCGACGCCGGCCTCCTCCTCTACTCATCCACCGGCCACGTGGGCGGGAGGAACGGCGACCTCGTCATGCTCGGGCCTCCGTTCATCCTGACGGACGAGGAAGCAGGGATCCTCGTCGAGCGAACCGTCGCCGCGGTACGGTCCGTCGGGTGAGCGAGCGCGTCGGCCTGGTCATCGCCCCCGATGCGAGCATCTACGACCACGGTCCGGAGCATCCACTCCGTCCCGACCGCGTGCTCCTGACGTGGGATCTGATCCACGCGTACGAACTCGATCGGCGTCCAAACGTCGAGACGCTCGGGGTCGAGTCGGCCGACGACCCGACGCTGGAGTTGGTCCACACGCCAGCGTTCATCGATGCGACCCGCCGCGCGGGCAACGGCGAAGCGGGCGACTGGCGTCGTTTCGGCTACGGCCCCGGAGACAACCCCATCTTCGATCGCATGCACGAGGCTGGGGCCATCGTTGCGGGCGCGTCCGTGGCCGCGGCGCGGGCGGTCTGGTCCGAGGGATGCGACCACGCCTTCAACGCGGCGGGCGGGCTTCATCACGCGATGCCCGACCGCGCTTCAGGCTTCTGCGTCTACAACGACCCCGCGATCGCGATCGCGTGGCTGCTCGCGAACGGCTGCGAGCGGATCGCCTACGTCGACGTGGATGTCCACCACGGCGACGGGGTCCAGTTCGTGTTCTGGAACGACACCCGCGTCCTGACGACCTCGCTGCATCAGTTCGACTCGTGGTTCTTCCCCGGGACCGGGTCCCCGAGCGAACGAGGAGGGCCCGACGCGCCCGGCAGCGCGATCAACGTGCCGCTTCCCGCGTTCACGAGCGACGATGCATGGCTCGACGCGTTCCGCGCCGTGGTGCCTCCCGCCGTGACTTCGTTCGCCCCTGACGTGCTCGTCACCCAGCTCGGGTGCGACACGCATCACACCGACCCGCTCGCGCAGCTCTTGCTGACCACCGCCGCATATCGAGCGACGGCGGCGGAGCTCCACCGGCTGGCCCATGCCGCCGCCGGTGGCCGCTGGGTGGCCACCGGCGGCGGCGGCTACCAGTGGGCCCGCGTGGTGCCGCGCGCCTGGACCCTGTATTTCGCCGAGATGTGCAACGCCGACCTCGCCGACGAGCTCCCCCAGTCCTGGATCGAGGAGGCGGAGCGCCGGCTCCGCGCCGAGGTCCCCGCGACCCTGTCGGAGCCCGCGCTCGGCCCTGGCGACGGGGACGTTGCCGCCCGCGCGATCGTTCGGTCGCTCGCGGAAAGTCTCGGGTGAGCCGCTTTCGCTTCGATGCGCCCGGACCGACACTCGATGGATGGCGTATCTCGGCGCACCCGGTCGGAACCCCGAGGAGAACGAACAACTCGTGGAGGAACAACATCGGATCGAACGAGAGCGTGTGGCCGAGGCGCATCTGGCCGATCAAGCGCACCCGACGTGGCAGCGGCTCCTCCGAAAGCTGAAACGCGAAGCTCCCACGTCCGAGGTCTGATCGGCCTCACGAGCCCGAGCCGCTCATCGCGTCGATCAACGACTCGAGCAACCAGCTGAGGTACGCGTACAGCTCGAACGTCGAGCGCCGCTCGGGATCCCCGGCGAATTCCGATGGATCGGAGTCCTCCCGCACGTCCAAGCGGGTTCCCAACACGAGCCGAAGATCGTTCACCGCTCGCATGCAGGCGAGCACGTCCTCCTCGCTCAGCACGCGTGATCCCACGCATCGTTCGAGGATGGTGAGCTGCTCGAGCTTCGCCGCGAGGAGGCTGTCGCCAACCTTCCGTTCGTACTCGAGCTCTTCGATCGGGTCGTCGGTCCGGGCCGGCGGGAACAGGCGTTGGAGGCTCGGGTCCGACGACGGCGTCTCGGCGGTGAGCAGCGCGCGGAGATCCTTCGCCACGTGTGTCAGCACTTCACGTTCGTTCTTCGCGAAGTTCCACCCGAACGTGCCGTCGGAACGACGACGGAGCGACCCTCGATCGCCCACGTCTCACCGATCCTTCTGCATCGTCGCCCAGAGACCGTAGCCGTGCAGCGCCGAGACGTGTATCTCGCACTCCTCCTTCTCACCCGACGCGACCACGGCCTTGCCCTTCGTGTGGACATCCCACATCAGCTTCTCCGCTTTGGCCTTCGGATAGCCGAACAGCTTCTGGAACACCCAGGTCACGTACGACATCAGGTTGATCGGGTCGTTCCAGACGATGACGATCCACGGGACGTCGGGCTCGACGACCTCCTCCGATATCGGTCGTCGGACCTCCGCGGGCGCCGCTCCGCCGCTCACGGACGCAGTTCCTCGTGGCTCGCGGCGGCCGGCGGCGCGGACGGGGTCGGCGGTGTTCGACCGCGTGCCCGCCGCACGCCCCAGCGGTAGAGCGGCGGCGTGAGCACACGGAACACCTGGAACGGGCTGACCCAGCGCGGGATCGAATATTCGGGCGCGATGCCGTTGCGGACGACCTTGACGACCGCCTCGCCGACGCGGTCGACCTGGAGGAGGACGGGCGACGGGACGTTCGCATGCGGGAACCCCTCCGTGACGATGAAGGCGGGGTTCACGCTCGTCACCAGAACGCCGTCGGGAGCCGTGTCGTAGTTGAGGGATTCGCTGAACGCGACGACCGCGTGCTTGGTCGCCGTGTACACGGCAGATCCGGGCGTAGCGAACCTGCCGGCGAGAGACGCCATGTTCACGATATGCCCGCGGCCCCGCGAGATCATGCTCGGGAGGAACGCGCGTGTTCCGTACATGACCGCCAGGAGGTTGACCCGAACGACGGCGTCGATCTGCTCATACGAGAGCGAGTCGAAAGAGCCACCACCGGGGATCCCGGCGTTGTTGATGAGCACGTCGGTGGGTCCGAACGCCTGCTGGATCACGCTCGGGAGCCGCCGGACCTGCTCGGGGTCTGCGACGTCGCACGGGAGCGCGAGGGCGGTCCCGCCGGCGCGATCGATCCGTTCCGCCAGGGCCTCCAGGCGGTCCCGTCGACGCGCCGCGAGCACCAGCTTGGAACCCCGCTTGGCGAACGCCACCGCCGTCGCCTCGCCGATCCCCGCCGAGGCGCCGGTGACGACGACCACCTTGCCTCGCAGCTCCACAGGACCTCCCTCGCCTACGCTGATACCCAGTGCCTTCCGACGTTATCGAAGCCCACCTCAGCCGTCTGCCACCTCTCGCGGAGGACGAGTGGCTCCCCCGCGCCGTCGACCGGGCGGACCTCGAGCGGGCGCTCCTGGCCGGCGGCGTCGCCGGCACGGCGACCCACCCAATCGAGAACGTGCGCGGGAACATCCAGATGCTCCTGGAGCATGATCCCGACAAGCAGTTCGGGCTCGAAGGACTCCAGGAGGGGATGACGCTCGACCTCGTGCTCGGGCTCGTGGAGCACGCCGCCGGCGCCCCGATCGATCGTGACGCCCGGCACGGACCCGTCGAGATCCGTGCCCGTCCGATCGTCGACGCGAGCCGCGCGGCGGGGGAACGGCTCGCGAGCGCATGCGCGCGCGGCGAGTCCGTCGTGCTTGCCACGGGGCATCCGACGGGGCTCACCTTTCTCTATCACCAGCTCGCGGTCGAGTTGGCCAGGCGAGGAGCCCGGATCCTCATCCTCGGAGCGGGGCTGCGATGGCGCGACGCCGGTCTCGATCACGACTGGTCGATCGAGCACTACGACGGTGTCGCGATGCTCGGCGACGGACGTGTGCCTCGTCACACGCACAAGCCCGACGCGATGGAGCGGCTGCTCGCCGAAGGCCGTCCTCACCTGGTCTTCGCGGACCACGGGTTCGCCGGGGCGGCGATCGAGGCAGGCGTCGAGACCATCTCGATCGCCGACGTGAACGACACCGCGTTACTGGTTGCGAAGGCTCAGGGGCGAACGGAGCACGTCCTGGTCTTCGACGATCACGTGGATCCGAACGCCTACTGGCCCGTGTTCGTCGCGCTGACCTCGCAGCACGCCTGACCTGCGGCGATACCCTCGGGTCTAGACGCCGTCTCCCGTCAGCCCCTACCATCGCGCCACACCATGAGAGCACCTTTCACCGAGGCTCGGCTGTTGACCGTGAACGAGGTCGCTGACCTCCTGCGCGTATCCCGGATGACCGTCTACCGGCTGATCAAGGAAGGGCAGATGCCCGCGCTCCGGGTCGGTCGGAGCTACCGCCTCCGCGAGGACGACGTCGACGACTACCTGAGCAAGCGCTACACCGAAGCGATGTAACGGCCCACTACAGCCGGGACCTCCGCGATCGTACGGAGGACCCACGATGAACGAGCACGAGCAGCTCGTCGACCAGGCAGCGCGGCACGCCCGCTCGGTCCTGTTCCTCGGCGGGCTCGACGCCGGCAAGAGCACCCTCGCTCGGGCGACCGCCGCTTTCGCGTTGCGGATCGGCAGACGGGTCGCCTACATCGACGCGGACGTCGCACAGAAGACGGTCGGTCCGCCCGCAACGGTGGGGATGAAGCACATCCGCGAACCCGACGACCTGATCCCCGAGCGGATGTCGGAGGCCGACGCTCTGGGATTCGTCGGGTCGATCTCTCCGCAGGATCACCTGGTCCCGCTGGTGGGCGCGCTCGGCCGCCTCCGCGACCGAGCGCGCAACGAGGGCGCGGAGCTACTGATCGTGGACACGGGCGGCGAGGTCTCCGGGATCCGGGGCCAGCTCGTGAAGTACTACAAGGTTGACGTGTTGGAGCCCGACCTGGTGGTCGGGCTCCAGCGCGGCGAGGAGCTCGAGCCGATCCTCGGCGTGGTCGACCGCTTCTTCGGGATCGAGTCGGTGACGGCGCCCGTGCACCCGGACGTCGAGCCGAGCAGCGTCGAGGACCGGATGGCGATGCGCGAGAAGGCGATGGGACGGTACTTCGAGAGTGCCCCGTTGCAGCGGTTCCGGGTTCGGCCGACGGTGTTCATGCCGACGTTGCCCCCGATGTTCGACCTGCAGACGCTGGACCGGCTCCTGGTCGGGCTGTCGGACGGGCACGGGGGTTTCACGGGGCTCGGCGTCCTCGAGCACGTGGCCGACGACGGCGGTCTCCGGCTCCTCTCGCCCGTGGCGGAGCCCCCCAAAGCGCTTAGACTGGGTTCCGTTCGCCTGGAGGACACCTACCGCGTCAAGCGGGTGGACCTCCGGAACCTCTTCGGGACCGAGTGAAAGGCGTGATGGGTTGCCGTCCCTGATCAAGAAGCGCAGGAAGAAGATGCGCAAGAAGAAGCACAAGAAGCTCCTGAAGCGCACCCGGCACCAGCGCATGAAGCTGGGCAAGTAGCGCACGGAGAGCCCCACGTGGGCGTTCCGAAGCGCGCGGGCCTGCTGCCGTTCCTCGCGGTCTCGCTCTCGGTCGTGCTGTCCTCCTGTTCCGGGGCGCCGTCGACCACATCCGGATCGGTGTTCGGATCCACGCCGGTGTCGTTCACGACCTCCGACGGCGTCCGGTTGTCCGGTCGGGTCTTCGGACCCCAAGGCGCCAGCGCGGGAGTCGTCCTCACCCACATGCTCCCGGCGGATCAAACCTCCTGGTTCGCAGAGGCAGCGCATCTCACCGGCGCGGGCTACCGTGTGCTGACCTTCGATCTGCGCGGGTATTGCCCGGGTGGTGACGGAGGGTGTTCGGAGGGGCAGAAAGACGTGAACGCGGCACCGACCGACCTCACCGCGGCGTTGGCGTTCCTTCGGTCCGACGGCCCGACCCGCGTTGCCCTGATCGGCGCCAGCGTGGGGGGAACCGCGTCCTTGGTGGTCGCTTCGGAGCAGCAGGACGTTCCGGCCGTGATCACCCTGTCCGCGCCGGAGGTGCTGGACTCGCTCGCGGCGGGCCCCGACGTGCTTACGAACATCACGGGGGCGAAGCTGTTCATCGCCGGCCTCGGGGACCCCTCGGGAGCGGCGGGGGCGGCGCAGTACTTCTACGACCAGAGCCCGCAGCCGAAGCGGCTCGAGATCGTCACGGCCAGCGATCACGGCACCGACCTGCTCTCCGGCAGCCAGGGGACCCACGTCGGCGAGCTGATCGACGCGTGGCTCGCGATGTACATGCATCCCGCGGAGCCGTCGTGAGCCGGCCGATCGTGTTCTGCACGGACTACGGGCTGCAAGACGAGTTCGTCGGCGTGTGTCATGGCGTGATGTTCAAGATCGACCCCGATGCGTCGGTGATCGATCTCACCCATGCGGTCCCGCGACAAGACGTGATGCGAGGGGCGCTCGTCCTGTCTCGAGCGGCGCCGTACCTGCCTGAGGATGCCGTCTACTGCGCTGTTGTGGATCCGGGGGTCGGCTCCGAGCGTCGCGCCGTCGGGGTCCGCGCCGGAACCGGCGCCCTCTTGGTCGGTCCGGACAATGGCGTGCTCTCGCTCGCATGGGCCGTGCTCGGCGGCGCCGAGGACGCGTTCGAGATCTCATCCCCCGGCATCGTGCTCCATCCGATGTCCAACACCTTCCACGGTCGCGATGTGTTCGCGCCGGCCGCGGCGCACCTCGCGATGGGCACGCCGCTCGAGACGATCGGCCCGCGCGTGGACCCCGAACATCTGCAGGTGCTCGAGGTGCCTGGGCCGATGGTCGCTCCGGATGCGATCGGCGCTCGGGTGATCGGGGTGGACGGCTTCGGGAACGTGCAGCTCAACGTGACGCGCGAGCATCTGGCCGATGCGGGCATCGAGGGCACCGTCGGTGTCGCCGGCTCGCGGGTCCCGCTCGTCGAGACGTTCACGGACCTTCCGGAGCACGCGTTGGGGGTTATCGTCGACTCGCAGGGGTTCGTCGCGCTCGTGGTGAACAAGGGGAGCGCCGCCGAGATGCTCCGTCTGGGCGAGGGCTCGACCCTGGTCCTCGAATAGCTCAGCCCGAGGGAGAGGACGAAGGGAGCTCGTTCCCGCTCGTGGGGCCTGGGTAGGGCTGGGTCGGCGCTGGCTGTCGAAGCTGCGCGATCAGCGCCGCGGCGAGCAGCACGAACAGGATGATCAACGTGATGGCGGTGCCGCGGCGCACGGCCCGAGGATATCGGGCCGTGCGCCGCTACCCGGCGAGCCTCGACTCGACCTCCTCGCGCATGCGCACGAGGATGGCGTTCAGCTCCCTGGGCTCCGTGAGGTACCGGCGCAGATCGACCTCCAGCGATACGGCTCCTGCATAGCCGCACGCGACGAGGTCGTCGAGGAAGGCCCCGAGGGCCAGCACGCCCTGGCCGGGCGGGAGATGCGAGTCCCATCCGCGCCCGGCGTTGTCCGACAGATGCACATGCCGGAGGCGATCGCCGAAGCGCCGGCGCACGTCGATCAGATCGTGCTTCGCGACGGCGGCGTGCGACGTGTCCAACACGAGATGCGGGATACCTTCGAGCTCGTCCAGATCCTGGTTCGCGTGGAGCATCAATGGCCGCGACCCCACATGGATCGGGAACATGTTCTCGATGCCGACCGTGACCCCGGTTCGCGCCTCAACGGAGGGCAGCGTCTCGTTCAGCCGGCGGCGATAGCCGCGCTGCCATCGGTACGGCGGGTGGGTCACGACGGTCGGGACGCCGGCATCGGCGGCGACCTCGGCCGCTCGCTCGATCTTGCCGACCGGGTCGGTCCCCCAGATCCGGCGCGTGAGCAACAACGACGGCGCGTGGATCGCTCCGATCTCCAGTCCGTGCTCGGCCGCCAGCTTCCGCATGACCGTGGCGTCCTGGCTGGCGGGATCCCTCGTGACCATCACCTCGACGCCCGTGTACCCGCAGGCCGCGACGACCCCGAACGTGTCGCCGAGGGGTCGCGCGAAGAAGGCCGCGGTGGAGAACAGCAAACGAGGCCCAGCCATGGGTGACCCAAAGGCTAGCCGTCCACGACCTGCCTCGGGCGGTCGTGCCTTCCCGGATATCCTGTTGCCCATGATCATGGCGCTGATCGCGGCCGCCATCGCGTTCGGGTTCGCGGTCATGCTCGCCAAGGAGTTCGTGGCGCGTCGTCGGCCCTATACCGCGCTCTGGGCTTTGGCGCTCCTGTCATACGGCGTCGCCTCGCTGGTCGTCGTGATCGGCGCCATCGGCGGATGGACGAAGCTCGAGTACGAGATCTACTGGGCGCTGGGCGCGGTTCTCACCGTCCCGTTGCTGGCCGCCGGCGAAGTCGTACTGCTGTTCCGCGATCGAGTGGTGCTGTGGGTCACGGTGCTTTTGCTCGTGTTCATCGCGGCGTACACGGTGGCCGTGCTTGGCCACGCCATGTACGACCCCCTCGCCCTGGCGAAGCGACTGCCCTCGGGCAAGGACGTCTTCGGAGACGGAACCCCCGCGCACCGGCTCCCGCAGATCGTGTCCATCCCCGCCTACACCGTCCTGATCGTGGGCACGTTGTGGTCAGCATGGAAGATGCGCGGCCGTCGTGAGCTGCGCGAACGGTTCCTCGGCACGCTGCTGATCGCGTTCGGCGCGACGATCGTCGCCGTTGGCGGGTCGGCGTTCGCCGCTGTCGGTGACCTGTTCCTGTTCGCCCTGATGCTGTCCCTCGGGGTCACCGTCATGTTCGTTGGTTTCCTCCGAGCATCACGCCAACGCAAGCCGCTGCCCGCCCCCGTGCAGACGTCCTAAGCCCGGCCCCGATCCGAGTCATCCGATGCGCCGAGGAGCGCGAAGCATCCTCGGACCCGCCGCCCACGAGGAAGGGGGGATGGGGGCGGCTCCCAGGGCGGGAGGGGCGCCGGAGCCGGGCGCGCGGGTCGTCAGACGAACTCCAACGTGGGAAGGAGTCAGCTTCGCCATGTCCAACTTCCGCAAGGCGTTGATCGCGGGGATCGCCGCGGCCGCGCTCGGAGCGAGCATCTTCGCGGGCCTCGCACCGATCGCGTCCCGCGCGTCGAGTCACCGCGAGGCGCCGCTCACCGCGGCCGATCCGCAGATCGACAACACGGACCTGTACGCGTTCCGGTCGCCGGATAAGCCGAACTCGATCAGTTTCGTCAGCTCCTGGATCCCGTTCGAGGAGCCGGCGGGCGGACCGAACTTCTACCTGTTCGCCGAGCACACGAACTACGACATCAACATCGACAACGACGGGGACGCGCGCGCCGACATCGTCTATCGGTGGACCTTCAAGACCCACTATCGGTCGGGTTCGACGTTCCTCTACGCGACGGGTGCGGTCACGAGCCTGAACGACCCGAACCTGAACATCTATCAGACGTACGACCCGACCCGGA
>VAXZ01000099.1 GCA_005885035.1 Actinomycetota bacterium
ACCTCCGCGCGGCGCTCCCGTCCCAGTTCCGGGTCGATCGTCACCTCGACCACGCGGATGCCGCCGGCCCGCGCCGCGCGCTGGACTGCCGGGAGCAGTTCATGGCTCCGCAGGACACGCTCGTGACCGACGCCCGCCGCGACGCACAGCGCCGCGAGATCCACACGGTGCGGAGTCAGGAAGAGCTCCCGGAGCTCGGGCAGGGCACGCTGGGGGAGCAACGAGAAGAGCTCGCCGCCCCCATTGGCGAGCACCACCACGACGAGGTCGATCTGGTCCGGCCTCGACCAGAGCAAGGCGCCGGCGTCGTGCAGGAACGTCAGGTCGCCCATCAACGCGTACGTCGGGCCGGCATCCGCGACCGCGATCCCGAGCGCGGTCGAGACGAAGCCGTCGATGCCGCTCGCTCCACGGTTGCCCACGACGCGCAGCAGATCGCCAGCGGTCCACACGCGCGGCGGCCTGCGCGGGGCCATGAAGATGTCGAGGTCGCGGACGGGGCTCGAGGACCCGATGCACAGGATGGCGCCGTGCGGGAGGAACGCCGCCAGGTCGCGCGCGACGCGACCCTCGAACGGTTCGACCCACGGATCGAGCGTGCGATCGACCGATGCGCGCGCGAGCAGATCCGCCTGCCGCCACGCTCCCAGCCATCCGTCCGGCGTGGCCGGTCGTTCGTCGGCGTGTGCGTCCCAGGCGGTGGCCGCGAACAGTTCCGGTTCGACCAGGATCCGTCGCTCGGCCGTGCGCTCGGGGTCCGGGTCCAGATGCATCCTGTCAAGGACGACCAGCGACGAGCCGGCGACCAGAGCCTGGGTCGTGCGCGTCGT
Organism: Actinomycetota bacterium; assembly: GCA_005885035.1. Lineage (GTDB taxonomy): Bacteria > Actinomycetota > UBA4738 > UBA4738 > HRBIN12 > AC-51. Next base: position 831 of record VAXZ01000099.1, read on the forward strand.
CGGCGTCGCACCCACCTGCAGGACGACGTCGGGACGGTGGCGCTCCAGCCACTCGGGGTCGCCAACCAGCAGCTGCCCTGCGCCGAGCGCCCGGCCGGCTCCGCCCGCGTCGAGGCGCAACCCGCTGAGCGGTTCGGCGAGCACCGGCCACCCGAGCAGGGTGCCGAGCGAGAGCAACGAAAGGGTTCTCGGCGCAGGAAGCGGTCCCAGCGTGATCAGGCCGCGACTGCCGGCGTAGGTCGCCAGGAAGCCTTCGAGCGCTTCGCGCGCCGCATCCTCTTCGATCCCTCGCTCGGTTGGCTCCGGTTCCGCGTCAGGCCGCGACTGGACCTCGATCCGCTCGCCCGCTGGGACGAGCGGCTCGTCGAAGGGGCAGTTCACGTGGACAGGACCGGCCGGCGTGCTGAGGGCGGCGTCGACCGCACGCAGACCGGTGTCGCGCCACGCGGCCGCGTCGGCTGCCGTCGCGGGCAAGGGCGGTTCGAGGTAGGCCCGCGCGTAGCGGCCGTAGAGGTCGGTCTGCTCGATGGTCTGGTTCGCGCCGGTCCCCCGGAGTCGCGGCGGCCGGTCAGCCGTGAGCGCGACGATCGGGATCCGCGACTGCGACGCCTCGACGATCGCCGGGAGGTACTCGGCGGCAGCCGTCCCACTGGTGCACGCGACCGCCACCGGTGCGTGGCTCGCCTTCGCGATGCCAAGCGCGAAGAACGCGGCTGACCGCTCATCGAGGTGCATGTGGGTCCGGATCCGATCGTTGCGGGCGAGTGCTAGCGCGAGCGGCGTGGAGCGTGAGCCGGGGGAGAGGCACGCATCGTGAACGCCGCGATGCGCGAGCGCGTCGACCAATGCCGACGCGCACGCGAGCGAGACGTCGCCGAGGCCCATGCCTAGACCGTGTGCGAGAGCACGAGGCCGAGCGACAGGAGCAGACCCGTTGCCGCGTGAAGCTTGGCCGTCCCGACGAGCACGGGGATCAGGTCGCGGCCGCTCGCGACCGGAGCCGCCTCCAGCGGCTGGATCGCGAGCGGCCACCCCGCGAGTCCGACCAGCCCCCACTGCGTCAGGCCGACCGAGTCGTTCAACAGGTGCGCCAGCACGCCGGCGACGATCGTGCCGAACGCGCCGACCACCATCGTTCCGTAGAGCGCGCGCGCGTGAGGCTCCCCGAGGCGCACGGCCAGCGTTCGCTTCCCCGCGGCCTCATCCGTTCCGATGTCGCGGATGTTGTTCGCCTCCAAGATGGCGACCGCGAGCAGGCCCATCACGGCGCCGCACCACCACGAGGCCGCCGTCACCGTCTCGACCATCACGAACGTGGTCCCGCACGTCGCCACGAGCCCGAAGAACACGAACACCATGACCTCGCCGAGTCCCGATCCTGCGTACGGTCGGGGTCCGCCGCTGTACAGCAGCGCCGCGAGGATCCCGAGCCCGCCGACCACGAGCACCAGGACGGGCCGGGTGGCGATCGCCAGTGCCAGGCCCGCGAACCCAGCGACCGCGATCGACAGCAGTGCCGCGACGAGCACCGCGCGCGGGGTGGCCGCGCCGCTCTGCGTGAGCCGGGGCGGCCCGACCCGTTCGTGGGTGTCGACCCCCCGCACGCCATCGAAGTAGTCGTTCGCGAGATTCACGCCGATCTGCAGACCCGCCGCGACGAGTGCGGCCGCAACGAAGCGCCACCAGATCACCTCTCCCGCGGCCGCCGTGCCCACCGCGACAGGCACGAGACCCGCTCCCAGCGTTCGCGGCCTGACGCCGAGCCACCACACCCGCCAACCGGTCGCGGGGCTCACGGTCGTTTCGGGAACCTCGAGAAGTCCGGGTCGCGCTTCTGGGTGAACGCGTCCCGGCCCTCCTGCGCCTCTTCGGTCATGTAGTACAGGAGCGTGGCGTCGCCGGCGAGCTGCTGGGTACCCGCGAGCCCCTCGACACCGGCGTTGTACCCCGACTTCAGCAGCCGGAGCGCGAGCGGAGACCTCTCGAGGAGCTCGCCCGCCCAGGCCATGGTCGTCTCCTCCAGCGCATCCAGCGGCACGACGGCGTTCACCAACCCCCACGACAGGGCGGTCTGCGCGTCGTACTGGCGGCAGAGGAACCAGACTTCCTTCGCACGCTTCTCACCGATCTGTCGAGCCAACAGTCCGATCCCGTATCCGCCGTCGAACGACCCGACCCGTGGGCCCGTCTGCCCGAACCGCGCGTTGTCCGCGGCGATCGTGAGGTCGCAGCACAGGTGCAACACGTGGCCGCCGCCGATCGCGTACCCGGCGACCATGGCGATCGTTGGCTTCGGGAGGCGTCGGATCTGGATCTGGAGGTCCAGGACGTTGAGCCGTCCGATCCCCTGCTCGTCCACGTAGCCGTCGTCCCCGCGGATCTTCTGGTCCCCGCCGCTGCTGAAGGCCTCCGTTCCCGAGCCCGTGAGGATCACCACCCCGATCGCAGGATCGTCCCGCGCCAGCTCGAACGCCGAGATCAGCTCGCGGGTCGTCAGCGGGCGGAACGCGTTGCGGACCTCGGGCCGGTCGATCGTGATCTTGGCCATCCCGTCCGACGTCTCGTAACGGATGTCCGTCCAGTCACCGTGCGACCGCCACTCGACCATGCGACCACCAACTCCTAGAGCGCGTACTCGAACGGTTAGGCTACCCGACGATGACCGTGACGGCGCATCGTCGGGCGCGGGCGGGCGAGCTGATCGCGTATGCGCTGCCACCGGGGGATATCTGGCTCGAGATCCTTGCCGCGCATGCTTCCTCGGGCGCGTCCTTCCTCCCGATCGACGTTCGGCTGTCCGATCGGGAGCGGCGAGCCGTGATCGAACGAGCCCGCCCGGGGTTGCTGGTGACGCCGGACGACGAGGTGCTCTTCGCGGATCCCGCGCCGGTCGACCCCGATCGCGCCTGGGCCGTCGTCGCTACGAGCGGGGTCTCGGGAAGGCCGAAGCTCGCGGAGCTTCCCCGGACGGCCCTCGGTGCCGCCGTGGCGGGCTCGCTGACGGCGCTCGACGCGTCGGTGTTCGACCCCTGGGTCGCGTGTCTCTCGCCTGCTCACGTAGGCGGGTTGATGGTGCTGCTGCGTGGCGCGCTGGCCGGCGCTCCGGTGGACGTGTTCGATGGATCCGAGCTCGCCCGGTTGGTGGCGGAGGCGCCCGACGGCGCGCACGTCGCCCTCGTCCCGACGATGCTCCGTCGCCTCGTCGCGAACGTGCAGGACCTCTCGCGTCTGGGCGTGCTCCTGCTCGGCGGGTCGGCGCTGGACCCCGCGCTCCGGGACGCCGCCGCACGACTCGGCGCCCGGGTCGTGACGGCCTACGGCCTCACGGAGTCGTGCGGCGGCGTCGTCTACGACGGTATCCCGTTCGACGGGACCGACGTTCGGATCTCCTCGGCGGGTGAGATCGAGCTCAGCGGCCCGACCGTGATGGAGGGGTATCGCTCCGACCCGGTCGCGACGGCGGGGGCCTTCACGGTGGACGGCTGGCTCAGGACGGGAGATATAGGGGAGCTCGATGCCGAGGGTCGGCTCGTCGTGCACGGGCGGTCCGACGACACGATCCGCTCGGGCGCGGAGACCGTGTGGCCCGATGAGGTCGAAGCCGCGCTCCGCTCGCATCCGGGCGTGGCCGACGTTGCCGTCACCGGCGTCGCCGATCACGAATGGGGTCAGCGGGTCGTCGCTTGGGTCGTTCCCGCGGATCGAGCGCTCCCGCCGACCCTCGACGCGCTCCGCGAACACTGCCGGGAGCGTCTCGCTCGCTTCAAGGCGCCTCGCGAGCTCATCCTGGTCGATGCCTTGCCGCGCACGCCATCCGGGAAGCTCCAGCGAGCGGCCGTCCCGCCGGGACCGGCCGAACCCCACCCATGAAGAAGGCCCGAGCGAGGGAGGGGTTCGCTCGGGCCTTCAGGTCTCCCGGGGGGCCACCGAGGGGGTGGTGGGCCCCAGGAAGGTTCCATGGCGTCGCACTCGAACCTTCGACATCCGCATGCCGTTCTTCGATACCCGATCTCGGGTAATCGCGGGAGAAGCAGGAGCGCCCGGTCAGCCGACCTGGATCGCGCCGTGCTTGACGGCGAACGACACGGCCTCGAGCTTCGAGTGGACCCGCAGCTTGCCGAGGATGTTGCGCACGTGGGTCTGGACCGTCTGCGGACTGATGTACAGCTCCCGGGCGATGTCGTCGTTGCGCTTGCCCTGCGCCAGCAGACCGAGGATCTCCCGCTCGCGGTCGGTGAGATCGTCGAGGAGCACCAACGCGTCGCGTTGCTCCTCGCGCTGACGGGCGACCTGCGCGAGCAGCCGGGTCAGGGTCGCGGGGTCGATCAGGACCTCGCCGTCGGCGGCGGCCTTCGCGGCCGCGAGGATCTCGACGGCGGCCTCGTCCTTGGACAGGAACCCCGAGGCGCCGGCTTCGACGGCCTCGACCAGCAGTCGCTCGTCGTCGTGGGCCGTCATGATCACCACGTTGGTCGACGGCGAGGCTTCCTTGATGCGGCGCGTGGCGTCGATCCCGCTCATGCCGTCGCCCTTGAACACGATGTCCATCAACACCACGTTCGGGAGGTGCTCCTCCGCGAGCCTGATCGCCTCCTCCGGCGTGTTGACCGGAGGCGCGATGAGGTGCAGCTCCTCGTCCAGGCCGACCACGGTCGCCAGGGCGTCGGTGAGCAGCTTGTGGTCGTCGCAGATCAGGAGGGAAACGATGCGATCCGTCGCACTCACCTTGGCCTCCGGGGCAGCCGGATGCGCAGGATGGTACCCCCTTGGGGGGCATCGGCGAGCGTCGCATCGCCCCCGTGTTCGCGCACGATGCCGCGGCAGATGAACAGTCCGAGCCCGCTCCCGGGCGCGTCCTCGTACCCGGGGGGCCGCCATCGAGCGAACCGCTCGAAGACCTGGTCTCGCCGCTCCGCCGGCACCCCCGGGCCGGCGTCGACGATCTCGATCTGGACCGGTCCGCCATCCGAGCCCGCGAGGGAGACACGGATAGGCGAACCCGCCGGTGAGAACGCCGCCGCGTTGTCGATCCCTTGGCGGACCGCCTCCGCGAGCCATCGGATGTCGACCTCGGCCTCGACCTGCTGGGGGTCATCGACCGTGACGGGGTGTCCGCGGGTCTCCGCCTCGGAGAGAGCCAGTTGCACGATCGCGGCCAGTTCGTTGCCCGCCGGGTGCAGATCGAGCGTGCGGGCATCGACCTTCAGCGCCACCGACATCTGATGGACGACGCCGAGCACCTGTTGCGCCTCCTGATCGATCAACCCGACGAACTCTTGCCGTTGGGTGTCGGACAAGCGGTCGTAGTTCGCGAGCGTGGACGCCGCGATGCTCTTGACCGACGAGACCGGACCCCGGATGTCGTGAGCGATCACGCTCGCGATCTCGGCCCGGCCACCCAGCACCTCTTCGGCTCGGTCCGACGCTCGTCGCATCCGCGAGGTCTCGGTGCGTTGCGCGGACAGCAGCGCCGCGAACGCGATCGCGGGCACGATCAGCTGGAGGACGTCGGCCCACTGGACGTAGGCGAGACCCTGGGTCGGCGAACGGATCGCGCTCAGGGGCAGCGCGACGGCCGCGGAGAGCGCCACGCCGATCAACGGATGGGGCGGATCTCGGCGGCGGAACAGCTCCCGCCAGGCGGCGCCCAGCAACACGGCGGCGCCCGCGAAGCCGAGCGCCCACCCGAGGGGGCCGGGATGCACGCGACGGTCAAGGATCGACCCGACGGCCGAGGGGTGACGGAACGCGACCGCCATGCATACATCCGCGATCAGCAGGAGCGCTGCGAGCGCCAGGAGCGCGCGCCGAAGGCGGACGGGTGGACGACCGCGCCGATCCCACCAGGGGACCCCGAGGACGAAGCACGATCCCGCCACTAGCCATCCCAACTGGAAGCCATAGGCGGGGGCGGCCCCCGAGAACGACCGCAGCGGCTGGAACAGGACCGTGCTCGCTCCGACGGTGATCGCGTATTCGGCGCCCTGCCCGTAGTGGAGCGGCCACCACGATCCGAAGAGAACGGTCTGCACGGCGAGGACGCCGAAGCCGGTCGCGAGGAACAGTGCGTGCTGATCGCCGCCGGCCCGGTACCGGGCCGTCGCGACAGCCGCGACCGCGAAGCAAACGGCCGCGGATGCCGAGGCGATCGCGACCTGCATCCGGGGGGAGAAGTGCGCCCCAGGGATCAGGAGGGGGAGGCCGGCGAGGAGCGCGATCGCCGCCGAACGGCGGACGGGATGGTTCACGCGGCGAGTGTATGGCCGGCCTGCCCCGGCTCAGGGAACCTACGAGTAGACGTGCTCCTCATCGGGGAACGTGCCCGCCTCGACGTCGGCAACGAACGCCTCCGCGGCCGTCGCGATCGTCTGCCGCAGGTCCACGTACTGCTTCGCGAACTTCGGCACCTTCTCGTTAAGTCCCAGCAGATCGTTGATCACGAGGACCTGCGCGTCCGTCCCGCTCCCCGCGCCGATCCCGATCGTGGGGATCTGGAGCTCCTTCGCGATCTCCGCACCGAGGTCCGCCGGCATCGCCTCGAGCACGATCGAGAACGCCCCCGACTTCTCGAGCGAATGAGCCTGGTCGAGGACCTTCGCCGCGGCCTCACCCCGTCCTTGGACGCGGTAGCCACCCAGGCCATAGACCGATTGCGGCGTCAGTCCGATGTGCGCCATCACGGGGATCCCGATGTCCACGAGCCGATGGACGAGGTCGAACTGCGCGCCCTCGAGCTTGACGGCATGGGCGCCCCCCTCCTTCACCAACCGTCCGGCGTTGCGGACGCCGTCTTCGATCGAGGCCTGGAACGACATGAAGGGCATGTCGCCGACGACCATCGCATGCTCGACGCCTCTGGCGACGGCACGTGTGTGGTGGAGCATCTCCTCCATCGTCACCGGGAGCTCGTTGGCGTACCCGAGCACGTTGCGCCCGACGGAGTCACCGACCAGCAGCACCGGGATCCCGGCTCGGTCGAGGATCTGGGCCGTAGGGAAGTCGTAAGCCGTGAGCATCGCCCAGCGTCTGCCCTCGGACTTCCAGGAACGGAGATCGTGGATCGTGACGGTCATCTGCTCGCACCTCCTTGGAGTGCACGGCGAACCACTCGGGAGTCTACCGCGACGCTGTTCGAGCGCTTCGATGTCAGTACCGGTCGCTACGGTGAGCGTCGTGATCAGGAGGAGGCGATCCAGATGACCGACACCATGCAGCACGAGCCTTGGGCGCAACTCCTGACGTTGGGAGATGCTCGGTTCGGGATCTTGGCGGGGGGTCCGTTCGATGGGCGTTGTTACCCCATTGCCGAAGGTCATGTCCCCCGCGAGCTGGACGTACCTGGGCTCGGGGCGCCGGAGCAGCCATCCACCATCAGGTACGTGCTCCGGGACGGGCTGTACCGCTACGCGGGCATCGCCCGTCAAGCTGCGCCCGCCGCCTGAGACGACCGTCCCGTAGACTCTGGGCAGCCCTCATCCTTCTGCTCCCCCTCTCGGGGGGGCCGTCCAGACCAGAGGAGGTGAATGTTGAGGGAGTACGAAGGCATGCTTATCCTGCCCGCCGAGGCCGACGAAGCCCTGGTGAGCACGGCGGTCGACCGCATCGCGAAAACCATCGCGCCGACGGGCGGGAAGGTCGATACGATCGATCGCTGGGGCCGCAGGCGCTTCGCCTATGAGATCGCGCGCCAGCACGAGGGGTACTACGTGGTGGTCCGGTTCCAGGCGGAGCCTTCGGTCCAAGCGGAGCTCGACCATACGCTCAAGCTCGCCGACGAGGTGATCCGGCACAAGGTCCTGCTCCTGCCCGACAAGGCGCTCGAGAAGACGAAGGCAACCACTTCCCCCGCCTCCGCGGAGGCGTAAGAGAGCAGAAGAAGGGGGACCGCTCCATGGCGAGCGACAACCAGATCACGATCGTTGGCAACCTCACGGATGATCCCGAGCTGCGCTACACGGCCAACGGCGCCGCGGTGGCCAACTTCCGGGTCGCGTATTCCACGCGGATCCGTGACGCGGCCGGCAACTGGACGGACGGCGACACGTCGTTCTTCACGATCAACTGCTGGCGGAGCCTGGCGGAGAACGCCGCCGAGACGCTCACGCGCGGCAGCCGGGTCGTGGTGACCGGCCGGCTGAAGCAACGTTCCTGGGAGAACCAGGAGGGCGAGAAGAGAACCGTGGTCGAGATCGAGGCCGACGACCTCGGTCCCAGCCTCAGATGGGCTACCGCCACCGTCACCAAGACCAGCCGCAGCTCGTCCGCGTCATCCGGCGGGGACTGGGGCGCGGCGGTCGCGGCGCCGGTCGGCGCGTCCACCGACAACGAGGAGACACCGCTGGATGCCGGGTAAACCGAGGAAACCGGAGCGCGGGTCCGCGCGCAAGAAGGAGAAGGACGCCGCCTGGCAGAAGAAGCAGAAGCGGAAGATCTGCATCTTCTGCAAGGACCACATCGATTACGTGGACTACAAGGACGTCATCACGCTTCGCAAGTTCGTGTCCGAGCGCGGCAAGATCCGAGCGCGTCGCGTCACGGGGAACTGCGTGCAGCACCAGCGTGACGTCGCGACGGCCGTGAAGAACGCTCGGGAGATGGCTCTGCTCCCCTACAGCGCGCGATGAAGGTCATCCTCCAGAAGTCCGTCGACAAGCTCGGGGACCCCGGGGACGTCGCTGAGGTTGCAGACGGCTACGCACGCAACTACCTGATCCCACGGGGCATGGCGATCAGGGCGGAGAAGGGCGCCCTCAAGCAAGCCGAGACGCTCAGGCGGGGCCACAACGCTCGTCTGTCGAAGCAGAAGGTCGAGTTCGAGGCGCTCGCCTCCAAGCTCATCGCGGCGGGCGCCTTGCAGATATCCGCGCGGGCCGGTGATGAGGGCAAGCTCTTCGGATCGGTGACCGCCGCAGATATCGCGGAAGCCGTGACGGCTCAGACGGGCGTGACCGTCGACCGGCGTGACGTCCACCTCGAGGAGACACCCGCATCGGGTCACGTCAGCCCGAGCGCGTCCGGCAGATCCATCGGTCGGTCGACCGCGAGGTCGAAGGCGCTGACGTCCCGCATCGGATGGCCCCATCTCGCCGCGACCGCGACGGAGCCGGCGTGATGGGCTGTTTCGCCGTCCTGTGGCGAATCCCCGACGTAGGCCGTCGATGCGGCGGTCACGCCCAAACGTTGGCACGCAAGGAGCAACCCATCGGGCGCGGGCTTGAAGTTCGGTGCGACCTCGTCCGCGCCGACCAGGGCGTCGAACCGGTCTTGCAGACCCGCGGCCTCCAGCAGCACGTCCACGTTCCCGAGGTCGGCGTTCGTGAACATCCCCAACGCGACGGATCCGGCGAGCGCCTCGAGCGTCCCGACGATCCCCGGGTACGGATGCACACCCCGAAGCGCGGTCTCGGCTCGCAGTCGAGCGTGATATCCGTCGATCTCGGATGGGTCGATCGGCCTGCCGAGGAAGCGCTCCATGATCGCCGCGGGTGTGCCGATGACGTAGCTCGCGATCACCTCGTCCCGCTTCAGGGTCGGACCGCCCAGCTCCGCGATCGTCGCGATGAAGGCGGCGGGAACGACCCAGGAGGAGTCGATCAGCGTCCCGTCCATGTCGAAGACCACGGCCTGGAGCCGCGGCGGGGTGCTCATGGCTGCGGAGGATACGGCCGCCATGTCGGTGGGGTTGTTCACACTTATCCACATGGGAATCCACATGGGGAAAACGCTGCTCAGGGGCGGAGTGACAAGGAAAGTCGGGCGACGACCTGGCCTTCGGCAATCCACAGGTGTTGTCCACTGTCGCCCGGAGCCTCGTGAGCGTAGCCTCCGCCCGCGGTCGGGGTTGGGGTTCGGAAGGGGGGCGTCCAGGGGTGGCACGCGCGGCTGAAGAGGTCGTCCGGATCCCCGCCGGCCATCGCCTCCCACCGCAAGACCTCGAAGCCGAACGGTCCGTGCTGGGGGCCATGCTCCTGTCGGCCGAAGCCATGGCCGACGTGGTCGAGATCCTCGATGCCGAGGACTTCTATCGATCCGCGCACGGCAAGATCTACGCCGCGGTCCGCGGGCTCTTCGGTCACGGTGAGCCGGTCGACGTCATCACGGCCGTCGACGCGCTACGTCGGTCCGGGTTGCTGGACGAGGTCGGTGGCGCCCTCTACCTCCGCGACCTCGTCGACGAGGTCCCCACGCCGGCCAGCGCGTCCCACTACGCCAAGATCGTCTCGGATACCGCGCTCAGGCGCCGCTTGATCGGCGCGGCCGCGGACATCATGGACGTCGCCTACGCGGGCTCTCACGATGCGGACGAGATCGCCGACACCGCCGAGCAACGGATCTACGACGTCGCTCGGCGGGAGGACACGGAGGACGCCGCCGCCATCGGCGACCTCGTCAACGACGCCATGTCGGAGCTGGAGGCCATCCAGAACCGCGAGTCCGCCTACACCGGGCTTCCCACCGGGTTCCGGGACCTCGACGACCTCACCTCGGGACTGCAGGGGGGCAACCTCGTGATCATCGCGGCTCGCCCGGGCATCGGGAAGTCCTCGCTCGCCATGAACATCGCGCGGAACGTCGCCGTCACGCACGAGCCCGTCGCCATGTTCTCTCTCGAGATGTCGCGCTACGAGATCGGTATGCGTCTGCTCTGCGCCGAGGCCCGGGTGCCGTGGGACCGGATCCGCAACAAGCGCGTGGGGCCGGACGACTGGACCCGCGTCGTCTCGGCGGGCGAGACGCTGCACGACGCGCCGCTCTCCATCGTGGACTCCGGCAACGTGAACATCGTCGACATCCGGGCGAAGGCACGCCGGATGAAGACCAGCAAGCAGGGGCTGTCGCTCATCATCGTCGACTACCTCCAGTTGATGACGAGCCCCGCGACCCGGCGCCAGGACAACCGGCAGCAGGAGGTCGCCGAGATATCACGGTCTCTGAAGCTCCTGGCGAAGGAGCTCAAGGTCCCGATCCTGGCCCTGTCCCAGCTGAACCGGAACCCGGAGGCGCGCGCCGACAAGCGCCCGCAGCTGTCCGATCTGCGGGAATCGGGATCGCTCGAACAGGACAGCGACGTGGTCATGTTCATCCATCGCGACGACTCGGATCACGAGAAGAAGCGCGAGGCCGAGCTGATCCTGGCGAAGCATCGGAACGGGCCGACGGGATCCATCCGTCTCAGCTTCGAGCCGTCGCTGACGCAGTTCCGCAACGCGGCACGCGGTCAGTCCGAGTGAGCAGCGTTCCGTACCATCCGGGGCGATGGCGAACCCGAACGCGACGCCTCGGCGTGTCCGAGCGATCCTCCGGCGACTCGAACGCCGCTTCGGCCAGCTGTCGCCACCGCGTGCGAGCGATCCGCTCGACGAGCTGATCCTCACCGTCTTGAGCCAGCACACGAGCGACGTGAACGCCGACCGGGCGTTCACGTCGCTCCGCACGGCCTTCCCCACGTGGGGTCAGGTCGCATCGGCGCCCGAGGCCGCCCTCGCGGATGCGATCCGCTCGGGCGGCCTCGCCAACACGAAGGCCCCGCGCATCCAGGCGATCCTGCGGGAGGTACACGGGCGCGAGGGCGCGTACGACCTCTCGCGACTCCGAGCCGTGACGGACGCGGAGGCGCGCGACTACCTCACGTCGCTCCCCGGCATCGGACCGAAGACCGCGGCCGTCGTGCTGTCGTTCGCGCTCGGCCGGGACGCGATCCCCGTCGATACCCACGTCCACCGTGTCGCCCGTCGTTTGGGGTTGGTCCCGGCGAAGGCGAGCGCCGAGCGCGCTGACCGGCTGCTGCACGATCTGGTTCCCGACGGCATCCGGACGTCATTGCATGTTGGGCTGATCCGTCTCGGACGTGAGATCTGCAAGGCCCCGACGCCCAGATGCGCGCTGTGCCCACTGAAGGATCTCTGCCCGACCGCTCCTCGGTACCTGACGGAGCGTGGACGACGACGTTCTGCTCAAGCCTCGCTGCGGAGCGGGTGAGGGGAATCGAACCCCCGTTTCAAGCTTGGGAAGCTTGCGTTCTGCCATTGAACCACACCCGCGTGGTCCGACCGCGATGTGCGATCGGACCGAGTCTAGCGACCCCGCGGGGACGGCCGCACGCACCCGCTGCTAGCCTCCCGAGCCTCATGCCGGACCCCGATCTCTGGCCCGAACTGCTGCTGCGGCTCTCTCGCCGGGAGGACCTCGGGACCGAGGACGCGGCCGAGGCGATGCGCCAGATCATGGCCGGCGAGGCGACCCCTGCGCAGATCGGCGCGTTCCTGCTCGCCCTCCGCACGAAGGGCGAGACCGTCGATGAGATCGACGGTCTCGCCCGGACGATGCTCGAGTTCGCCACCCCCGTGAAAGCGCCGGAGCCGGTGATCGACACCTGCGGGACGGGTGGCGATCGGATCGGCACGTTCAACATCTCGACGGTCTCGGCCTTGGTCGTCGCGGGCGCCGGCGTCCCGGTCGCCAAACATGGCAACCGGGCCGCCTCCTCGCATTGCGGATCCGCCGATCTCCTCGAGGCGCTCGGCGTGAAGATCGACCTGGATCCCCCCGGCGTCGAGCGGTGCCTCGCCGACGCCGGGATCGGGTTCATGTTCGCCGCCACCTTCCACCCCGCGATGGGGAACGCGGGGCCGGTGCGCCGTGAGCTCAGGGTCCCGACCGTCTTCAACTTCCTGGGTCCACTCACGAACCCGGCCGCACCGCACGCCCAGGTCGTCGGCGTCTCGGACGAACGGATGCTCCCGCTCATGGCCGAGGTGCTCGCGCGCCGACGGATCCGGGCGAAGCTCTTCCGCGGCGAGGACGGTTTGGACGAGCTCACGACCACGGTGATCTCGACGGTCTTCGACGTGAAGGACGGCTCGCTCCGTGAGCGGCACCTGGACCCGCGGAGCGTCGGCCTTGCGCGCGCACGGCCGAGCGACCTGAAGGGCGGGGATCCGGCCGAGTCCGCGGACCTCGCACGCCGGATCCTGAGCGGCGAGACGGGGCCCCGCCGCGACGTGGTGCTCCTGAACGCGGGGGCCGCGCTCGAGGTGCGACCGAGACATCCGCGCGCACATCGAATCCGGGCGCATCACGATCGACCCGTTCGACGCGGCGTGCGTGCAGCCGTCGTCGGTCGATCTGCACGTCGACTCGCAGTTCCGCGTCTTCGCCAACTCCCGCTATCCCTTCATCGACGTGCGGGAGGAGATGCCGGACCTGACGGAGTTGGTCGAGGTCAAACCGGACGAGCCGTTCATCCTGCATCCGGGGGAGTTCGTCCTGGGCTCGACCTTGGAACGCGTCGCGATCCCCGACGACCTGGTCGCCCGTCTCGAGGGCAAGTCGTCCCTCGGCCGCCTGGGCTTGCTGATCCACTCGACGGCGGGCTACGTCGACCCCGGCTGGGACGGATACCTCACGTTGGAGCTCTCCAACGTTGCCAACCTGCCGATCACGATCTATCCGGGCATGCGGATCGGGCAGATCTCGTTCTTCCGGCTCACCTCGCCGGCCGACGCGCCCTACGGGAGCGCCGGCAACAAGTACCAGGGCCAGCGCGGGCCGACGCCGAGTCGCTTCTTCCGGGACTTCGAAGGCTGACCGCGCGGCTCAGTCGACCAGCAGCGCGCCGGGCACCGGCCCGACGCCCATCTGCACGGCCATCATCGCCGCCTGGGTCCGGTTGGTGACTCCGAGCTTGCGGAAGATCGCAGCCAGGTGCGCCTTGACCGTCTTCTCCGAGAGGTAGAGCCCCTGCGCGATCTCTCGGTTCGATCGACCTTCGGCCAGGAGCGCAAGGATGTCGTGTTCGCGCTGGGTCAGGCTGTACTCGTTCCTGCGACTGTGGCCGTTCGCGCCGACGGAGTCCTGGTCATCGAACAGGTTCTGGATCACGCGCGGGCTGAGGACGTTTCCGCTCCCGGACATCGCGACGTTGATCGCCTGTGCCAGATCTTCGGGCGTGGCGTCCTTCAAGAGGTATCCCGCCGCGCCGTCGGCCAGCGCCCGCTTCACGTAGGGCGCGTTCTCATAGGTCGAGATCATGATGACCGGCATGTCGGCCCACTCGGCCCTGATCGCGCGGAGGAGCTCCAGACCATCGAGGTCGGGCATCCGCACGTCCACCAATGCCAGGTCGAAGGCCGTTCCCGCATGCAGAACCTCCAAGGCGACGGCCGAGGATTCCGCCTCGACGACATCCGCATCCGGGAAACCCTCCTTCACCACGTAGTTCAGGCCACGGCGCACCAGCGCGTGGTCGTCGACGATCAAGATCCTCATGTCATCCACCTGCTCTCTGGTAGGGGAGCACGGCCACGACCGTGGTGCCGCGTCCCGGGGTCGATCCGACGTCGAGGGACCCGCCGAGCTTCTCGGCGCGGGCCCGCATGATCGGTACTCCGAAATGGGGATCATCGTCCTTCACCGCGACGATCCCCCGGCCGCGGTCCTCGATCTCTACGCGGATCTCGGTCGCGGTCGCCTTGACGCGTACGTGCGCCTCCGGGGCTCCCGAGTGCTTCGCGGCGTTCGCCAGCGCCTCGCTCACGATCGCATAGACCGCCTCGAGCACCGGCTCCTCGATCCCCTCCAGATCGCCACCGACCTCGACCATGACCGGGAAGTGCCACCGCACGCCGAGATCGCGAACGAGCGCGGCGAGCGCGGGCTCGGTCGCGGGTGGGTCCTCGCTCGTCATCTCGAACAGGAGCTCGCGGATGCGTCGCAGGTCGTCGCGGATCTGCCGCTCGATCTCCTCCAACGCCTCGGTGGCACCGACCGGGTCCGTCTCGATCCGGTGACGGAGCGTCTGGAGCTCGAGGACCGCGGACGTGACCGACTGGGTCAACCCGTCGTGGATCTGCATCGCCCAGCGCGTGCGCTCCTCGAGCATCAGCACTTCCACGGCGTGGCGGACCGTCGGGTGTCCACCCTGTCGACGCTGTTCCGTCTTCTGCGTGCCGGGAGCCCGCACTCGTGCTCCTCCGTCCGTCCGGTCGTGGTCGTCGGTACTAGTTCCATTTCGGATTGACTGACGGTTGGCTTTACCCGATGGGAGGAAGTGACTGGCGGCGTCTGCCGAGGGCTACAGATCGGCCGTCACTCGGGGCCGCCGTCCACCCTGTTGGGGCGCAATCGGTCTGGGATCGCACAGGACCATACGAAGCCGAAGTTGTCAATACCACACTCAGGTTCTATGGTGGGTCCGCACGTAAGCGGATCGGTGGCGCGACCTCGCGCAACAACCGAAAGGAGCATCCAGATGGCACGAGCAGTCGGTATCGACCTGGGAACGACCAACTCGGTCGTTTCCACCCTGGAGGCCGGGGAACCCGTCGTGATCCCCAACGCCGAAGGGTCACGGACGACCCCGTCGGTGGTCGGCTTCTCGAAGAACGGGGAGATCCTCGTCGGGGAGGTGGCGAAGCGCCAGGCGATCACCAACCCCGACAGGACCGTCCGCTCCGTGAAGCGGCACATGGGCGACAAGTCATGGTCCGTCGACATCGACGGGAAGAAGTGGACCCCGCAGGAGGTCAGCGCACAGATCCTGCTGAAGCTGAAGCGTGACGCGGAGGGGTTCCTGAGCGACACGGTCACCCAAGCGGTGGTCACCGTTCCCGCGTACTTCGACGACGCGCAGCGCCAGGCCACGAAGGAGGCCGGCCAGGTCGCGGGCCTCGAGGTCCTGCGGATCATCAACGAGCCGACCGCGGCGGCGCTCGCCTATGGTCTGGACAAGGGTGGCCAGGATCGGACCGTGCTCGTGTTCGACCTCGGCGGCGGCACGTTCGACGTCTCCCTGCTCGAGATCGGCGAAGGGGTCTTCGAGGTCAAGTCGACGCACGGTGACACGCAGCTCGGCGGTGACGACTGGGATCAGCGCGTCATCGACTGGCTCGTGAAGACCTTCAAGGACAATCACGGCGTGGACCTCGGTAACGACAAGATGGCATTGCAGCGTCTCAAGGAGGCCGCCGAGAAGGCGAAGATCGAGCTCAGCCAGGTGGCCGAGACCACGATCAATCTCCCCTTCATCACGGCAACGGCGGACGGCCCGCTGCACCTCGAGCAGAAGCTGACGAGGGCCGAGTTGGAGCGCATGACCGAGGACCTCGTCGAGCGCTGCAAGGGCCCGTTCGACATGGCCGTCAAGGACTGGGGCAAGGACGTCTCCGCGATCGACCACGTCGTGCTCGTGGGTGGGTCCACGCGGATGCCGATGATCCAGGAGCTCGTCAAGAAGCTCACCGGCGGCAAAGAGCCCCACAAGGGCGTCAACCCCGATGAGGTCGTGGCGATCGGTGCCGCCGTGCAGGCGGGTGTCCTCCGCGGCGACGTGAAGGACATCTTGCTCCTCGACGTGACGCCGCTTTCGCTCGGTGTGGAGACGCTCGGCGGCATCGTGCAGCGGATGATCGAGCGCAACACGACGATCCCGACGAAGAAGTCCGAGATCTTCACCACGGCCGCGGACAACCAGACGCAGGTCGAGATCAACGTCCTGCAAGGCGAAGGCGAAACGGTGCAGTCGCCCGCGGTGCATTCCCTCGGGCGCTTCAACCTGGTGGGGATCCCGCCCGCGCCGCGGGGCGTGCCGCAGATCGAGGTCTCCTTCGACATCGACGCCAACGGCATCGTGAACGTCACCGCCAAGGACCTTGCCACCAGCAAGGAGCAGGCCATGACGATCACGGGCGGGACGGCGCTTTCGAAGGACGAGATCGATCGCATGGTGAAGGAGGCCGAGGCCTTCGCCGCCGAGGACCACAAGCGGCGGGAGGCGGCTGAGGCCCGCAACCAGGCGGATCAGCTCACCTACACCGTGGACAAGTCGCTCGGCGAATGGGGCGACAAGGTTCCCGCAGCAGACAAGGACGAGCTGGTCAAGGCGGCCGATGAGCTGAAGGAGCTCCTGAAGGATCAGGCCGCCACGGCGGAGAGCCTGACTGGGGCCTCGGAGAAGGTGATGGGCATCTTCAGCCGCATCGGTCAGGCCATGTACCAGCAGGCGCAGGCCGAGCCGACGGCCGCGGCAGCGGGCGGCGCCGAGGCCGGAGCCGACGGCCAGGCCGGAGCCGACGGCCAGGCCTCGTCGGGTGACGACGAGGTGGTCGAGGGCGAGATCGTCGAGGAGGGCGGTTCGTCGTGACGGACGATCGGGATGGTGACGAAGCTCCGGTGATCGAGGTCACCGACAAGCGTCGATCCGCGAAGCTCGCCGAGGCGGAGGGCCCGGAGCGGCCCTCCGCTCCGGGCTCGGATGAGCCCGAGACGAACGAGCCGGCCGCAACGGCCACCGATGAGCTGGCAGAAGCACGAGCGAAGGCCGACGAATACCTTCAGCACCTGCAGCGGCTGCAGGCGGAGTTCGACAACTACCGCAAGCGCGTGATCCGCGAGCAGACGTCCACGCTCGAGCTGGCGGCGGAACCGGTGATGCGTCGGCTCCTCGAGGTACTCGACGAGTTCGAGCTCGCGTTGCTGCACGCCCATGAAGATGTGGACCGCGATCGGTTCCTGAAGGGGATCGAACTGGTCTACGCGAAGCTGATGGATGCCCTCAAGGCGGAGGGCTTGCAGCGGATCGATGCGGAGGGTGCTCCATTCGACCCCAACCTGCACGAAGCGCTGATGCAAACAGGTGAGGGCATCGGCGAGCCGCACGTGGCCGAAGTGTTCCGGCCCGGATACACGCTGAAGGGAAGGGTCCTGCGTCCCGCGGGGGTGCGGGTCGAAAGGACGTGAGCTGACGGTGGCCGAGGAGATCCGCCGCGAGTGGTTCGAGAACGACTACTACGAGGTCCTCGGCGTGCCCAAGAACGCCTCCGCGGCCGAGATCAAGAAGGCCTATCGGAAGCTCGCCCAGAAACACCACCCGGACGCGAACGCCGGTGACCCCAAGGCCGAGGAGCGCTTCAAGGAGGTCTCCGCCGCCTACGACGTCCTGGGCCATCAGGAGAGGCGCGCCGCCTACGACCGCGTGCGTGAGATGGGCGCCGGTGGCTTCGGCGCCGGGTTCCCGGGCGCGGGCGGGGCGGGGTTCGAGGGCGCGCCCGGAGGGTTCCGCTACGAGACCGTCGACATCGGGGATCTCTCTGACCTGTTCGGCGGGATGTTCGGTGGATCGCGCGGACGAGCACGCCGGCCGCAGGCACGCCAACGGCACGGCGCGGACCTCGAGACCGAGGTCCGGCTGTCCTTCGACGACGCGATGGCTGGGGTGACGATCCCCGTCACGCTCGACGGCCCGGCGGTATGCACCACGTGTCACGGCTCCGGCGCAGCTCCCGGTACCCAACCGGTCGTGTGCGCCACATGCGGGGGGAGCGGGCAGGTAGCCGTGAACCAGGGGTTCTTCCAGATGGAGCAGACCTGTCCCACCTGCTCGGGCACGGGTCGCACCATCGAGACCCCATGTCCCACGTGCCACGGGAGCGGAGCGGTCCGGCGTTCGCGGACCGTGAGGGTGAAGGTGCCCGCCGGGGTGAAGGACGGCGCGCGGATCCGCGTGTCCGGGCGTGGGGAGCCGGGGGGCCCCGGTGGACAGGCGGGCGATCTGTACGTCCGTGTACGTGTCAGTCAGCACCCCGTCTTCGGCCGGAGCGGCGACAACCTGACCGTCGAGCTGCCCGTGACCTACCCCGAGGCCGCGCTGGGCGCGAACGTGAAGGTGCCGACGCTCAACGGCTCCGTGACCCTCAAGGTCCCAGCGGGCACCCCCAGCGGCAAGACGTTCCGGGTCAAGGGCAAAGGCGCACCGAAACGCGGCGGCCACGGGGATCTCCTCGTGACCGTCAACGTCGACGTGCCGAAGAAGCTGTCGAAGCGTGAGAAGGAGCTGCTCGCCGAGCTCCGCGATACGGAGACGGAGTCTCCGCGCGCCGAGCTTGGCGTGTCGTGAGGGTGGAGGTTCCCATGGACATCGAAGATCGCGTCGATCGATCGGATGCGAGCAAGGAGCGCGCCGTCTACGTGATCAGCGTCGCGGCCGAGCTCGCCGGCGTGCATCCCCAGACGCTCCGGATCTACGAACGCAAGGGCCTCGTGCGACCCGAGCGGACGTCGGGCAACACGCGGCGCTATTCGCAACGGGACATCGATCTGTTGCGACAGATCCAGGAGATGACCCAGGAGTTCGGGATCAACCTCGCTGGCGTGAAGCGGATCATCGAGATGCAGGCGGAGCTCGCGGCGCTGCGCGCCAGGATGCAGGAGCTCGAGGAGCAGCTGCGAGGCGCCGACGGGACGGAGCGGCGTGAGGGTCAGATCATGCCACTGCGGAGCGTGTTCCTCCCCCCATGGGTCGGAGGCGCGCGCCCGTGAGCCTCCGCATCCAGGGGGAGACCGTCCTGCTACGGCCGTTCCGAGAGCAGGAGGCGGCAACGCTGTGGGAGCACGAATCGACCGATCGCGGCGACTTCGAGGCCCCCTGGCCCGATGACGAGGTCTCGCGTGAGCGCGTCCTGGCCCGCGTTGAGGCATCGGGTTCGTGGCGAGATCAACATGTCCTGGACCTGGGCGTCGAGACGAACGATGAGCTGATCGGCGACGTGCAGGCGCGGCACTGCACCCTGACCACCCCTCCGGGGCTCTTCGAGCTAGGGATCGGACTGTTCGCCGGCACCCGCGGCCGTGGGTACGGCACCGAAGCCCTCACCTTGATCACGCGGCATCTGTTCCAGAACGAGGGCGCTCATCGCGTGCAGCTCGGGACCGACACCGAGAACATGGCGATGCGGCGCGCCGCGGAGAAGGCGGGATTCCGGCTGGAGGGCATCATGCGCGGGTTCTGGCCGTCGCCCGACGGGGCGCCTCGCGACTACGCCCTGTACGGGAGGACTCGAGCCGATCACGAAGGCCGGGGATCAGAGGGAACCTGAGATGGACCTCGACAAGCTGACGATGAAGACGCGCGCCGCGCTCGACGGTGCCCACCAGCAGGCGCTGGCGCGGAACCAACAGGAGATCGTCCCGGAGCACATCCTGTTCGCGCTGCTCTCTGATCCCGAGGGAGTCGTCTACCCGCTGCTGCAGCAGCTCGGCGTTCAGCCGAAAGCGCTCCGTGACCGCGTCGGCCAGGCGCTCGACCGGATCCCCAAGGTGTTCGCGGGCGGACAGGTCGAGCCCCGGTTCGGCGCCGGGGTGTCGAAGCTGCTCCAGACCGCGGGCGCGGAGGCCGACTCGCTGACCGACGAGTACATCTCGACGGAGCACCTGCTCCTCGCGATGCTCGACGACGGCGGCGGTGGCGCCGGGAAGCTGCTGGCCGAAGCGGGCATCACCCGCGATGCCGCGCTGGTCGCGCTGG
This sequence comes from Actinomycetota bacterium, assembly GCA_005885035.1. Classification (GTDB taxonomy): domain Bacteria; phylum Actinomycetota; class UBA4738; order UBA4738; family HRBIN12; genus AC-51. The sequence continues at coordinate 21,130 of VAXZ01000099.1, forward strand.
CCGACGTCCGCGGCCGTCACCGCGTGACCAGCGAGAACCCCGAGGACCAGTACCAGAGCCTCGAGCGGTTCGGCCGCGACCTCACCGAGCAAGCCGCCAAGGGGAAGCTCGACCCCGTGATCGGACGGGACGAGGAGATCCGACGCACGATCCAGGTCCTGTCGCGCAGGACGAAGAACAACCCGGTATTGATCGGCGAACCGGGCGTCGGCAAGACCGCGATCGTGGAAGGCCTTGCCCAACGCATCGTCGCCGGCGATGTTCCGGAGTCCCTCAAAGGCAAGCGGTTGATCGCGCTCGATCTGGGAGCGATGCTCGCCGGCGCGAAGTACCGCGGTGAGTTCGAGGAGCGGCTCAAGGCCGTCCTGAAGGAGATCGCCGACAGCGAAGGCGAGATCGTCACCTTCATAGACGAGCTGCACACCATCGTCGGCGCCGGCGCAGCCGAGGGCGCGATGGATGCCGGCAACCTGCTCAAGCCGATGCTTGCGCGCGGTGAGCTCCGAGCGATCGGCGCCACCACGCTGGACGAGTACCGCGAGCACATCGAGAAGGACCCCGCCCTCGAGCGCCGCTTCCAGCCCGTATTGGTCGGCGAGCCCAGCGTCGAGGACACGATCGGCATCCTGCGGGGGCTGAAAGAGCGCTACGAGGTGCACCACGGGGTCCGGATCCAAGATCCCGCGCTCGTCGCGGCCGCCGTGCTCTCGGACCGGTACGTCACCGGCCGGTTCCTCCCCGACAAGGCGATCGACCTGATCGACGAGGCGGCGAGCCGGCTGCGGATCGAGATCGACTCGATGCCGGTCGAGATCGACGAGATCGAGCGGCGGATCCGCCAGCTCGAGATCGAGAAGGCCGCCCTCCAGAAGGAGACCGACGAGGCCTCCAGGGAGCGCCTCGAACGGCTGGAGCAAGAGCTTGCCGAGCTCAACGAGCAGAGCACGGGGATGAAGGCGCACTGGCAGCGTGAGAAGGAGCTGATCGCCCGGATCCGGACCGCGAAGGAGGAGATCGAGTCCGCGCGGATGGAAGCCGAGCGAGCGGAACGCGAGGGAGACCTGCAGCGTGTCGCGGAGATCCGCTACGGCAGGCTGGTCGAGCTCGAGAAGGAGCTCGAAGGAAGGAACGCCGAGCTCGAAGAGCTGCAGCGTGAGCGGAAGATGCTCAACGAAGAGGTCACCGAAGAAGACGTCGCTCAGGTGGTCGCGACGTGGACCGGGATCCCCGTGGCCCGGCTGATGGAAGGCGAGATGCAGAAGCTCGTGCATCTCGAGGAGCACCTCCACGAGCGCGTGGTCGACCAGGACGAGGCGGTCAACGCCGCGGCCAACGCGATCCGCCGGTCGCGCGCCGGGCTGCAGGATCCGAACCGCCCGATCGGATCGTTCCTGTTCCTGGGGCCGACCGGCGTGGGCAAGACGGAGCTGGCACGCGCGCTGGCCGAGTACCTGTTCGATGACGAGCGCGCGATCGTGCGCGTCGACATGAGCGAGTACCAGGAGCGCCACACGGTCTCGCGACTGGTGGGTGCCCCACCGGGATACGTGGGCTACGAGGAGGGTGGTCAGCTGACCGAGGCGGTCCGTCGTCGCCCGTACAGCGTCGTCCTGCTGGATGAGATCGAGAAGGCGCATACGGACGTGTTCAACATCTTGTTGCAGCTGCTCGACGACGGACGGCTGACCGACGGGCACGGGCGGACGGTCAACTTCCGGAACGCGATCGTGATCATGACATCGAACCTCGGTTCCGCCGTCTTCCAGGACCCGTCGCTCGCTCCGGACAAACGTCGCGACGCGATCCTCGAGGACGTCCGCGCGTACTTCCGGCCGGAGTTCATCAACCGGATCGATGAGATCGTCGTGTTCGAGCCGCTCACGCGGGAGGACCTCCGTACGATCGTCGACATCCAGGTTCGCGGGCTCGCGGCGCGGCTGGCCGAGCGCAAGCTCACCCTGGAGCTCTCCGATGCGGCGTACGACCTGCTCGCGAGCGAAGGGTACGACCCGGCGTTCGGCGCTCGGCCGCTGCGGCGGCTGCTCCAGCGTGAGCTCGAGAACCCGCTCGCCGTCAAGCTCCTCGCCGGCGAGCTCCACGACGGCGAGACCGTTCGCGTCGACGTCAAAGACGGCTCCCTGACGATCGAGGCTGCATAGGCTGCTTGCGTCGGGCCGCTCGGTCCGCCAGCCTCCGGTCGTGACGTTCGAGCTGCTCACGATCGTCGCGGCGAAGAAGCACACGCCGCGGCCACCGACACCGCCGCCGCCAGACGTCTTCTCCTCCCCGGGCACGCCGTGGGGGCTGATCCTGATCCTCCTCGGTGGGATCGCCCTCGTGGGGCTGATCGCTTATCTCAGCTACCTGTCGACCAAGCGGCGCCGGCTCGGATTCCAGACGATGGCTCGGCAGCTCGGTCTGTCGTACGCGCTCGAGGACCCGTTCGGCCTGCTCGGTGAGCCATTCGCGCTGTTCCAGAAGGGTGACGGCCGCGGCGTGGAGAACGTCCTCTCGGGGGTGTGGCAGGGCCTGGACCTGCGGGCGTTCGACTACTGGTACTACGAGGAGTCCACCGACTCCAACGGCAGGACGAGCCGCTCGTACTCGCGCTTCGACTGCGCGATCGTGCCGATCGGGGCCGCGTGTCCGCAGCTGTCGATCGGTCACGAGACCTTCTTCACCCGCATCGCCGGCGCGCTGTCGTTCCACGACATCCAGTTCGAAAACGAAGCGTTCAACCGAGCGTTCAACGTGCGCGGGAACGACCAGAAGTTCGCGAACGACCTCGTCGACGCACGGATGATGCAGTGGCTGCTCGCACACGGGGCCGACTACGGCATCGAGGTCGTCGGGAACCGGGTCCTCGTGGCGGGTCCGAAGATCGCTCCGACAGAGCTCGTCCAGCTGATCGGGACGGCCAAGGCGTTCGTCGACCACGTGCCGAAGGTGGTGTTCTCGCTGTACCCCGTCTCGGACTAAGCTGCCGGGGTCGCATCGACGCCAGGTCCGAGGGAAGGAGCCTGCATCGTGTGGGTCTTGATCGTCCTGCTCGCCGTGTTCCTGCTGATCGTCTTCGGGGGGATCGCGAGCTACAACCGATTCGTTTCGCAGCGGAACCTCGTGCGGGACGCCTGGGCGAACATCGACACGGAGCTCCGGCGCCGATACGACCTCATCCCCAACCTCGTCGAGACCGTGAGGGGCTACGCCTCCCACGAACGCGAGGTCTTCGAGAACGTCACGAAGGCCCGTGCGATGGCGACGGCCGCCACCGGGTCCCCGGCCGAGCAGGCAGCGGCCGAGGGGCCGCTCGTGGCCGCTCTTCGGCAGCTGTTCGCGGTCGCCGAGAACTACCCCGACCTGAAGGCCAACCAGAACTTCCTGGCGTTGCAATCCGAGCTCTCCAACACCGAGGACCGGCTGCAGACCGCCCGGCGCTTCTACAACAGCAACGTTCGCGACTATAACCGCCGCGTGCAGTCGTTCCCGTCGAACCTGATCGCGAGCTCGTTCGGGTTCAAAGAAGAGCAGTTCTTCGAGGTGGACGAGGCGCTACGCGGCGAGGGCGGCGTGCCGCACGTCGACTTCGCCGGCGAGGCGCCGGGCGTGACGTTCGGTGGGCAGCCCGGACAGCCAGGGCCGGCTCCGGGAACGGCACCCGTCCGATCGGAGCCGGAGGACGCGCCTCCTCCTCCGCCGGCGCCCTCGTCCTAGCGCTACTCGACCGCGAGGGAGATCGGGGAAAGCTGCTCGGCCGGCGCTTCGCCGCATCCTTCGAAGATCGGCGTGGTGCGGACGTCCCGGGTGAGGAACCACCAGAGCGCAGCCCACCCGAGCGCCAGCCCGCCGACGATCATGACGGCCGGCCGCGGCCCGATCGCATCGGCAAGCGCCGAGGCGACGAGGCTTGAGATCGCGAGCGACAGGGTGATCATCGCGAAGTCGAACGCGAAGATACGTCCGCGGATCCGGTCCGGCACGATGCGTTGCAGGCCGTACGTCGAAAGGACCCACTGTGCGCCCCCTCCCAGATGCGCGGCGCAGATCGCGAAGCCGGCGACGAGAAGCGTCGGGCTGACCCCCAGGAGCATGTAGCCGACGCCGAAGACGGCGAGCGCCGTCGCGATCACGGGGAGCAGGCGCTCGTGATCGCGGCCCGCGAGCCGGTGGCCGATGAAGGGCCCGGTCAGGGCGCCGACGCCGCGCATCGCCAACAGGAACCCGAACCCGACGTCGCCCGCGACGAAGACCTGCCTGGCGAACACCGCGACGAGCGCGAGCACGCCGGCCGCCAGACCGAACCCGGCCTTCACCGAGATCAACGCCCGGACGCGGTGGTCGCGGCGGGCGTACTGCGCCGTCTCGACCGTCGCCGCGAGGATGCCGACGTGCTCCTCCCGATCGCGGTCCTCCGAGAGCCTGCGCCTGATGCCCGCGAGCAGGATCGCCGACGCGGCGAACGAGACCGCGTCGACGAGGAATGCAGTGTCGCGGCCGAAGACCGCGGAGACGATGCCGCCGAGGGCCGCTCCCACCGCGAGCATCGTCCCCCACAGCGAGCCGCTGAGCGCGTTCGCCGTCGGGAGGTCGGCCGGATCGACCACGTTCGGGATCGCGGCGGACGACGCGGGGTCGAAGACCGCGGTGAAAAGCGAATCGCGATGAAGATCGGGAGCTCTTGGGAGACGATCAGGAAGCCGACGGAGATCGCCTCGCCGGTCACCTGCAGGACGAGCCCCCCGAGCGCCACGAACAGGAACCAGTCGCCTCCGAGCGAGATCACGGACGCGACGAAGAGCCGCCGGAAGTCGCGGTTCCTGCGGAGGAGCGAGGACGCAGCGGTTGCTCCGGCCGTGTTCTCTCGCTGCCTCCGTTCGGCCATGGCCTGTCAGACTAACGGGGACGGCGCGTTCCTGAGGGGGGAGTCATGCTCGACCGCATCACGTGGTTTCGACAGTCGGCGCTGCGCTGGCAAGACGACGAACGGACGGTCTACATCGACCCCTGGGGGACCCCGGAGGGTGCTCCGCCCGCCGACGTGATCCTGATCACGCATGCGCACGCGGACCACTTCCAACCGGGGGAGATCGAGCGCTTGTCGAAGGATCCGACGAAGCTCGTCGCCCCGCACGACGTCGCCCAGGAGCTCCGCGGCGACGTGACAGCGGTGCGACCCGGCGAGTCCCGCGAGGTGGGCGGACTGCGGTTCACGACCGTCCCCGCGTACAACGTCGTCGAGCACCGGCTAGAGGCACACCCCAAGGAGAACCAGTGGGTCGGTTACGTGATCGAGCTCGACGGCACCGCCTACTACCACGCGGGCGATACCGACCACGCGCCCGAGTTGGACGCCGTGAAGGCCGACGTCACGTTCCTGCCGATCGGCGGCGACCCGTACACGATGGCACCCGACGAAGCCGCGGATCTGGCCAAGGTGATCCAACCGCAGATCGCGGTGCCGATGCACTACGGGTTCGTGGTGGGCTCGCGGACGGACGGCGACCGGTTCCGTGACCTCGCCTCGCCCGTCCGGGTCGAGCTGCTGACGCCGGAGAACCCGTTCGAGCGTTGATCGAGGGCAGGTTCGGTCAGGTCTCGATCAGCAGCCCACGCCGGCGGCGGATCCTCCGGTCGAGCTGACCGAACAGGAGGTAGTCGACCGCGACCCCGATCACGACGATCACCGCGAGCGCGGCGAACAGCGTCGGGACGCTCGCACCGCTGCGCGGGTCCAGCAGGTGCCCCAGCCCGGCGTGGGCTGCGGCGACGATCAGCTCTCCCGCCATCAACGCCTTCCAGGCGAACCCCCACGCCTGCTGGAGACCCGCCATCATCCCGGGGAGGGCGGCCGGGACGATGATCTTGCGGTACAGCGACCATCCTCGAGCACCGAGCGTCCGGCCGGCCCGTTCGTAGAGCGGGGGCACCTGACGGATCGCCTGCAGCGTCGCGAGGGTCATCGAGGGGAATGACCCGACGATCGCGACGAACACGACTGCCCGCTCCGTCGCCCCGAACCAGATCACGGCGAGCGGCACCCACGCGACGAACGGGGTGATCTGGAGCGCCACGACGATCGGCCTGATCGCCCGGCGCGCGAACCAGTTGAGCGCGAGCGCGAGACCGAGGGCGGTCCCGGAGCCGACGGCGACGAAGAACGAGAAGGCCAGCCGGATCAGCGTCTTGGTCGCGGCGTCGGGGAGCGTCCCATCCCGCATCCCGTCCAGGAACGCTGACCAAACGATGGAGGGCGACGGGATCCCCGCGGAATCGGTGACCGCCGCGACGACCGCCCAGATCGCGAGCAACCCGGCAACGCCGGCGAGCGGCGGACCGAGCTCCTCAGCGAGCCATCTCGCGCGCGACACTCGCATCCACCTCCTGCATCAGGAGGGCATGGATCTCCGACACGACCCTCGCGATCAGCACGTCGTCCATATCGCGTGGGCGCGGGGCGTGGATCCGGAACTCCTCCAGCAAGCGGCCGGGAGCCGCCGACATCACGAGCACTCGATCGGCGAGGAGCGTCGCCTCACGGACGTTGTGGGTGACGAACAAGAACGTCTTCCGGTTCTGAGATTCCACCCACACCCGCTGCACCTCGCGTTGCAGCAGTTCGCGTGCCTGCGCGTCGAGGGCGCCGAACGGCTCGTCGGCCAATACGACGTCGGGGTCGGCGGCGAGCGCGCGCGCGAGCGCCACCCGCTGTCGCATGCCTGCGGACAGCTCGTGGGGCTGCGCGTCTGCCCAGCCCTCGAGGTGAACGTTCGCGAGCCATCGCTGTGCGACGGCGCGGCGCTCGGATAGCGGCACGCCGATCAGGTCCAGCCCGAGCTCCACGTTGCCCCGCACCGACAGCCATGGGAACAGCGCCGGCTCCTGGAAGAGCACGGCCCGGTCCGGCCCGGGCCCGGTGATCGGACGACCGTCGAGCAGCGCCTGCCCGCTGGTCGGCTCGACCAGCCCGGCGAGGACGTTCAGCAGTGACGTCTTCCCGCACCCGCTCGGGCCGAGGAGACAGACGAACTCACCGGCCGCGACGTCGAAGGTGAGGCGATCCGTCGCGGTCACGGTTTCGCCCCACGCGGTTCGACGCGTCACGACGAGGTCTCGGAGCGCGAGCTTCGGTTCCGCGGGAGCGGAGGGACGGTCGGCGAGGGTGCGGATCGCGTTGGCCATCAGCGCAGACGGAACTTCTCCGCCATCTCGACCTGGACGACCTTGCCGTCCTGCACGACCAGCACGACCGTGCCGAACTGGATCTTGCGGAGGATGTCCGCGACCTTCGCAAGGACGAGCTTCTCCTCCTCCGTCAGGGCGAGTTCGGAGAGATGCTCGTCGGCTGCCGACTTCGAAGCTTCGACCATCACGCGGATGCTACGCGGTCACTCGAGGGGCGTCTTCGAGATACTCGAGCGTGCACATCGATGTCCGGATCGTCTTCGCCGCTGCCATCGTGGGCTTCACGGTCGGGCTGACGGGGATGGGCGGGGGCGCGCTCATGACCCCGATCCTCCTCATCTTCTTCAACATCAACCCGACCGCCGCCGTCTCCTCGGACCTCGTGGCAGCGATGGCGATGAAGCCCGTGGGCGGCGGGGTCCACATCCGCCGCCGAACCGTCCGGTGGGATCTGGTGCGGTGGCTCTGCATCGGCTCGATCCCGGCCGCGTTCGGCGGGGTCATGGTCCTGCAACAGGTGGGTGATCCCGTGGCGATCGAGGACACGACGAAGAGTCTCCTCGGCATCACGCTGCTGCTCGCGGCCGCCGCGATGGTCTTCAAGAGCTATCTGCAAGGCCGGCGGAGCGCGGCGTCGCGGCGCTCGGGCGTCAGCCCGCACGCCACGCCGCCGCCGCTTCGCGTTCGCCCGGTCGCGACGGTGCTCGTCGGTGTGCTCGGCGGGTTCCTGGTCGGTCTCACGTCGGTCGGTTCGGGCTCGATCATCATCGTCTGTCTGATGCTCTTGTATCCGAGCCTGCGGGGGGCCGAGCTCGTGGGTACGGACCTCGTCCAGGCGATCCCGCTCGTCTCGGCAGCGGCGCTTGCCCACATCCTCGTCGGGGATTTCAAGCTCGGCTTGACGGCGACGATCCTGATCGGGGCGCTGCCCGCCGTTTGGGTCGGCGCCCGCATGTCATCGAAGGCGCCGGACGGCGTGATCCGTCCGGCCCTCGTCTTCGTCCTCGTCGCGACCTCTCTCAAGCTGCTGGGCCTCCCGACGGCCCTGCTGGGCGGCACGCTCGTGCTGTTCGCGCTGCTCGCCTTGCCGATCTGGGGTGCGCTGGACGCTGCGGCGCACCCCGAACCCATCTGGGTGCGAGCGGGTCTCGACCGCCGGAGGTGGATCCGATGGCAGGCATGGCTCGCACCGGTCGGGATCGGGTTCGGGGTGGCGGTCGCCTACTTCGCGCGTACCCGACCCCAGCTCGTCGCCGCGTCGCTCGTCGCTCAGCCGGGGCCCGTACCGAGGTAGGAGGGCTGATGTTCGAACGGATCGTGGTCGCGATCGACGGCTCCCGGGAGGGCAGCAAGACCGTTCCCATGGCGCTGGACCTCGCCACCCGATACGCGTCGAAGGTCACGGTGGTCCATGTCCGCGAGCACACGAAGTACGAAGGGTCGGACGTGGATCTCGGCCCCGAGATCGGGGCCGACGAGCTCGTGGATGGAACGGTCGCACGTCTCCGCGAGGCGGGCATCGAGGCGGACGGCGTGATCCGCCGGGTGGCCCCGGGCGCGACGCCCGAGCAGATCGTGGAGGTCGCTCGCGAGACCGATGCCAACCTGATCGTGATGGGGACGCGCGGGATGACGGAGTGGAAGAGTCTCTTGCTTGGCGGCGTTGCCAACAAGGTCGTCCAGCATGCGCCTTGCCCCGTGCTGCTGGTCCGCTGACATCCGCTCATCGCCACGAGTTCGTTGACACCACATGCCTCTACGCGGCATCCTTGCGGCGACGCGGACGTGCAACCGGACATCCGGAGCCGTCGCGCCGATGGACAGCGGCTCCAGGAGCCGCAGACGGACGTCCATATCTCTTTCGGTTGACCGGACCACCGGAGGCCGAGCCCCAGAAGCGAGTCGGTGCGCCACGTGTACCGGCCCGACCGGAAGGAGCTTCGCATGCCCTTGTGGTCCAAGCGGCGGCGCTTCGCCGCTCCCCTCGCCCTCGCCCTGTTCGCTCTCGCCGCGTGCTCCAACGCGAGCGCGAACGGGGGGAGCGTTGCCTGCGGCTCGTCTTCAGGCTCGACCGTGATCAACTTCGCTGCGTACAGCACGCCGCGCGAGGTCTACGACGCGAAGATCATCCCCGCCTTCGTGAAGGGATGGAAGGACAAGACCGGTCAGACCGTGCTCTTCAACGAGTCCTACGCCGGTTCCACGACCCAGGCGCAGAACGTCGTCAACGGGCTCGGCTCCGACGTCGTGGCGCTGTCGTTGGCGCCCGACATCCAGACGATCCAGGATGCCGGGCTGATCACGCACGATTGGACCCAGGCCCCCGACGGCGGCATGGTCTCAGCGTCGGTCGCGGTCTTCGACGTCCGCTCCGGCAACCCCAAGGGCATCAAGGATTGGAGCGACCTCGCCACCGCTGGGACCGGGGTGCTCACGCCGGACCCGGCGCAGAGCGGTGGTGCCCGGTGGAACCTCGTCGCGCTGTGGGGGGCGGCGCTCCGTGGAGACGTCACCGGCATCGCGAAGGGCGATGAAGCGGCGGCGGCGACGCTGATGCAGGCCGTCACGCACAACGTGATCTCGTACGACAAGAGCGCCCGCGATTCGATCCAGAACTTCGAATCGGGCAACGGCGATGTTGCCATCACCTACGAGAACGAGGTGAAGACGGCACAGGCGGCCGGGGAACCGCACACGGCGGTGTACCCGAAGGGGACCGTGCTCATCGAGAACCCGGTCGCGGTCGTCGACAAGAACGCCCAAGCCCATTGCGTGGAGGACGTGGCCAAGGCGTTCGTCGACTATCTCCACACGAAGGAGGCGAAGGACTTCTACACGACGGTCGGTTACCTCCGCCCGGTCGATCCCGCCAAGGCAGCCGCGGGAGATCCGGCGAACGGGTTCCCCGCGATCCACGACCTGTTCACGGTCGCCGATCTCGGCGGATGGGACGCGCTGGACCAGAAGCTGTTCAGCGATACGGGGATCGCCACCCAGGCGATCGCCCAGGGCTGATCGCGACGATGGGCAGCGTCGCGCAGACGCTCGGTGGCCGCAGCGGGCTGTGGTCCTCGCAGAGGACCACAGCCGTGCTGCGCCACCTTGCCCTGCGCGGCGCTGCCGTCGTCTACCTCGGTCTGCTCGTGGCTCTGCCGGTCCTCGCCGTGATCACGAAGGGCTTCGGCGACGGGCTCGGCACGTTCCGAGACGCGATGGCGACGCCGGCCGCGTGGGCGGCGATCCGCCTCACGCTGTGGACCTCCACCGTGGCGGCGGGGCTGAACGCCGTGATGGGCACGCTCCTCGCCTGGGTCCTTGTCCGCTACCGGTTCCCGGGTCGCCGACTCCTCTCGACCCTAATCGACCTCCCGCTCGCGATCCCGACACTCGTCACGGGCGTGATGATCCTCGCCCTCTACGGACCGAACTCCGTCTTCGGTCGGTTCCTGGACGACCTCGGTATCCGGATCCTGTTCACCCCGATCGCCATCGTGATCGCGCTCTGCACGGTCACGTTGCCGCTCGTCGTGCGGAACGTCCAGCCCGTGCTCCAGGAGCTCGATCCCGCGGAGGAGGAAGCGGCCGCGACGCTCGGCGCCGGGCCGCAGGCCACCTTCCGGCGCGTGGTGTTCCCCGCGATCCGTTCTGCGGTGGTCGCGGGAACGCTCCTCACGTTCTCCCGCTGCTTGGGGGAGATCGGGAGCGTGATCCTGGTCGCCGGCAACATCCCGAAGAAGACCCTGACCGCGCCGGTGTTCATCTTCCAGCTGACCTCGCAGTTCAAGCCGGCCCAAGCGGCTGCGGTCGCGACGCTGCTGTTCGGGCTCTCCTTCGTGCTGGTCCTCGTGACCAGCCGGTTGATCGCACGCAACGAGGCCTCGGCATGAGCGTCGTGGCGACCCCGAAGGTGCGCCGCCGCGGATGGCTCCTGGCGGCGTGTCTCGTCTGGGTCGGCGTGCTGCTCCTGGTGCCGCTCGTCGGCATCGTCATCACCGCGCTCGAGCCGGGGATCCACGTGGTGACCCAGACGCTGCGTGCTCCGGACGTGATCCACGCGCTGGAGCTCACGGCCGTGATCACCGCCATCTCCGTCGTCGTCACCGCGCTCTTCGGTGTTGTCGTCGCTTGGGTGCTCGTCCGGCAGCGGTTCTGGGGTCGGTCGCTGTTGAACGCGACCGTCGACCTTCCGTTCGCCCTTTCGCCGGTCACGGTCGGGTTGGCTGCGCTGGTGCTCTTCGGCCCCGGCGGGTGGCTGGCGTCGTTCTTCGAGTCCCGCGGCATCCAGATCATCTTCGCGCTGCCGTCGATGACCCTCGTCACGATCTTCATCTGCGTTCCGTTCACGATCCGCGAGATCGTCCCCGTGCTGGAGGAGATCGGGCTCGATGAAGAGGACGCGTCCCGCACACTCGGCGCCTCGGTCTGGCAGACCTTCTTCCGCGTGACGCTGCCGAACATCCGCTGGGCACTCGCGTACGGCGTCGCCCTCACGACCGCGAGAGCGATCGGCGAGATCGGGGCCGTGCTCATCGTGAGCGGGCTCCTCCAGGGCAAGACGGAGACCGCGACGCTGTTCATCTTCCGGGCGTACGAAGAGCGCCAGGTCCCGGCCGCCTACGTGGTGGCCCTGCTCCTCGCCGCCGTTTCCGTGACCCTCTTGGTCGTGATCGAGTTCCTCCGTCACCGACAGGAGCGCGAAAGGAGCCGCACATGAGCACGCCCATCGTCGTCGAGGGGCTCACGAAGCGCTTCGGTTCGTTCGAGGCGGTCACCGACGTGACCTTCACCGCGCCGGCCGGCGCGATCACCGCGCTCCTCGGGCCGTCGGGGTCCGGGAAGAGCACCGTGCTCCGGATGATCGCGGGGTTGGAAGAGCCGAGCGCCGGCCGAATCGTGATGGACGACGAGGAGCTCACGGTCAAGAGCGTGCAGGAGCGCCGCGTCGGCTTCGTGTTCCAGCACTACGCGTTGTTCCGGCACATGACGGTCGCCGAGAACGTCGGGTTCGGGCTCCGCGTCCGGAAGCAGGACAAGACGGTGCGCGAAGCACGGGTGCGCGAGCTGCTCGAGCTCGTACACATGGAGCCGTTCGCCGACCGCTACCCGGAACAGCTCTCGGGCGGGCAACGGCAGCGCGTGGCGCTCGCGCGCGCGCTCGCGCCGGCGCCGAGAGTGCTCCTTCTGGACGAGCCCTTCGGGGCGCTCGACGCCAAGGTCCGGCAGGATCTGCGCCGCTGGCTCGACGAGCTCCACCGCGAGCTGGGCGTCACGTCCCTCCTGGTCACCCACGACCAGGAGGAGGCCCTGGAGCTCGCGAACCAGATCGTCGTGATGCACGAGGGACGCGTCGAGCAGGTGGGCTCGCCGGGCGAGATCTACGACCGGCCCGCAACACCCTTCGTCGCCGGTTTCGTCGGTGCCGCGAACGTCCTCCACGGGGAGGTCGTCGGCGGTCACATCCATCTCGGGTCGATCCGGATCCCCGGCGCGGCACAGCTCCCCTGGGGCGAGACGTTGATCGCGCACGTACCGAACGACGACCTCGTGGGCGTCGTGGAAGGCGACACGATCCACGTCGATCTCCGTAACCCCAAGGCGTTCCTGGTCGGCAGCGAGACCTCCACCGAACGCGCCGACGTGTCCGCCCGAACCTGAGCGCCAGGGGGGCGGGCCTGCGGTGTCCCGTAGACTGAAAACGCCATGCCGGCCACCGTCGTACTCGGGACCCAATGGGGTGACGAGGGCAAGGGCAAAGCGGTCGACTACCTCGCCGATCGGATGGACGTGGTGGTCCGCTACCAGGGAGGCAACAACGCGGGCCACACGATCATCGCCGAGGGTCGGCTGCTCAAGCTCCACCTCGTTCCGAGCGGCATCCTGTACCCCCACGTCACGTCGGTGATCGCCGACGGCGTCGTCGTCAACCCCGAGGTCCTGCTGGGCGAGATGGACGACCTCGCGGGAGCCGGGGTCGACGTCTCCGGGCTCCGACTCAGCCTCAACGCGCACCTGATCATGCCCTATCACCTGGAGATGGAGAAGGTGACGGAGCGGTTCTTGGGGAAGAACGCCCTGGGCACCACGAAGCGAGGGATCGGCCCCGCGTATGCCGACCGAGCGTCGCGTGTCGGGATCCGCGTCCAGGATCTCTACGACGAGAAGATCTTCCGGGAGAAGCTCGAGGTCGTCCTTAAGGAGAAGAACCAGATCCTCACGAAGGTGTACGGACGGCTCGCGATCCCGATCGAGGGCATCGTGGAGGACTACGTGGGCTACGCGGAACGCCTCCGTCCGTACGTCGCCGACACGACGAAGCTCCTGTACGAGGCCCTCACGGCGAGCAAGCATGTCCTGCTGGAGGGCGCCCAGGGGGCGATGCTCGATCTGGACCACGGCACGTACCCGTTCGTGACCTCCTCGACCCCGACCGCGGGCTACGCGGCGGCGGCGGGCGGTTTCGGACCGCAGCACATCGACCGGGTGGTGGGTGTCACGAAGGCCTACGTCACCCGCGTCGGCGCCGGGCCCTTCCCCACCGAGGCGCTGGATGACGACGGGGAGCGGATAGGCGAGCGCGGACACGAGTTCGGCACGACGACCGGTCGCAAACGCCGGTGCGGCTGGTTCGACGGGCCGGTCTTGCGGTCGGCCGCGCGACTCAACGGGCTCACGGAGCTTGTGCTGACCAAGCTCGACGTCTTGAGCGGGTTCGAGACCGTCAAGGTCTGCGTTGGCTACCGCACGCAGGGAGAGCTGTTCGACGACGTCCCACCGACCCAGACGCAGTTCCATCATGCGGAGCCCGTGTGGGAGGAGCTGCGCGGCTGGGACGAGGAGCTCGGCGACGCTCGAGAGCTCGACGATCTGCCGAAGGAGGCGCAGCAGTACGTCCGCTTCCTGGAGGAGCTCGGCGGCGTCCCGGTGTCGGCCGTCGGTGTCGGTCCGGCTCGGGAGCAGAGCATCCCGGTGACGGCGTGAAGGTCCTCGTCGTCGGGGGTGGGGGCCGCGAGCACGCGCTCTGCTGGCGCTTGGCGCAGGATCCCGCGGTCACGCGCGTGCTCGCGGCCCCCGGGAACGCCGGCATCGCGCAGGTCGCGGAGTGCTTCCCGGACGTGCGGGCGGACGACCTCGATCAGGTCGTGGACCTGGTCGAGCGACGGGACGTCGAGCTCACGGTCGTCGGGCCGGAGGTCCCGCTGGTCGCCGGGCTGGCCGACGCGCTCCGGAAACGCGGGCGGAACGTCTTCGGTCCGTCGGCGGCCGGCGCGCGCATCGAAGGGTCGAAAGCCTTCGCGAAGGAGATCATGGCGCGCCGCGGCATCCCGACCGCCCGGTCGGGCGCGTTCGATGACGTCGGCCGGGCCGTTGCGTTCGTCGACGAGCTCGGCGGCGCCGCGGTCGTGAAGGCCGACGGGCTCGCCGCGGGCAAGGGCGTGGTGGTGGCGTCGGACCGCGGAACGGCGGCGATGGCGATCGAGGACTGCCTGGTCGCGGGCGCGTACGGCGACGCCGGCCGGACGGTCGTCGTCGAGGAGGTCCTGGAGGGTCCGGAGGTCAGCATCTTCGCCGTGACGGACGGCAAGGGCTCGTGCGTGCTGCTCGACAGCGCACAGGACCACAAACGGGTCGGGGACGGCGACACAGGACCGAACACGGGAGGGATGGGCTGCTACTCCCCGGTCCCGTTCCTCGATCAAGACACCGCCACCTGGGTCCTGGACAACGTCCTGACGCAGGTCGTCGACGAACTCCGTCCGTATCGGGGCGTCCTGTACGCCGGACTGATGCTGACGCCCGACGGTCCGAAGGTCCTCGAGTTCAATTGCCGGTTCGGGGACCCGGAGACCCAGGTGCTGCTCCCGCGGATGCCCTATGGGTTCGGGACCCTGCTGCACGCGTGTGCGACGGGCCGGCTCGCGTACGAGGCGGGCCACGCCGGGTTCGACGACGGCGCCGCGGTGACCGTCGTGATCGCGAGCGGCGGCTACCCGGGCGCGTACGGTATCGGGTTCCCGATCCACGGGCTCGAGGCCGCCGAGGCGATCGAGGGGGTGACCGTGTTCCACGCTGGGACCGCGCGCGATGACGAGGGCCGGTTCCTCACCGCCGGCGGGAGGGTGCTCTCGGTCACCGGCGTTGGTGCCGATCTCGCCGAGGCTCGCGCGCGCGCCTACCAGGGCGTCGACGGGATCCACTTCGACGGCGCGCATCACCGCACCGACATCGCCGCGCATGCGGTGGAAGGAGCCCGAGCATGATCGATGTGCAAGAGCCCGCGCCGCTCGTCGGGGTGCTCGCCGCCTCGCCGGCCGAGCTCCCGATCCTCCGCCAGGCGGGGCTGATCCTCGAGAAGTTCGACGTCCCGCACGAGGTGCGGATCATGTCGTCGTCGCGCAACCCGGATCTGGTCGATGAGTACGCGCGGACCGCGTTCGAGCGGGGGCTCAAGGTGATCGTGTGCTCGACCGGGCTCTCGGGTCACCTCGCGGCGGCCGTCGCGGCTCGGACCGTGCTTCCGGTGATCGGGGTGCCGATCGCGACCGCCCCCCAGATGGTGGGCAACGAGGCGCTCGCGATCACGGCGCAGATGCCGACCGGCGTGCCGATCGCGACGGTCGGCGTCGACGCCGCGGTCAACGCCGCGATCCTCGCCGTCGAGATCCTGGGCGTTCAGGACGAGGAGATGCAGGCGCGCTTGTGGAAGTTCAAGGACGACCTGGCGGAGGGTCTCAAGCTGTGATCCCGCGCTACGAGGTCCCCGAGATCGCCGAGGTGTGGGCGGACCAGAGCCGGATGGCGAACTGGCTCGAGATCGAGCTCCTCGCGGTCGAGGCGTGGTCCGAGCTGGGCACGATCCCCGAAGCCGACGCCCGCGCGTGTCGCGAGCGCGCGTCGTTCACGGTCGAGGCCGTGAACGAGCGCGAGCGCGTCACGCGCCACGACGTCGCCGCCTTCGTCGACGTCGTGGCCGCCTCGATCGGCGAGCCGGGACGCTGGATCCACTTCGGCATGACGTCATCCGACGTCGTGGACACCGGGCTTGCGCTCCAGCTCCGGGCGGCGAGCGACGTCCTGCTTGCCGATCTCGAGCGGCTCCTCGCCGCCACGAAACGCCGCGCCCTCGAGCATCGCGACACGGTCTGCATCGGCCGCACGCACGGCGTACACGCGGAGCCGACCTCCTTCGGGCACAAGCTCGCCGTCTTCGCGTTCCAGCTCGATCGGGACCGCGAACGGCTCCGCCGGGCGCGCGAGGGCGTCGCCGTGGGCGCCATCAGCGGTGTCGTCGGGTCCTACGCGAGCGTCGACCCCCGGGTCGAGGAGCGGGTCTGCGCGCGGCTCGGACTGAAGCCCGCCGAGGCATCCACCCAGGTGATCCAGCGGGACCGCCACGCCGAGTACATGGGGGCCCTCGCCGTGTGTGCGTCCACGCTGGACGCGATCGCGACCGAGATCCGTCATCTGGCTCGGACCGAGGTCCGCGAGGTCCAGGAGCCGTTCATCGCGGGCCAGAAGGGCTCCTCCGCCATGCCGCACAAGCGGAACCCCGTCGTCACCGAACGCGTGAGCGGCCTGGCCCGCGTGATCCGCGGCCAGGCCGTGACCTCCCTCGAGGATGTCGCGCTCTGGCACGAGCGCGACATCTCCCACTCCTCCGCCGAGCGCCTGATCTTCCCGGACGCGACCGGGTTGCTTGCGTTCATGCTTCGCGACCTGACGTGGGTGATCGATGAGCTGGTGGTGTTCCCCGATCGGATGCGGGCGCAGGTCGACTCCCTCGGGGGCATCGCGTTCAGCCAGACCGTCCTGCTCGGGCTGGTGGACGCCGGG
>VAXZ01000075.1:0-2303 GCA_005885035.1 Actinomycetota bacterium
CGACCCTCCCCGGCCGATGAATCTGCCAAGGGGGAACCATGGGTGGTGAGCCGTTCGACCCGATCCGCATCCTCGCTGGGCTGCGTTCCCACGGGGTCAACTACATCCTGATCGGCGGTCTCGCCGCGGCAGCGCACGGATCGCCGATCGAGACCGACGATGTGGACGTCTGCCTCGCTGCGGACGATCAGAACCTCGATCGTTTCGGTTTGGCGCTGCTGGATCTGGGCGCGAACCCTGTTCCGGACGACGGGGGCGACGACGATCGTGTCTCGTTCATGACCAGCGCAGGCCGGCTCGACTGTCTGGAGCTCGGTGGTCGGTACTCGGAGCTGGCGTGGAACGCGAAGGACATCGATCTGGGTCGCGGCGTCGTCGCTCATGTCGCCGACCTGAAGGATCTGGCGGAGCTGAAGCGGTCGTCCGGCGATCTCTCCGGCGCGGCGCACCTCGGATCGCTCGCCGCCACGCCCATCGAGCCCGACGTCGGTGAGCGCGAGGAGCACCTGTCCGGGCCGGTACGCGAAGGCAACGGCTGGGGCACCAAGCTGATGAAGAGCCTCGAGCGCGTGGACACGTGGCTGACGGACCTCAACAACGGCGACATCCACCGGAGACAGAAGGCGTCGTGACCCGCTGAGAGCCGCCGAAGGATTGCTATCCTTCGGCGGGCCTCTAGCTCAATCTGGCAGAGCAACGGACTCTTAATCCGCAGGTTCCGGGTTCGAGTCCCGGGGGGCCCACCCTTCCGCCCGGCACATCCTTCCGAGCCGCCAGAGGTCCCGCTCGGACCCGAAGGTAGGCTTGGTCGATGCGGTGGATCGCGCTTCCGGTCGGCATCGTGATCTTGTCCTACGCGTTGCTCGACGTGCTGCGGACCCTCGTCATGCCCCGGGCGGCACGCGGGCGGACCCGCCTCGGCCGGATCCTGTACCGACTGCTCTGGCGGCCGTGGCGCTGGTTCGGCCTGCGCAAGAAGACTGCCGCATCCCGGGAACGGGTCTTGTCTGCGGCGGCACCCGTCTTCTTCTTCGTTCAGCTCGTGGGGTGGGTCTTCCTCGCCCTGCTTGGGTATGCGCTCATCTTGTGGAGCCCTGCATTCGTGCACGGGCTGGGGCGCACCGATGGCTCGTTCGAGGACGCCCTGTACACCAGCGGGTCATCGTTGTTCACGCTCGGGATCGGGCCCGCGGCGGCGAACGGTTGGACCCGGGCCGTCGTGGTCCTCGCGGGGGCGACCGGACTGGGGCTCTTCGCCGTGGTGATCGCCTACCTCCCGGTCCTCTACCAGGCGTTCAACCGTCGTGAGGTGGGCGTGCTGCTGCTCGACGCTCGGGCCGGGTCTCCTCCCTCGGGCCCAGAGCTGCTCCACCGGATGGGGAATGCAGGCATGGCGTCCGCGTTGCCGGAGCTGTTCGCGGAGTGGGAGCGATGGGTTGCCGACGTCCTCGAGAGTCACATGTCGTATCCGATCCTCGTGTTGTTCCGTTCGCCCCACGACAACACGTCGTGGGTCACCTCGCTCGGCTCCGTGCTCGATGCGGCCACCCTCATCCTCACCGCGGTCGACGACGAGCCCGACGAGCACGCGAAGCTCATGTACGGGACAGGCGTGCATGCGGTGGAGGATCTCTTCTACTACCTGAGGCTCACGGAGCGCGAGGCGGTGATCCAGCGCGACGAGTTCGAGGACGTGCTCGACGACATGAAGGACGATGGCTTCGCGATCCGCCCGGCTGACGAGGCGTTCAGTCGTTTCACGGAGAAACGAGCGAAGTACGCGCCGCGGCTCGACGCGCTGGCGGTGATGCTCGCCGCACCACCGGGGCTCTGGATCGGCGACCGCTCCTACCTCGGAGCGCGAACGTCACACTGAAGCGCGCGTACGAGGCTGGGCGGGCTTTCTCGCCGAGCATCCCGCGCAGAGGCCGACGATGTCCAGGCGGTGGGTGGCCGGCGTGAACCCTTGCTCGGTCGCACGACGCATCGCCAGGCTCATCAGGCGTTCGGCGTCCACATCCGAAAGGAGGTCGCGGACCAGTCCACAGGAGGAGCAGACGAGATGGTGATGATGTTCGGTGAGCTCCTCAGCGAGCTCGTAGCGGCCGAAGTCCTCCTTCGTGATCACGCGGTTGACGACCCCTGCGTGCTCCAGGACGGTCAGGTTCCGATACGCCGAGCTCATGGCGAGCCCGCTCCCCCGATCGAGGATCTCGTGGATCGTCAGTGGACGGACTGCCGAGCGGAGGATCCGGAGCAGGGAACGACGCCGCGGAGTGAGCCGTTGGCCGACCTGCCGGAGC
>VAXZ01000075.1:2558-5330 GCA_005885035.1 Actinomycetota bacterium
GACGAGCGCGAGGAATCCGATCCCGAGGGCCCGGACCGGCACCCCGCGCCCGGCGGCGACGGCCTCGTCCAGGCTCGCGAACAGCAGGGGCCGCGCGATCAGGAGGAGGCCGCCCACGATCAAGGCTCCGATCATGGCTGCGGCTCGGGCCGCGCCGGCCGAGAGACCCAGGATGGAGCCGAACAGGACGCTCACCCCCGCGGTTCCGTTGGCCCCGCTGCTGCTCGACGTGTAGATCGAAAGGAACAGGACGCCCAGGCCGAGCATCCAGGCGAACACGCTGCCGATCACGACGTCGTCGGCCCGGCCGGATCTGCCGAGCAGCCCCATCCCTACGGCGACGGCGATCGTCGCGCCGAACAACCCGAGCCGCAGGTCGGCTCCCGCCGCAAGGGCGGCCAATGCACCCGTGAACGCGACATGACTGAGGGCGTCCCCCGTGAATACCTGGGAACGGAGCACGACGAAGTATCCAACCGCTCCGCAGCATGCCGCGATCCCCGTTCCCGCCAAGAACGCGTTCCGCATGAACGGATGTCCCACGATGGGAAGCGCCCACCCGAGCAACGCCGGCGTCCCGATCATGTGAGTCCCTCGGCCATCGATGCAGGATCCTTCCTCGTACGGGCGTTGAGGACCCGGATGCCTCGGGCCGCGACGTACGCTCCGAACGACAGGGTGGTGATGAAGGCCCCGGTCGGATACGGCGTGTGATACGCCATGACCAGTCCGGCCCACGTCACCGCGACACCCAACAGCACCGAGAGACCGACCCCGAGGAGCGGCCGGCCGGTGATCACCTGCGCCGTCGCCGGAGGAAGCACGAGCAGGGCGAACACCAAGAGGGACCCGGTGATCTGGCTGGCCTCGGCCGCAGCCACGCCGAGGAGCAGCAGGAAGACCACGGCGAGCAACCGCACCGGGATACCCGCGGCGGCCGCGACCTCGGGATCGACGCTCGCGAACAGCAACGGGCGGGCGATCAGACCGAGCGCGACCAGCGCGGGGAGCGCCACCGCGAGCAGCGATAGGACCTGGCCGTTCGTGATGCCCAGGAAGCTCCCGAAGAGGAGGTTCGTGAGGCCGTTTAGATCGCCGTGATAGAGGTTCACGAAGAGGAAGCCGCACGCAAGTGAGAGGGCCTGCACCGACCCGATCACGGCGGACTCCTCGCTGTAGAGAGCCGAGCCGACCGGCGGGGAGGCCATCGCGATGATGACCCCGGCGACCAGACAGAACCCGAAATAGCCGAACGCCGGAGCCAGGCCGATCAGGATCGCACCGGCGGCCCCGGGGAACCCGATCAACGACAGGGTGTGTCCGGCGAAGGTCTGCCGGCGGAGCACCATGAACCAGCCCATCGCTCCGGAGACGACCGCGACGATCGTCCCGGCGCGAAGCGCGTTGATCATGAACGGATAGTCGAACAGGGTCACGATTCACCCCGCGTGCCGGTCGGCGTGGAGCGCGGGCGCCTCGGGGGTTCCGACGACGACCAGCCGTCCGTCGGACGCTCGTAGCACCTCGACCCTGGCGCCGTAGAGCGCGCTCAGGGTCTGGGTCGTGATGACGTCGTTCGGCGCACCGACCACCGCCTTGCCCTCGGCCACGTAGACCACCTGGTCGAGGAACTGGAGGATCGGGTTCACGTCGTGCGCCACCATCACCACGGTGACGCCGCGCTCACGACAGATCCGTTGCACCAACGCGGCGACGGCGGCCTGGTTGGCGAGGTCCAGACTATCGAGCGGCTCGTCGAGCAGGAGCAGCTCCGGTCGACGGACCAACGCCTGGGCGACCACCAGCCGCTGCTGCTCCCCGCCTGAGAGCTCGCCGATCGGCCGACTCGTGTACTGGCTCGCGCCGACCAGGTCCACGACCTCCGCCACCGCTTCCCGCGTCCGCTTCGCGCGGTTGGCGGAGACGGGCACACCCCATCGACTCCCGTCGAGGCCCAGGCGAACCACGTCGAGGCCCCGGATCCGAAGCGTCCGATCGAAGCCGCCGCGTTGGGGGACGTAGCCGATGCGCCGGCGTGCCGCTCCCGCCGGAGCGCCGAGCACATCAACGCTCCCACCGGCGAGGGGCTGCAGGCCGAGGAGCACCTTCAACAACGTGGACTTACCGGCTCCGTTCGGGCCGAGGATCGCGGTGAACGTTCCGGGGCCGATGTGCAGGTCGACGGCGCTCCACAACAGGCGCTCGCCGAACCGCACGGACGCCCCGCGCGCATGGATCACCTCGGTCGAGGTGGGGGCGCCGGCGACGAGACGCGCCGGCTTCATCTGCCGGTCGCCTGGTGGAGCGCGGTCTCGAGCGCCTTGAGCTGCGTGACCTGCCAGGCCTGGAACGTCGCGCCGGCCGGGAAGAGCGTCTCGGTGATCGTGGTGATCGCGATGTTCGCCGCCCTGGCCTCGTCAATCTGGCGCTGGATATCCGGCGTCGCGTTCTGGCTGTTGTACACGTACACCTCGATCTCATGGGCGGAGATCTGGTGGTCGATCGTGGCCTTGTCGGCCGCCGTGGGCTCCGTCCCTTCGCTGATGGCCGTGAGGAACGCAGGCGGTGTGATCAGGTTCAGGCCCAGGGCAGGCGCCATGAGCGCGAAGATGCTCTCGGACGCGCCGACGGCCGTTCCTGCGTACTTCGCCTCGATCTGGGAGATGAGGGCGTGGTACTGCCCGAGGCCCGATTTCTCGAAGGTCGAGCGCTGTCGATCGAAGTACGAAGCGTCGCCGGGATCGAGCTTCTGGTACTCGCTGGTGATGGCGT